>JBLHKZ010000389.1:0-4281 GCA_047618185.1 Limisphaerales bacterium
CAGGGCGGCGATGACAGTAATTCTTTTCATAGTATTGATTTTCTGAGAGCCGGCAGTCTGTCGTTTGATTCAAGGGTTTTCAACCGGTTTTGCCAGGGCTTGCGCATGAGCAACAAGGAAAGGCAAATCGAGATTGAGATGACCCGGATGCTTGTTACTCAACGACCTCCTGTTAAGGCAACGCTGTATTTTGACAGTCCTAACCAGGAATCGATCAAAGCGCTTCCCAACTTCTCGTATGAGTTTTCAGGCGGCGCCTGCGCCTGCCCGGCAGCAACGACGAAAGAGCCCAACGCCGAAGAGAGATCGCGAGGCGAATTGCCGCCACGATCTCGGAGACCTTGTCCGTCGTGAAATCGGAAATCAATTTTTCGCCCACGCTGCTTCATGCGATGAGCGTTCTTGAAATCTAGGGCGGATTCCCTGAACCGATTTCCGACGCGCCGGTGTTTCCGATCGAAATTCACGCTGTGCGCCTCGGCGATGTGGCGATTGTCACGAATCCCTTCGAGCTCTACCTCGACTATGGAATCCGAATGAAAGGACGCAGCCCGGCCGTGCAGACCTTCGTCGTCGAGCTGGCGGGCAGCGCCTCCTATCTCCCCACCGAACGGGCCGTTCGACGAGGCGGGTATGGCGCCATTGCGAAGACCTCCGTGGTCGGGCCCCAAGGCCGGAGAGCGGATCGTTTTGGAGACGTTGCGGCTGCTTGCAACGCAGTGGAAAACTCAATAGGCGGCCTTCACCGCACACGCAGTGATTAACCGTTCCACAACGGTTGGGTCGTAAAGGAGTTCCCGCTGAGCCTGAGTCAGCTGAGTCACGTGTGAGATAAAACCTAGGATGGTTCTTACCGCGGATTACGCGGATGACACAGAGATAGGAGGGGCAAGAGCAATGTCAGGCTGGTGTGCCTTGAGTTTCCGGCTGCGCTTCGCCGGATTCAGCAGCCTCGGCGGCCTCTTCGGCGCTCTTTTGGGCGGCCTCGTCGGCGGCTTTCTTTTCCGCCTTTGCGGTCTCGCGCGCCATGCGCTTCTCAATTTTCTTCAACTCACGCGCTTGGCGCTTGTAATCTTTGCTCGGTGTGACTGCCATAGCGCGCTGTATTTAGGAGCTTATGAGACGTTCGGCAATCATTTTAGCGAAAAAATGAAATTTCGCGCTCATCCCTTCCCCGGCGAGGCCAGCGCATTCATTCGCGGAAACGACGATTTGGGCCGAAGGGGACCGGGCAAAAGTGACATCGGACCCATTTCCGAATGTTGAGAATTCATGCCCCCGAGAATGATACGCCCGCGTATGATTGGGCGTTACATTCCGATGCGGCGTGGTGTCGGGATTTTGGCCTTTCCATTACAGACCTTTTCCCACATTCCTCGCAGTTTCCGGGAATTATGATCGCGACGAACATTCGAGTGAGGGCAACGCTGTTGTCCCTGGTGGATACAGACCGGTTCTTCTCTCCGAATCGGCATCACCTGGATAAAAAGAAACTGCCGACACCGGCTCCTGGCGAGGGTTACTACGCCACCACCGCAATCACGGACCATGCGATTGACTTTCTGCGTGAACACGCGACCTCGACCGAAGGGGACGAGTCGCCGTTCCTCCTCTATGTCGCCTATACCGCGCCGCATTTTCCCCTGCATGCGCTCAAGGAGGATATCGCGAAATACGAAGGACATTACCAACAAGGCTGGGACGTCATTCGCGAGCGGCGCTGGAAACGACAGAAGCAGGAGGGTTTGGTCAATTGTGATCTCGCCTTGCGGAACACACGGACGCCTCCGCCCGTAGTCCTGCACACCCCAGAAATCTCGGACCCGCTATCGATTCTGGGTGGAGGCGAAATCGGACTCGCGCCGCCATTCCTTGAAGCCCGGTCGGATCAACAGCGGCAATTCAGCATTCCGGGACCGAACCTTTTCGTTTGCGGATCGAGCGACGCGTCTATTACGTCCACCCGACGGTCTCTCACAGCCTTTTTCACGTCGTCCTTCGGAGGACTTTCTCTCCATGCGTGGAATTATAAATGGAGCGCTTGCCTGTTCGAAGAAGGTATTTCCTGGAAATACGCTTCATGAATAATCAGACAGAATCGGAGAATTGCTCGATTGGTTTTGCTGGCGTCAACTTGCTGATCAGCGCGGAGCTTTCCAGGAGTAGTGCAGCGGAATGTCGGGCCACGGCTCCTGATAAAACGCCTTTGAATCCGGTAGCGGTTTTTCAAAGAAGATGAAGTCTGCGAAGTCCGCGAGCGCCTTCCAATCCTGCGCGCCCTGGTCGTGGCCGCCTTCACGGTACCATTGGGCGCACCGCTCCTTCACGCCGAGCCAGTCGTACACCTCGCGCGCAGCGCGCCAGGTGACCATGCTGCCCTCGACGTTGAGCTTATCGCTGAGACCGTTCGCGTTGAACCATGCCCGCGGCGCCACGGCCGCCTTGATGAAGTGCAGGTCGAACGGCAACCACGTCTCCCGGTCGCCAAACGGAATCAGGTTGGGATGAAACCAGTATGCGTTGCCGCTGTTCATCTTGTCCTTGATGCGGCGGGTCTTATTTCCAACCCGGTGACAACCGGTGGTGATGGAACCGCCCGCGTTCGGAGCGACAACCGCGACCCGTTCGTCCACCATTCCCATCAGCGCCGCGGTCTGGCCGCCCCGGGAGTGGCCGGTGCAGACGATCTTTGCCATGTCGACCTCGGGCAGCGTGGAGAGCCAGTTGAGGGTCACACTGCCGCCCCACGCCCAGACTCGGAGGCAGCCCCAGTCATGATCGGGATAGGCCCGGCGCGCGTCGCCCCGATCGCGCCGCTTCTTCGCCGCCGGATCCTTCCCCCAATCCGGGTGGAGGTCGGTTCGTTGATAGCTCACGAGCATGTAGCCTCGACGCACAAGATCCCCCACGACCGCGTCGTCGACCTCGAAGGTTCCGGGGCTGTTGTGAACGATCACGGGAAAGGGTCCCTTACCCTTCTTCGGCGCGTGTATTCCCAACGAGAGCGAGACAGCGTCGCCGGGACCAAAACGAAGTCGCACAGCGCGCTTCACCGCCTGTCCGTCGAGCGCGTCGGTCTCGGAAAGGATCTCGGCGTGGATCCTGTCTGGCGCGGGAAGCGCGGGAGCATGCCCGAACTGATAGTGGAGGACCATGGCCTTCATCTCCTCCCGCCGGCGTTCCCAGTCCTTGGGCGTCTTCACCTTTGTGCCGTCGAGGAAGACAAAGGGGTTGGGCAATTCCCTGACCTCCGGAAGTTCGTCCACCGAAGGAAAGGTCTGCTGAGAGTCTCCCGGTTGAGCGGCGCCGAAGGTGGGAAAAAGCAATAGCGCGATGACCATGAGGAGTCGGAAAATCATGAATCAAGTGTTGGCAAATTGAGCGGTCGATGCACGCGAAAGTTTCAATGGGCTTCGGAATTTGACGTTTCCACACCAACGCCAATCTGCCGATCCTGCTGTCGGGCCGCGCTGGATATGCAGATCAGTCCCGACCTGCATACCCAGCGCCGGAAGACACCTGGCTCTGTAACCTGCATCTGTCCGTCATTGTCTGTGGCAAGAGTGAGAACTGATAACCACTGCGGGCTCCACCGCCTTACGCTCGGGATTATCGCCTACTGGCGCTTCGGCCTTCCCTTACATATTTTTTGAGCAAGGCATGCATCTCCTTCACCCTCCCCGGATGATTGCGGGATACGTCAGCTATTTCTTCGATGTCGTTGCCCAAGTCGTGAAGAACGAAGGACACCGGGTAGGCGTCATCCACGATCTGCTCAGTGGTTTTCGGCCCGTTGACCGTCAGCTTGAAAGCGCCCTTGCGAATGGCAAAGGCGCCGTTGCTGTGATTGTGCACGATCGCCTCATGAAACGACCCGGGCCTTGCTTCTCCCGTCAGCGCCCGGAAGAAACTTTGTCCGTCTTCTGCGGTGTGGTTGTCCAGATTGATGTTCAATATCTCCGCGAGGGTTGGAAGGACATCGTTGAACACGATCGTCGTTGGACAGCTCTCGCCCGGTTTGATTTTACCGGGCCAGCGGACGAAGAACGGCACCCGGTGACCGCCCTCCTGCAGGCCCGCCTTCCAACCGGTGAAAGGACCGTTGCTGTCGTGCCCGTGAATGCCGGTGTCGCCCCGGACCCATTTCTGCCGATACCCCTTGGTGCGATTGACCGGCCCGTTGTCGCTGGTGAAAATAACGATCGTGTTCTTTTCAATTCCGAGTTCGTCAAGCTTGCGCAGAAGCCTGCCGACATGGTGGTCGAGTTCGACGACGAAATC
>JBLHKZ010000390.1:0-4275 GCA_047618185.1 Limisphaerales bacterium
TATCGTTATCCATTCGGAATCTTCTACGACACGCACAGACAACGCCTGTTCGTGAAAGCGGTCTTGAATTTGCGGCAGAATCCTTCGGCAATCCTAAAACAGCTAGGCTGATTCACCAGCGATTCGGCGACCTTTCCCATGGCGCCTCCTTCCGGCGGGGCGATCAAAAGACGAGGTGCAGCTCATCCCGATACCGCCGCATCACTGTCGATAGTTCGGCGCGTTCGAACCTTTGCGCGCCAGAATCCAATCTTGAATCGTAAACCCAGATTCGACGATCGGACGGATTTTCATAGCCGGACCGAAAGATGATGATTCCTCGATAGACTTCGTCCGTATCGATCAGCACGAAGAGCCTGATCTCTTCACACTTGATGGAATACTTGGCCAAATCCCCACCTTTCGTATCCCGCTCGCTTTGATCAGGCGCACATGCCCGTCGCCAAAGATCGCGAATATCCCATCGCCGAATCTTTTTGGCTCCCACGCGACGAGAGCCGCCGGATCATCTAATGTCGCGCCCGGGCGATAGTGATATCGCAGCCGTTTGGGATCCGGGGTTTCCCAGAGTTTCGCGGGCAGATCCTCTACGAAATCGTGAGGAGGAAACCTGCCGTCATGATTCCGGGCATACGCCATCAGGCCGTCCCGCAACTGCTGGATACTCCACCGCCGATCCTCGACCATGACCGGTGAATTCAGCTTGTAGCCGCTGCCCTGTCGTCGCCAGGCGTCGGGCGTGAGGACTTCGCGAATGCCTGAAATCATGGTCAACACGAGCAACATCCCCAGCCCAAGCGTCAGAGCCAGCGCCACCGCGTGTCGCCATTTTAGACGAGGCATTTTGGTGAAATCCTTGGCGATGGAATTCCACAACCATTTAAAAACAAACGAGGCGACCAGAAATACCAGAACGAAAAAAGATATCTCCTCCATTCGGACCCGGTAGACGTCGTTCAAGCCGTAGACCGTCATGCCCGCCAGGGCGGCTTGCGGAGCAAAAGCCACACAGAGCAGCAGCAGAGAACAGTGGAATCTCATCGCTCCGCATTTCACCACCTTTCGCATGTGAAAAATGTATCGCCGCCCCGCCACGGAAGCGATGGCAAAAGATCGCTGGTCGCAACCGGAGATGCCGCGCGCGCATTCAGCTCGCCAGTCTGCATGGACCGGGCCGCGAGGTGACGGCGCCTTCGCCCTCTTACTTTTTTTCCGAACGGCGAACGAGCGTCCTACCTCCCCACGCGCGACGAACCGCGACTACTCAGGCTTTCACCATTCGCGAGTTTCTGCAGGTTCTTGTAGGTGCGCTCCATCATGTCGAGCGTTCGCTTGTCGAGTTCGACGTTCTTCACGCTTTCCAGCAAGGCCAACCGCCTCTGAATCACCTGCGGATCTTTCGGAATCGCAGCTCGGCCATCGGCCGAATACCCACCGCCATCGAGCCCTGAAACCGCATAATACTTGTTCCGCTTGTCCGAATCGTTGGCGCTGGTGAGCAGCGTGCGGAAAAGCTCGTCCGCCTGCGGATGGGAGCCGTAATAGTGCTGGGTGATGCCTAGAAGGCGCGCCTTGTCCGTGCTGCTCGTCAATCGGGTGTCCTGATACACCGAGAGCACGACCGGCAAAACATTCTCGTTCAACGAAGACTTGAGATAGGCAACCGCCGATTGATCCAGTTTGCCGTCAGGACCAATCAAACGCTTCCTAGCCTCGCTGATGAACGACGTGTCGTTAAAATGATCCAGCACGGTATAGAGGTGCGTCTTGGAATACTTGTCCTCACGCGACCCGCCAGGAATCACGACGGGATTTCTCAGCAGATCCTTGGCTACAGCAGTCGCCAGGTCGCGGTATCTGCCTTCGGCGAGTTTCTCCAGCCAGGCGGTCATCCAGACCACTTCGTACCCCCGCACCGCGCTGCGCAATGTCTCGGCCAGGATGCGCTCCGCCTCGGCGTCCCCGATACGATACAAAACCTCCATCAGCCCCAGTCGCAAAGAAGTCGGGTATGAAAAATCACCGTCCGGCAGCTTCATTCGCGTGCTGCGGCGAACTTCTTCGTAGCGGTCGCGCGATTCAGCCCGACGCACGGTGTCGATCTGCTGTTTTTCAGTCATCGTTTCGGAAGGCGGCTTCGGCGGACGACCCAGTTCGATCTCCTGATTCAGCTTCAAAAAGCGCTCAATAGCCGGCAACGCTGCAGGCCCCAAATCGATCAGATTCTCAAACTCATGCACGATCCGCCGCTGACGCGTGGTCATATCGGTTTCCCGATCGGGCTTGAGCGCAATGAGATTGTCGATCATCTGTTGGGGATCCCTCGACTCGGCGACCTTGACCTCAACCTCCCTGGTGACCTCCTCCACCCGCGGCGTCCGATTCTTCGCCTTTTGCAATTCCTCCTCCAACCGCTGCCGCTGCTTCTGCCAATCGGCCTGAACGGCGGCCATTTCGGCGGCGTGCTCGGCGCCGCGTCGATTCGACGCGAACATGTAGGCGGCAGCGAAAGACATCAGCGCCGCAAGCGCTATCGCGATAAACGTTTTCATTACTTCAAGATGGCAAGTCAGATTTTTATGACGTTGTGCATGCAACCACTGCGACAAAGAGTCAGCAACTCATTCTGATGGACAATAACGACGAGAGCGCCCGTCGGGTTGCAGACTTGCGTTTCCCAGTCGCTGGCCCAGAGAAAGGGATTGTGGACCTCGAGTCAAACAGGCGCGCCGACTCCAAATTTATACCGGCATGAACACTTCAATAAACAGAGGCCCTGCAGGGGCGCCACAGTCGCTCTAATCCTGTGGGATACTGAAATGGACTCGGGGGACTCTCGCCCCACCAGCTTTACCCATCCTTCGGGTCGCCAACACTTTTGTTGTGGTCGACACTTCGGAGAATTGAGATCCGCCCGCCTCAGGCCGACACCACGGTCGAGCCCCCGCTCTCAATCGATTCGATCGGCTCGACATCCGTCTCCAGCGTGACCTCGCGAAGCTTGTCGATGATCGGCGGCAGCGTTTCGAGGAGATAGTCGACGTCTTCCTCGGTGTTGTAGACGCCGAGGCTGAATCTCAGCGCCCCGCGCGCAAGGGAAGGACGCAATCCCATAGCGGTCAGCACGTGGGAAGGCTCGATCGAGCCGGTCTTGCAGGCCGATCCGCTCGACGCGCAGATGCCCGCCTTGTCGAGCAGCATCAGGACCGCCTCGGCCTCCACTCCGTGAAAACAGACATTGCAGGTATTTGGCAGTCGCAGATCGTGACTGCCATTGCGGCAACTGACCTTGATCCGTTTCAAGATGCCTTCCTCCATCCGATCACGCAGCGTGCGCACGCGATGCACATCGCGGGTCAAATGAAAGTGGGCCATTTCCGCCGCTATTCCCATGCCAATGATGTAGGGCACGTTATACGTCCCGCCCCGGCGTCCGCGTTCCTGACCGCCGCCGGTAATGAATGACTCGTAGGGCGTGCGGCGTTTGACAAACAGCGCGCCCACCCCCTTGGGCGCATTCAGCTTGTGGCCGGAAATCGATAGCATGCTGACCTCGGTGAGCTTGACGTCGATGTCGACCTTCCCCGCCGCCTGCACTGCGTCGGTGTGAAAGAGCACGCCCTTCGAGCGGCAAATGGCGGCCGCCTCGTAAATCGGAAACAGCACTCCAGTTTCGTTGTTCGCCCACATCATCGAAACGAGCGCGGTGTCCGGACGAATCGCCAACTCCAGCAGATGCAGATCGATCGAGCCATCGGGCTCGACCGGCAGAAACGTCACTTCGCAGCCCTGCTTCTTGAGCTGCTCGCTGTAGGCGATGTTGGCGGCGTGCTCGACCTTGGTCGTGACGATATGCCGCTTCTCCGGCTGTGTGATCAGCGCGGCATGGAAGGCGGAATTATTACTCTCCGTTCCGCAGCTGGTAAAAATAATCTCACGCGGCTCCGCGTTGATCAGCGTGGCCACCTGCTCGCGTGCGGCATCCAGATCCTTCGTCAGGCGATTGCCAAATCCGTACGCAGCCGAGGGATTGCCCCAGTTCTCGGTGAAGTAGGGCATCATCGCCTCGACGACTTCCGGCGCCACGCGCGTCGTCGCGTTATTGTCGAGGTAGCAGGTTTTTTCGGATTGGCTCATTCGTCGTCAGATAGATCGGGCCTTGGTTTACCCCCGAACGAATCCGCGATCAACGTGTTTCCCGCCAAGGTTCCTCAGGAGTCGCTCAAGAAAATTCGCTGCGACGATGCCGAAGGAAAATTTGTCAGGAAAATTACC
>JBLHKZ010000391.1:0-4273 GCA_047618185.1 Limisphaerales bacterium
CGGCCTGGGCCATATCGGCCAGCAGGATCGCCGTGAAGACCTTGGTGATGGAGCCGATTTCAAACACCACCGTCTTTTCCGGATCAGGCTCGTCCCCTTCGCCCATTTCGCCGAAAGCGAAATAGGATTCTTTTCCGTCCTGGATCACTCCGACGATCAGGCCGCGCGCCCAGCCATCGTCGACCAATGGTTTCGCCACGGAGGAGACCCGCTCTTCGAGCGGAAGCCCTGCGAGAGGATTTGGCGGCGGAGCGGACTCCGGCTTGCCGCAGCCGGTGAGGGTCAGCGTCAACGCGAATGCGAACGCGAACGCGGGCACGATTCGTCTATCAGGTCGTTTCATTTTCAGTGTCGTTTTTTGTAAAACTGTAGCAGTCGACGTGAGGAGGCTCTTTTTAGTTCGCAAGTCGTTGATATATGAGCCTCGTTACCTCGGCTGCTACGAAGCTTTGGAGTCTTTTCACAGGCTTCTGGTTTTATTTCACGCGGCGGCGATTCTCGAACTGGATCTGGGTGTAGCCCTCGGCCTTCTTCTGCGCGCGCTCGATTCGAAACCTGAGCTTCGCGGCAAGCTTTCGGGCGGTCGCTGCGTGCTCGGGCCTGCCCGCCAGATTGACCATTTCCCGGGGATCGGTCTCATGGTCGTAGAGTTCGGCGCCGGCTTTGCCGCTCTCGCCCCATTCGGTGTACCGATAGCGAGCAGTGCGCACGCTGTAGCCGCTGTCGTACTGCGTCAGCGCGCCCAACTTGGACACATATGAGGGACTCTTCAGCTCCATACTCAGAGCGCGTCCCGACAGATAGGACGGAGCCCTGAGTCGGCACATCTCCGCCAGGGTGGGGTAGATGTCGAGCATCTCGACGGGGGAGCCGCTGCTTTCGCCCGCATCCTCCATGCCCGGCGCAGATATGATCAGCGGCACACGCGCGGCATTCTCGAACAGGGTTGTTTTCTGCCAGTGGCCATGTTCGCCCATGTGATAGCCGTGGTCCGAGGTGAACACGACAATGGTGTTCTTCGAGAGGCCGCTTTCCTCCAACTCGTCGAGGATGATGCCGAGCTGCGCATCGGCGAAGGTGATTGAGGCGTAGTAGGCCTGGATTGCCTGCCGCGCTAGATCGTCCGCCAGGTTGAGCTGGTCCTTCTTGCGGGAAATTGATTTGCGCGCGCCTGCGGGCAGGGTGTCCAGATATCCCTTTGGCGTCTTCGGCACGACGATCTTGTCGAGCGGATACATGTCGAAATACTTCTTCGGCGCGACGAAGGGCGTGTGCGGTCGAAACAAGCCGACGGCCATGAAAAACGGCGTCTTTTCCTTCGCGTGTTTCTTGAGTTGTTTGACTGCGATTGCGGCGGCAATGCCGTCGGTCTGCTCGGAGTCCGTCCCGTCGGCGGCGAGCCAGCTCAGCGTTCCGCCGAAGCTGCCCGGTCGCAGGCTGAAGATCTTGTCCTCGTCGTCCACATCGCGGCCGCGGGGATTGAAGGTCTGATTCCATGAATACGGATCGTCGTGCCCGCTGGTGCCAATGTTCTTCGGCACGTTGTAGTGATAAAGCTTCCCGATGCGCGTCGCAAAGTAGCCATTGTCGCGAAACATCTGCGGGATCGTTTTCACATCGGGGACATGCTCGCGAATGTAAATCGCGTTGCGCTTCACCAGGTTCTGATCGGGATAAAGCCCGGTCATGAACGACGCCCGGCTCGGGCCGCAAAGCGGAAACTGGCAATAAGCCCGCTCGAAGCGACGCCCGCTCGCGGCCAGTCGATCGATGTTCGGCGACTTCACCTGCGGATGCCCATAACTGCCCAGATCGCAGTTGAGATCGTCGCAGATGAGGAAGAGGACATTGGGCTTGCCGGCGGCGTGGGTCGGAACGGCTGTTGCGAAGAAGACCGCCAAAGCGGCAACGAGGGAAAAGAAACGAAATCTCATGCCGCGCATGGTAGCAATTCTGGAAGCCGAGGCAACCTCGGCGAAGGGCAGGCAGAGGAGGCTGACTTTGGTTTGCCGCCCGAACCTGGCAGGGATCGCGTCGCTATTGGATGAAAACGCCTTCCGTGGTTGTTAACTCGGCGGACTAGTGACCGCCCTGGCCGATGCAGTAAAGGAACTCCTGACGGGTGTCTCCCTTCTTTGCGACGCGCAGGTAGATCCGTCCGCCGCAGACGATCGGCGTCGAGTAGGATTCGTCGCCGAGATTATTCTGCGCCAGCAGCTTAAATTTGTCCGGCCTCGCCGTGAACACAAAGGATTGCCCGCGCACGTTGGTCGCGTAGATGCGATCGCCGACCATGGTTGGCGACGAAAAGAAATCGCCGCCCTTGCGCCCATCTCCGAGTCGCTCTTTCCACATCAGCTTCCCGGTCGCGGACTCCCAGCAATGGGCGAACCCCGCGTCGGCCACTGCGTAGAGGTGCCCGTCCTTGGCGATCATCGAGGGCACGTAGATCCGTGTGGAGTTGATCCAATCCACCTTGCCCGATCCGTCGGCGCGCATGGCCACCGTGTGGTTTTTTGGATAGCCGCCGCCGGTGAAGACGCGCACGCCATCGGTGACCGCAGTGACGACGCATTCCGTGGTCGAGCCTTTGTGCTCCCAGATCGTCTTGCCGGTCATCGGATTGAAACTGGAAATTAGATCACAGCCCGTGACGATCAGTTGATCCTTGCCGCCGATGTTGAACACGACTGGTGAGGGATAATTCGGCAGCTCCGGCCGTTTGTTCTTCCAGACGATTTTGCCCGTCTTGCGATCCAGGCCCGCGATCGCGCCGCCGCCCGGCGCCTTGGTGTCGGCGGTCACGATGACCAGGTCCTTGTAGATCAAAGGCGAGGCGCCATAGCCCTGGTGGCTGACGAAGTCGGCGATCTTGGTTTCCCACAAAATGTCGCCGTAAAGGCCGAGGGCGTAGGTGTAGATCGCGTCTCGGTTGAAGAAGTTGATATAGAGCCGTTGTCCATCGCAGGCGATCGACGCTGAAGCCCAGGATGCGCGCTTTTGGCGTTCCTTGTTGAAATCGCCCGAATGCACAACCTTGGTCCAGATCTCCTTGCCGGTCTTGCGATCGAGGCAGATCACGCTTTGGGTCTGCTCCTTCTCGTCGGCGGTGGGAAGGTAGATGTGTTTGCCGACCACAGTTGGCGAGCCATGGCCGCGCCCCGGGATCGCGGTCTTCCACACGATGTTCTTTTTCTCGTCCCATTCCGTCGGGACTTTCTGTCCTGGCGCTGCGATCCCGTTGTGAGTGGGGCCGCGCCAGCCGGGCCAGTCGTACAGGTTGACGCCTTTGGTCCCGGTCGCGGCGCTGACGGAAAAAGCGAGGAAGGCGCAGAGGCCAGTCAGAAGAATCGTTCTGGAATTCATGCGGAGAATAAGAATCGGAGAAGCGCGCGCGGTCAACGCTCAAGCGTGTCCCATTCTTGATCGTGTCGCCAGCCGCTTTCTTTCATTGTGACAACCAGGCCCGTCCGCTCTAGATTCCTTGATTCCAATGACAAACCGCTTACTTCAGAAAACTCTGTTCAGCTGCCTCGTTGCTTCGTTCCTGATTGCAGGGCCGACTCGTCAGCTTGAGGCGGCTGATTCCGCGCGGCCGAACATCGTCTTCATCATGGCGGACGATCATGCGCTTGAGGCTGTGGGGTGTTACGGCTCGTGGTTGAAGGACTTTGTCGTGACGCCGGCCATCGATCAACTTGCCGCCGAAGGCATGCGCTTCAATAATTTCTGCTGCAACAATTCGATCTGCTCGCCCAGTCGCGCCACGTATCTCACGGGGCAATACAGCCACAAGAACGGGGCTTATGGACTGAACGCGGTGATCAATCCCGACTCGCCCTGGGTTTCCGCGGAACTGCAAAAGGCCGGCTATCAAACGGGTGTTTTCGGCAAGTGGCATTTGAAATCGCGCCCGCAGGGATTCGATCGATACAAGGTCACCAAAGGGCAGGGGCAGTGGTTCGACCCCACTTTCTACACCGACAAGAGCGAGTGGGCCTACGGGGGCGGCGGCGACGAGGACGCCATCGAGAAACACAAGGGCTACTCTTCGGACGTCTACACGGATCATGCGCTCGCGTGGTTGAATAAGCGCGATCGATCAAAGCCGTTTTGCCTGATGCTGCATTTCAAGGCTCCGCATCATTCCTACGAATACCCCGAACGCTGGTCGCATTTGCATGAGGGCGAAATTGTCCCCGAGCCTTTCAACCTTCACGAGGACGTGAAGCAAACCAGTCCGCTGATGAAGGGCAAACATTGGGGACATATG
>JBLHKZ010000392.1:0-4264 GCA_047618185.1 Limisphaerales bacterium
CTATGGCGCAAGATGGGTTGTGTTTCGCTCAATTTGGAGGGGGGCATATTGTGAGTATCCGTGATTTCGCGTCGGGACAGAACCGTCATCCGCCGCAGCAAGAAGGCGGTAGAATGAATGCGGTTTGAAGGCGATTCGGCCGTGCTTGTGCGGACATCCCGAGCGGCCTTTAAGGTGAGTTTTACGAGGGCAAGAATGGGTTGGAAATTCTTATTTCCCTTGAATGATTGGGAATTGACCCCGTCCAAGATGACGCTAATCTCGCAACTCTTTCATCAAAGATCTGAAACCCGCTATTTACATATGGACCAAAAGAAAAACCCCCAGTTGGCCGGAGGCGAAAACCGCCGGAAATTCATCACTCGGACCGCCGCCGCAGCTGCGGTTGTCGCCGTTAATCCGTTCAAGACGCCTGTCTACGGCCAGGACCAGGCTCCGTCGGCGAATGTCGCGGGAGCGAATGAGAAGATTATCGTGGGTCACATCGGCGTGGGCGGTCAGGGCGGACGCCACGTGCGGGCCATGACCAAGAACCACAAGGACAACAACACCGAATCGGTCGCGGTCTGCGATGTCTGGGAGAAGCGCCGCTTGCAACACAAGGCGAACGCCGAGAACAATCAGGGCAACAAGGTCGATATGTATTCCGACCACCGGAAACTTTGCGAGCGCAAGGACATCGACGCGATCGTCGTGGCGACGGTTGACCACTGGCACGCGCCCATCGCGATTGACGCGATGGAAGCCGGCAAGCACATCTATTGCGAGAAGCCGATGACCCGCTATCTCGATGAAGCCTTCCGTGTCTACGACGTCGCCAAGAAGACCGGCAAAAAGGTGCAGGTTGGTTCACAGGCAGCGTCGGACGCCAAGTGGCACAAGGCTGCCGAGCTGGCTCGCGACGGCAGCATCGGACCGCTGGTTCTGGGGCAGGACTCCTACATGCGCAACGCTGCGGCCAAAGGCGGCGAATGGAACTACGAGATCCAGGAGGATGCGCGCCCCGACAATCTCGACTGGAAACGTTGGATGGGCCCGATCAATCGCAAGACGCCCTTCAATCCCGATCACTACTTCCGCTGGCGCAAATATCTGCCCTACTGCGCCGGTCTGTTGGGCGATCTCGCTCCGCACCGTTTGCATCCCCTGATGCTGGCTTCGGGCAATCCGCAATTCCCGTCGCGTGTTATGTGCACGGGCACGCGGAAGATCTCCCTGGATCGCGACTGCACGGACAGCACGCAGATCCTCGCGGAATTCCCGAGCGGACTTGTCTTGTTGGTCACCACTTCCTCGGTGAGCGAGCACGGTCTGCAAAGCGTCATGCGCGGTCATCACGCCCGTCTCGAATTCGGCGGCAATCGCGTCAACCTCATTCCTGAGCGTCCGTTTGCCGATGAGATCGATCCCGAGGAATTCACCAACCTGACGCCCGGTGAAGACGTCGAAGTTCACGAGAAAGACTTCTTCGACTCGATTCGTGAGAACAGGGAGCCGAACTGCGGCATCGAGCTGGCGATTCGCACGCAGACCGTCATCTCGCTGGCGGAGATGTCCGAGCGTTTGAGTGTGGCCTGCCTCTTCGACGAGAAGACGCGCAAGATCACGACCGGCGAAGGCACCGTGCTCGAGCCGATCACCTACGGCACGCTGCCGCTTTCCTGAGCGGGGCGAACGATTCACTCAAAGGGTTTCGCGGAAGGCCGCGAAACCCTTTTTTATTTTGCCATTCGATGAGTGAGAATTCTTTAACCACAGATGAACACAGGTAGACACAGATGGAACCAAAGCGGGGCTTTCGCCCGCCTGGTGAAGCGATCACTTTTCTCGGGGCTTTCGTGATCTGTGTCCATCTGTGTCCATCTGTGGTTCACGCCTTGGGTCGGCTCAGTGACAACTTTGTAGAAAACCAATGGAAACCGTGACTTTGGCCCGCTATGCGATGGCGACGCGTTTCGAAATCGTGTTGCAGGGCGAAGATGAGTCGGCGCTGCGGGCGGCGGGGGAGGAGGCGTTGGACGAGATTGAAAAACTCGACGCTCAGCTCAGCTTTTACAATCCCGCCAGCCAGATCAGTCGGATCAACGCGTTGGCGGCCCGAGAGCCCGTCAAAGTGGAGCCGCAGTTGTTCGAACTCCTGCGGCGCGCGCGCGATTTAAGCGCGGCGCTGGACGGAGCGTTCGACATCACGATCGCGCCGCTTATGAAATGCTGGGGCCTGGCCGGTGGCGAGGGGCGCCTGCCTTCCGAGGAAGAGTTGGTCTCTGCACGCGAGCGGGTGGGCATGCATCACGTGATTCTGGATCAGGAGAAGGACACCGTGCGTTTCGAGCGCGAGGGCATGGCTCTAGACCTGGGCTCCATCGGCAAGGGCTATGCGCTCGAGTCCGCCGTCGAATTGCTGCGCGATTTGGAGATTGAAAGCGCCTTTATTCACGGCGGCACGAGCACGGCTTGCGCGATCGGCAGGCCGGTGGATTCGGAGGCCTGGACCGTCGCCATCGAACACCCGCGATACAGCGAACTTGCCGCTTGCGACCCGAATGGACTTTCCGAGGCGGACCGGGCGCGAGCAACGCTCACGACGGTCGCCCTGCGCGACGAGGCGATGTCTGTGTCGGCGATCTGGGGAAAGGCCTTCGAAATCGACGGGCGAACCTACGGTCATGTCATGGATCCGAGACGCGGCGAACCGACCGAAGGAGCTGTCCTGGCGGCGGTCGTGACGCCCTCGGCGACGGACTCCGACGCGTTGGCGACGGGGCTTTTAACACTCGGCGCGGAAGGGCTTCCCTTGCTCGGCAAGATCGCGCCGAAAGCGCGGGCCTTGGCGGCAGAGCGGGGCGAGACGACCGGCGACTACGAGTTTCACGTTCGAGGTTTGGAGCTGGGATAATCCAATCGTTGGAAAAAGCGCTTCGTCCGGCGGCCTGTTCGGCCTATTCTCGCGTGACGTCCGGGCGAAGCGTTGACGAATTCAACGCAGGCCGAGCCGGGCGTCGCATCACACGATCCCATGTTAGACGAAATTGCGGTCCCGCTAGCGAGGATATTGAACTACCCCCTGGTCACGTTGGGCGATTCCGTGCTGACTCTCTCGGGCATGCTCGCCTTTCTCGCGCTCATTCTGGCCGTGTTTGTGGGAGAGCACGTCTTGCGACGTTATATCGTCCGACGGTTGCTGAGTCGCACACGATTGGATCTGGGGCTGCAATACGCGATGGCCCGCATGCTGGGCTACTGTCTCCTTGTCCTCGGGGTCTACATCTCGCTGCAGATTGTCGGACTGGATCTGGGTTCGCTGGCCTTCATCGCCGGCGCGATCGGCGTGGGCATTGGTTTCGGCCTGCAGAACATCATCAACAACTTCGTCAGCGGGATCATCATCCTCGCGGAAAGGCCGATTTCCCTGGGCGATCGGATCGAAGTCGGCGGCGTCGCCGGGCAGGTCGAGAAAATCAGCCTGCGCAGCACGACCGTGATCACCAACGACAACATCGCGATGATCGTGCCCAACGGCGAATTTATTTCCAGCACGGTCACGAACTGGAGCCATCGTGACGACAAGACGCGCTTTCGAATTCCGGTCGGCGTGCACTACAACAGCGACGTGCATCTGGTGGAGAAGGCCCTGTTGGAAGCCGCGTCGGAATGTGAGGACGTTTTGAAAAACCCCGGGCCAGCCGTGCGCTTTCTGGAATTTGGCGATTCTTCCTTGAACTTCGAATTGCGGGTCTGGAGCGTGACGATCTACAAGCATCCCAATCTTGTTCGCAGCAAGGTGAACTTTCTCATCTGGGACAAGTTTAAGAAATACGACATCGAGATTCCCTATCCGCAGCAGGATCTCTACATCAAGGAGCTCCCGCCGATCGAAACGCCGGGGATCAAGAACTGACCGAGGCGGGGCTTTCGTCGGGAAAAGAAAATTGTGCGGCGCCATGCGGGGGTGACAGTCTTTGCCTCGAAATTTAAAGACGATTTGTGAGCGGACTTCATCGAATAAAAAATTCCAACCTGATCATTTGGAAGAAATTGGGTTCTGAAAGCAGCCTGATCTACACCCCGCGCCAAGATAATATGGCCGGGCGAATCAAGGACTTTGAGCTCTTTGCCGACAATGATCCCGCAAGCTGGGGGCGGCAATCGCGCAGGGCAACCTGCCCGACGCCGGCCGCCCGCAACAGATCGTTTCCAATCGCGTCAATGCGCGCTATCTGCATCTGGTCGCGAAGTCCGCCCAGGGCAACCGTCCGTCGACCAC
>JBLHKZ010000393.1:0-4236 GCA_047618185.1 Limisphaerales bacterium
CCATTTGGACGGTGACGGCGCCGGAAGCCTGCTTGGCGAGCTTGCCGGTTTCAATGTGGATTTCCTTGGAGCCCAGTTGGGCGGTGACTCTTGTTGTTGCCATTGTGTTTTTTCTGCGCCCGGCGGCCTAGAGGAACTTCATTCAGAGCCCCGCTCGCGCGGACGCTGAATGAAATTTCCCTTTGCCAACGGACGGCTTTTTTGGGTTTGCGGTTCGGAAGTGAATCGACCGAGACGGGTAGTCCGATCAAAACACGTATTCGTGGGGAAACTTTCTCTGAGCGAGAACAGGTGAGAACTGAGTCGATTTGCGCGGCCGCAGGCGCGGCCGACAAAGCGTCGTCTAGCGGCGCAGACTCAGTTTCTTGGTGAGCGCGTGGTAGCGGTCAGTGGCGGTGTCGTGGAGGTAATCCAACAACCGGCGTCGCAGTCCAACCATCTTCAAGAGGCCCCGGCGGGAGCTGTGATCCTTCTTGTTTTCCTTCAGATGACCGGTCAATTCGTTGATTCGCTGCGTCAGTTTAGCGATCTGCACATCGGCGGATCCCGTATCCCGTTCGTGCAATCGGACGTCTTCGATAATATTCTCTGTCTTTTCTGCCATAACCATACTGGTGTGTCTTCTTCTAACGACGTAAAGCGGCGAGAATATGTTTTTGAATTGAGGGTGTAAAGGGCTTTTGTCAGGAAAAATGGGGGCGTAAACTTCGGATTGGCGCGTGGATGATTGGCCTGGAACGGCGCGCGATGTGAGGTTTGCGCTTGGTTTAAAATGGTCCAGCCGCTGCCGCCGACCGCGCTATCGTGCCAGGCTGGCCGTCTTGGCAGGGTTCCCGCGTCGGCGGAAATCGATCGGCTCCAAGTGGACTTGAGCTCTACTAAGCGAGCCTTTGGATAAGCGCGGCGAATCCTGCGCGGTCTCTGTAATCATTTATCCTTCTACTTGAATAAGGCGAGGCATGGTGGCGCCAAACCTGTCTGCTAGAAGATTCCGTAAAACAAAAGAACGGGGCGCAGGGAACGCTTCTTTGTCGAGAGATGTGTCGGCCGGGTTGGCCGCGAGAGATTGAAAACCATTCAGAACCAAACGAGGCATGGATAATCATTCCGCTTTCTTCGGCGAGCGCCGCTCTGGGAGCCGACCGCTACCTGAACATCAACTTCGGCAATGGCGCGGACGGCCACAGCCCCGTTGGGGTTGAAACAATTCTTGGATCAAAGCCTGAGGTGGGTCGTGCCTCCCAACCCTTGGGCTTTGAGGCGTAATCCCGGAGGGATAAGGAAACTCGTTCGTTCAAAATTGTGGCAAAGCATAACGCTCGCGCACGAGGCGCACCCGAGGTGGCCGTCCGTTGTGTGGAGGGCGGCTCCCGATCCTTTTTAGTCGCTTTCACGTGCGGCATGCGAATAGTTCGACCGTTGGTTGATCGTCGAAGATTTTCGTGTTCGTGAATGTTAATGGTTTCATCGCTGGATTTCTCTTCGTCTTGTTTGTGCTCGAGGCGAACGGAGAAGATGTGGGTTTCAATCGCGACATTCGCGCGATCCTCTCGGAAAACTGCCTAGAGTGCCATGGTCCGGATGCGGGTGAACGCAAGGCGGGCCTTCGCCTCGACCGACGAGCCTTCGCCATCTCAAAAGGGCAAAGCGGCGATGCTCCCATTGTTCCCGGCCGCCCTGAACGGAGCGAGCTGATCCGTCGCGTGGCTTCGGACGATCCGGATCAGCGCATGCCCCCGCCAGAAACCGGCAAGACATTGACGGCGGGTGAAATTGAGAAGCTGCGCGGATGGATTGCGGCGGGCGCGCCGTTCGAAAAACATTGGGCGTTCATCCCGCCGCGGAAGCCTTCGCTCCAAAATGTTTCGAATCCACAATGGCCGCGGAGCGCGGCGGATTTCATTATCCTGGCGCGCCTGGACAAGGAAGGGGTTTCGCCCAATCCCGAGGCGGCTCCGGCAAACTTGCTGCGTCGGCTTTCGCTCGATTTGACGGGCCTCCCGCCGACGACGGCCGAGTCCGTCGCCTTTGAATCGGCCTGGCGCGTCGGTGCGGAGCTGGCTTGGGCGAGCGCCATGGATCGGCTGCTCGCCTCGCCGCACTTTGGCGAGAAATGGGCGCGCTGGTGGATGGATTTGGCGCACTACGCCGACACCGATGGTTATACCGTGGACTACGACCGCCCGCATGCCTGGCGTTGGCGGGACTGGGTTATCAATGCCCTCAATCGCAACCTTCCGTTCGACCAATTCACGATCGAACAGATCGCCGGCGATTTGCTGCCGTCGACGACGATCGAGCAGAAGGTCGCGACTGGTTTTTTTCGACACACGCTGAGCAATCGGGAAGGCGGCGCGGATCTTGAGGAGCATCGCGTGAAGAAAATCATCGATCGAACGGCGACCTACGGCGCGACCTGGCTGGGCCTGACGGTAGAATGCGCGCAATGCCATGATCACAAGTTCGATCCGATCTCGCAGCGGGAGTACTACCAGTTCTACGCTTTCTTCAACAACGCCGACGAGGTCAACATCGACGCGCCTCTGCCGGGCCAGCGGGAGCGGATGGAATCGGCCCTGGTCGGCTATCGTAAGAAATGGAATGAGATCGTTAAACCGGTCGAACCGCAGCTCGAACTTGCGATGCGGAAGTGGGCGGAGTTGATGCGCGAGTCCGAGCGGGAGCCGGGCGTGGACTACAAGCGTGACCGGGCAACGGAGTTGTTGGGGATTCTGTGGGGCGCCGGCAAAGGAGAGGGGCAGTTGGAGGGCCTGAGATTGTCGAAGATTCCCATTGCGCAGCGAAGCCAGCGCGACCAGGAGCGCCTGCTGGACTATTTCGTCGTTCGTGGTGAACTCGGTCTGAACGAGGAGTTCAAGGCTTTGAAGAAGGTGGAAATGAGGAAGCGGATTGGCGAGTTGGGGAAGACGCTTCCCGAGTTGAGCCGCCCGCAAACGCTGGAGGCCGCTCGGTTTCCGCGCCAGACGCGCATTTTCGATCGCGGCGATTTCCGGACGCCGAAGGACATGGTTGTGACGGGGACTCCCGCGTCTTTGCCCGCATTGAAAACGGCGGGGAAAAAGGCGACGCGTCTGGATCTGGCGCGTTGGACGGTTTCTTCGGAGAATCCTCTGACCGCGCGCGTATTGGTGAATCGCGTCTGGCAGGAATTGTTTGGCCGCGGGTTGGTGGCGACGCCGGAGGATTTTGGCGTGCGGGGAAGTCCTCCTTCGCATCCCGAGTTACTCGACTGGTTGGCCGTGGAATTCGTCGAGAGCGGTTGGGATATGAAACGCCTGATTCGACTGTTGGTCGATTCGGCGGTTTATCGGCAATCCTCCCGCGTCGACGCCGAAGCCCAGCGTCGCGACCCTTCGAATATTTTGTGGTCTCGTCACCCGCGGCTTCGAATTTCGGGTGAACTTGTGCGCGACTCGGCTCTGGCTGTAAGCGGGCTGATGGATTCGCGGGTCGGCGGCCCCAGTGTGCGTCCGCCGCAGCCCGAGGGGGTGCTGGAAGAGGCCAGTTACGGCGCGACTTGGGAAACCAGCGCCGGCGGTGATCGCTATCGGCGGGGAGTCTACACCTGGATCCAGCGAGTCATTCCGTATGCGCAGTTCTCCACCTTTGACCTGCCCAATGTGAATCGATCCTGTTCCCGTCGCGATCGCTCGAACACGCCCTTGCAGGCGCTGACCTTGTTGAACGATCCGGTGTTCGTTGAAGCCGCCGACGCCCTTGCGCGCCGGATACTTTGGGAGCGGCCCGACGGTTCTTTGGCGGAACAACTCCGGCATGGCGTTCGTGTGTGCCTTGGCAGAGAGGCCAGCGATGGGGAGCTCAAACGGTTGTCGGAATTTTGGAACGGACGAAAAGCCGCCTATGAGAAGACGCCTGCCGCTGGCTCCGCGCGTCCCGAATGGAAAGCGTGGCTGTCGACGGCCATCGTTCTTTTGAATCTCGATGAATTTATTACCAAAGAATGAGTGACTCTCTTGCCATCAATCGCCGAGCGTTCCTGAACGGAGCCGCCGGTGGATTTGGCTCGATTGCGTTGAGCCATTTGCTGGCCACGGAAGGGCGATCCGCCGCGCTTTCCTCGCCGCATCTTCCGGCGCGCGCGAAGAACGTCATTTTTCTCTTCATGGTCGGGGCGCCCTCGCATCTGGATCTCTACGACCCCAAACCGGAATTGACCAAACGCCACGGGCAGCGCGCGCCGGATCATTTACTCGA
>JBLHKZ010000394.1:0-4217 GCA_047618185.1 Limisphaerales bacterium
GAGCGGTAGTTTTCAGATAGCGCGCCCGGTCCAATGGGTCGGGGCCGCCGAGGATTGGGGCGCGGGTGGACCAGTCGGCTCCCACTGCGACAACCTCATAGCAACGATGGTGAATGCCGGGCGCGAATCACGTGATCGTGCGTAGTCAGATCGCCGGCGTGGCGGGCAGTCGGCTGTCCATCATGCCCGAAGGACTGGAGCAGGGAATGACGAAGCAGGAACTGGCCGATGTGATCGCGTATGTGCGCGAGGGGTTGGGGAAATAGAGATGAGCGGTTGATTGTGTGTTTGTTCTGCGACCTCCTTCGGGGTCGAATCGTTTGGGCCGAAGGTTTCCGGGGGTGGCGTTCGTGCCTCTCTTACCGCCCGGCTACCCGGCTTTGAACCCTTCGGGTTCGATGATAGTGAGCGGCTGGCGCCGGAAGATTTGACGGAGGGGAGAGTAACAACCACGGAATACACGGAAAGCACGGAAGGAATACAGATCAGGGATCCGTTTTCCGTGACTTCTGTGTATTCCGTGGTTGTCAAAATGACTTTGCTGTATTCGTCTGTGATTTCCCGCTTCGTTTTACTGGTTCTCTCCTGTTGAATCTCGGGCTATGAAATTTCGATTCTCTCGTTTTGTTTCTTTGTGTCTGTCGTTGGTCTTGGCCGTCCTGGCATCGATGTCGTCCGTGGAAGCGGCTGAGTCAGCGCCACCGCTGATTTTCAAGGACGCGCAGCCGAAGATGCATCGTCTTTCGGCGCGAGCCAGCCAGCTGAATTCACGCGCGCGGGAGTATCCGAAGATTGGTTTCATATTTGGGACCGACAAGAAGCCTCAGGATCTACAACGCGCTTCGGTGGACACTCGTGTGAAGCCGCGCGGGAAGTTGGTGATCTGGCTGATGAGCCACAACGGGCGTTTGTTCGATCGGTTGAACAGTTACGGAATACACGCGATACAACCGCACTATGCGAACAAGTGGTTTTCCAAAGTTTGTCGGGGCAATCCCGCGGGTGAGAATTGCCGCGGGAATATGCGGCTGGAGGCGGCGACGGGCGGCGACTACAGCGATGAGGCAGGCATCCAGAAGCAGGACGGGATGATGGAGCGTTCGCTGCAATTCGTAAAATATCTGGCGAAGAAGAATCCCGAGGGGAAGTGGGACTATTTCCTGACGCCGGACGGCAAGGGGCTGCGATGGGAGGACGTGATTGTGGCGGGCAGTTCGCATGGCTCCACGACGGCGGCGCGCTTTGCGAAACATCAGAAGGTCAGCCGGGTGGTGATGCTTTGCGGTCCGCGCGACCAGCTTCAGAATTGGCAGAAGCTGCCTTCGGCCACGCCGACGGAGCGCTATTTCGGGTTTAGCCATGTGCTGGATGGCGGTTGGACGGCGGATCATTACTGCCGTTCGTGGGAGCTCATCGGCCTGCACGAGCATGGGCCAATCGTAAACGTCGGCATGGCCCGGCCGCCTTATGGAAATACGCGCCGGCTGATCACATCGGCGGATGTGAAGAACGACGTCCGGCGGGCGCATTCGTCGGTGCAACCGGGCGGCAATTCGCCGAAGGACGCGAGGGGGGGATTTCTATTCGAGCCGGTGTGGAAATACCTGTTCACCCATCCGGTGGATCGGACGGGGAGGGCGACCGCGATGGATCCGGGTTGCTTGAAGGAACAGCGTTGAGCGGGGGAGATCCCGCCTCGGAAGTTTAGGAGATATTCCGCGTGAGCACGCCGTAGAGGGTGCTAAGCAGTTTTTCGGGGGTGAAGGGCTTGGAGAGGTAGGCGGCGTGTTTGGAGAGAAAGACGGTTTCGGAATCGGTTTCCTCGACTGAGCCGCTAATGGCAATGAAGCTCAGTTTAGGATCTTTTTCGCGCAAGGCGATCATCAGGGACTCGCCATCCATTTCCGGCATCCTCAGATCGGTGATGACAACGTCGATCGGTTTTTGTTCCCGAGCGAAGGCATCGAGGGCGTCGGCCCCATTGGTGGCGGTGATCACCACGTAGCCGAACGTTTCGAGCGTGTTCTTGGCGGCTTCGAGCACGGAGGGCTCGTCGTCGACGATCATGATGCGTTCGCCGTTGCCCGTGGTGAAGTCGCCCTTGAGCTGTCCGCCGTAGGGGAGGTTTGTGGTTTCGGCGCGTGGGAGAAAGACCTGGAAGCTGGAGCCCTTGCCGGGTTCGCTGTCGACCAGCAGGAAGCCGCGATGGCTCTTGATGATGTCCTGCGCATCCGAAAGCCCGAGACCGCTGCCCTTGCCGGCGTCCTTGGTGGTGAAAAAGGGGTCGAAGATTTTTTTGTGAACGTCTTTTGGGATGCCGACTCCGGTGTCCTTGACTTCGATCACGGCAAAGGAGCCGACGCGCGCTTCGGCGTGCTGGCGGGAGAAGGTCTTTTCCACGACGTGATTCTCGGCGTAGATGCTGAGTCTGCCGCCTTTGGGCATGGCGTCGCGGGCGTTGTTGACGATCTCCATGATCATCTGCTCGAGCTGAATCGCGTCGCCAATGATCGGCCAGAGGTCGCTGGCGATCTTGAAGGAGATGTCGACCGACGGGGGAGCTGAGCGGCCGGCGATCTCTGCGCATTTGGTGACGAGGTGCTTGACCTGCATGAGGACGGGCTCGCCCTCGCCGCCGTGTGCGAAAGCCAGGACCTGCTTGACGAGTTCGGTGCCGCGTTTGGAGCTGGCCTCGATGGAGTTGAGCAATTTGCGGGAATGGTCGTCCTTGGCCCAGGATTGCAGGAGCGGCACGGCCATGAGGATGGGGGAAAGCACGTTGTTCAGGTCGTGAGCGATGCCGGTTGAGAGCGTGCAGATGCTTTCGAGACGCTGGGCGCGGAGAGATTGCACCGCCAGGGTTTTCTGGGCGGTGATGTTGGTGTTGATGATCAGGATGGACGTGGGTTTGTCCGTTCGCTGATCCTTGACGAGCGTCCATCGGCTGTTGACGACGATTTGATTGCGTCCCCGATTGTATTGCGGGACCTCGCCGCTCCACTCTTCGTTGTCCAACAAGTTCTCCCGGGCGTTGCGGCAGTCCTCGGGCTCCGAGTAAAGGTCGGCGACCTTGAGTCCTCCGGTCGCTTCCGAGGCGGCCCAGCCGTAGAGCACTTCGGCGCCCTTGTTCCAGTAATTGATGCTGCCGTCGAGATCGCAGACGATGATGGCGTCTTGTGCGAGATCGAGCAGATGGGCCTGATCGCTGATCATGATCTCGTCCTTCTTGCGGTCGATGGCGTAGCGGATGGAGCGCTCGAGGAGGGCGGCGTTGATCTCGCTCTTGATGAGGTAGTCGGCGGCGCCGGCTTCCATGGCCTTGACGTCGATGTCGCGGTCGTTCTGACCGGTCAGGAGAATGATGGGCGACTGGCAGCCCCGGGAAATGGCTTCCTTGAGGAAGTCGAGTCCGGTTTTGGCGCCCAGGCTGTAGTCGAGCAGGATCACGTCGTGCGTGCGCCGGGCGATGGCGTTGAGGGCGAAGTCGTAGTCGGAAGCCCAGTCGAGATCGAACTTGCTGTGCTCGAATTCCGTCAACATGTCCCGGGCCAGGAAGTAGTCGTCCTCGTCGTCCTCGATGAGGAGAATATGGACGGTGGCGGCGGGGTCAGTCATGTCCGGATCAGGGGCGGCGCGCGGCCGGAAAGCGGGTCGATGTGAGAGGCGGTGTCACCGTTGTTTGATACGCATGCTTGTGTGGCTCAAAATTCTTGAAACGACCGCCTCGATAATTGCGTTTATCGCGAACCGTTTTTTCGGCGCGACGAATGTTTCCCAGGAGGGGGCCGCAGATTGCGTTCCAAGCGTGCTGTATGTTCTCTGACCGACTTTGCAAGTCCAGCAAAAAGTCGTGCGGGACGCGGCCGAAGGTTGAATGAATTCCTTGTAGTCGACGATTTTCAATAGGACGGCAAATTTTCCGGGGCGCCTCAAAAGTGCAGGGCCGCCGCCGTGGAGAAGAAGGCGCTGCCGCCGGCGGGGCCGGTGTTGCGCACAAATTCGCCGCTGGAGCCGGTGAGGTCGCGTCGGCCGCCGAGCGTCCAGGCGTCGGCGGAGCTGGCGAGCCAATTGGCGCGATCCAGTCTCAATTATCGTCTTTGGGCTTGGGCAATTCAACCAGCTGAAACCAGTAGTTGCCGAGCGCTTCCATGACTTTGACCAGACCGTCGAAGGTGACCGGTTTTCGGATGTAGGAACTGACGCCCAGTTCATAGGTC
>JBLHKZ010000395.1:0-4212 GCA_047618185.1 Limisphaerales bacterium
CGCGGGTCGCTTCCGAGATCTTGGAGGGATCGTTGACGGCGAGTTCCTGATTGTTTTCCAGTTCCTTGATCAGGGCTTGCAAACGTTTCCATTCGGGGTCGATGCCCGGATGGATCTTGGCGATCTCCTTGATGACGGCGTCATCGAGAAGTTTCTTTTTGGCGAGAACAGCCTCCCCCTTCATGGCCTTTTCATGAGTGGCGCGCAGTTTGGTCACGAGGGCTTCGAGTTCGGTGTTCATGGCTTGGCCCTGCTTCCTGAGCGCCTGTTGCGCGGGCGACGGGCCGGGCGGTAATCCCTTGCCGGCCGCGGACTGGGCCGCAGCGAGAATTTCAGCCTTCCGTTTGTCGTCGGCGGCCAGGGCGTCTAGACCGGTCGGCCTAGGAATTTCGGCTCCGGCTTTGGCGGCCGTGGCGCCGCCGGGAGCCGGAGTTTCAGCGGGAGTCTTAGGGGTGTTGACCGGCGTCCATTCGCTGGAAACCTCGGCCGCCCCTTTTTGCGGCGACTCGGGTTTGTCGCCGCAGCCGATGGCCAGGACGAAGGATGCAAGGGTGAGCGCGAACGGGAGACGCGAGGCGCGTCCCGGGCGGCGAGTTGGCTCGGAGTGAAGAATTGATTTCATTGGAAAACGTGGACACTAACGCACTTCAGTCGCAGGCAACAATCGAAAACGGAACAGCCATTTTTGCTCATTGTTGGGCGGGCAATCTTCACCTTGACAACTTTCCCCACCCCAACACATAAAGTATCTGTAATCCTGCAAGTAAGGACAAAGTGATGTTTTCTAATGCATATCCCCGTCGCTCATTCCTGTTTGTGTTTATGGCGCTGATTTCCCATTTGCCCGCGCTCACGAATGCTGCCGACGCAATCGAGCAGACCGAAATACATGGCGAGATCGAATATGAGATTTATCGCCCCGATGGCTCCATGTTCTTTCAAACGACAAAGCATTTCCTCGTCCGCGTCCACGATTGCGACTGGTCGTTGGTGACGTTCGATCCCGCAAGCACCAACACATTCACTCAAATTGCAAACCAGGATGGGACGCTGTTCCAGTATTCATCGTGGGCCACTAACGATTCCCGTTTGCAAGGGGGGCGGCTGTCCCATGAGGAAATGCCCAGAGATGACGGGACCCTTATCAATTATTTGTGGCTCGCTTACGCGTCCGCTTGCTATTTCAGGAATCAGACAAACGACATGGTTCAGCCCATTTGGCAACTCGATGATCGAACATTGCTGGAAAACGGCTTTCGCATGAAAGCCAAATGGCTCCAATCAGCGCCCCAAAACCCTCCTTCAAGCGTCATCTATTTCAATGACGGAATGATTCGTGTGCAAAGCTCCAGCGGCGTATCGAAAGTCTATCCGGCTCCTCCGCCGTTCGATCAGGGCTTCACCAATGCCATTTACGGCGCTGTTAAGCAACGCACCGTCGATGGGGTGACATTTCCGACGGAATTCAACTTTACGCGATACATGTTCCGCGTTCGCGGAACCGAGCCGACGGACGTCATTCCCCGAACCATCACGCGCGGCCGCGTCTCGCGAGTTACGCTCAACTCGAATGTCAAACCGTTGCAACCGGCCTTTCAGGGAAGAATCAACGTGATCGACAATCGATTCGCGAATGCCGATCCGCCGGTCCGCCAACTCGTTCACGCCATTTCAAATAACGATTGGACCGCCACCAATGATTTGAAACGGGCCTACGAAATCGAACTCCGCCGTCAGGCGGCCGAAGCTGCGCGTGCACGCTCAGCGTTGCCGGAGCGCAACTCACGCGTTTGGAGCGTGCGAATCCTCTTCATTCTGATTGGATTGATCTTCGGCCTCACGATTCTAAAGATTCACAAAAGCCATCGATAATGTTTCTTGAAAAACCGCCATCGAATACAACCCCAAGCAACACGCCATATGAAAACAGAACCGGAACACTCATCGAAAACGAATAGAAGACCATCCGTGACGACTGCGGTAAGGATCTCAATGTTAATGCTGATCATTGCTGGAATCTCTGCGCTATTCGCGGACGGACTGCCCCCCTGTTACGATACGGGGACGATCATCTCGGGTCCAAACAAGTGCTACAATCACGGCTCTGGAGTTGTTTGCGGATTCGACCCAAATCAGCCGATCTGTACGGTCACTTGGTCTGACTGCTCGAAATGGGACGCCGGCTCCGATCCATGCGGCACCGATTGTGTGTACGGACTTCCCGGTTCTGGGGAATCAGGCCTCCAGGCAAACGGCTAGGAAGTAACTCCGTCGAGCGGTTGGACGTCCGATGGAACGGCTTCATGCACCCCGAACACAACCAATCCAAACAAGAATTGTGACGCGGATTGCATTAACTGGGCGACGGTAAACAACGTTCCCTATGAGATATACACTTGTATTCTGTCATCCGAAGGCTGCGCCCCGCTCAATCTCGAATAACAGCCAAAACTTCAGATTCGGCGCCTTTTGGAGTTCCTCACGAAAAACGCCGCGCGGAACGATCCGCGCGGCGTGTGGCTGAATTTAGTGGATGGCGACTATCCAGTGACGATCTTCTTGTACCATTCGGGATCTCCTGGCACCGCGATGGGGTACTGTCCGTTCTTGTCCGGCTGGCTTTGCGGCGTGCCGGACCATTCCTGGGAATCGTCGTTGAATTTGAGATCGTCCGGCATGGTGCTGACCGGGGAGGCAAGGGCGTCCGCCATTTCGATCTTCTTGCCCGTGTAGGTGCACATGCGGCCGAGGATCGCGGTCATGGTGCTCATGGCGCCGTATTCGGCCTCGTTGTAGGGCTTGTTGTTTCGAATCGCGTCCCAGAGCGGGTAGTGCTCCAATTGATGACCATCTTCCCCCTTCGCTCGATAATTCCAGGCGTTGGGGCCGGTGAGGGTGAATCCACCGCGACCCTGTTCGAATTTGCCTTTGGTGCCGACGACATGCTCGGAGACGCTGTTGAAGCAGCCTCGGATGTGGCGGCACTGGCTGTAGTTGCGGGAGCCGTCGGCATATTCGAATTCGACGAAGTGGTGGTCAAAAATCTCGCCGTCGTCGATGCCCTTGCGGACTTCGCGTCCGCCCATGCCCTGGGCGCGAACGGGGTAGCCGCCCTTGATCCAGTTGATCACGTCGAGGTTGTGAATGTGCTGCTCGACGATGTGGTCGCCGCAGAGCCAGACAAACTGATACCAGTTGCGCATCTGGTATTCCATTTCGGTCGGTTCGTGTCCCAATGTGTCCCGGAGGCGCTGACGCGTGCCCTTGTGCCCGACGGGATTGCCGTTCCAGTAGCTGCGCATGGAAACGACATCGCCAATCGCGCCGTCATGGATGCGCTCGATCGCCTGCATGTAGGAAGGCTGATGGTGGCGCTGCAATCCGACGCCGATCTTGAGATTCTTCTTCTTGGCCTCTTTCGCGGCTTCCAGAACTTTGCGAATGCCGGGGCCGTCGACGGCGACCGGTTTTTCAAAAAAGATGTGTTTGCCCTGTTTGACCGCCTCTTCGAAATGAAGCGGACGGAATCCTGGAGGCGTCGCGAGAATAACGACATCGGCCTCGGCCATGGCCTTCTTGTAGGCATCCTTGCCGACGAATTGCCGCCCGGGCGGGACATCGACCTGATCGGGTTTTTTCGCGCGAATGGCGCTGAGTCTCCTGGCGAGGTTGTCTTCGAATGCGTCGGCCATGGCGACGAGCTGGACGTCCTTGCCAGTATTCATCGCCTGGATGGTTGCTCCAGAGCCGCGTCCGCCGCAGCCGACGAGGGCGAGCTTGAGCTTGTTGCTGGGCTGCGCGTGAACAACACGCTCGATGGGCAGGGCGCTCAGCGCGGCGGCGCCGCCCATGGCGAGGGATGAGGTTTTGAGAAAGCTTCGGCGATTCACCGAGGGTTGACCGGGATTCAATTTGGATTCTTGCATGGCAATCTGAGCTGTCGGATTTGAGGCGCGCGGGAGGCGCTATTCACTTTGTTCAGGAATGGGGAGAGTTTAGCGGCCCGATGGCGCTTGAACAGAATTTTGTCGCGTGAATTCCGGGGCAAGATGGGTTGCCATGACGGCCTCGACACGGCAGATTTACCGCCTTTTGCGAAATCGAACATGAGCCAAAATTCTACCATTGCCGCGCCGTTGATCGAGCGACTTGCTCTGGGCGATGTGGCCAGCACGTCGCTGATGACGCTGTTGTGTCGCGCGCGGGAATCGG
>JBLHKZ010000396.1:0-4198 GCA_047618185.1 Limisphaerales bacterium
ATCGTCGAGAAATCCGCCGTCGCCAGCAGCATGAAAGCCAATCCGATTCAATTGCCCGGCAATGACCTCGAGCGAATTCTCGAAACGGCGCTTTAGTGGCGAATCAGATTTTTCCGATTCCCAAGTTCACGAGAAAAGAGTGGGACACCGAGGACGGTGTCCCATGCTTCGAATCGACGTAAGTTTTCGCTCCACACGGACGCGTCGAGCGCTAGACTCCCTACTCCCGACAAATGAACGATTATCAGACCTATCGAAATCTCCCCGCGCTGGCCGGCATCTGCTCCATGGAAGAAGCGGCCAGGCCCGGTCTCACGGTGGACGAATGCGTCACGCGCCTGAAGCGATTTCATTACGCGTTCAAGCGCCTTCATCAGATTTTCAATGACCGCCTCACCGCCGAGCCGATCTACGAACTCAAGATGGCCTTCAGCCACCACTCGCATCTTTGCGCCGAGCACGTGTCCACATTGCGCGAGCGCGTTGGTGAAATGCGCGAGCCTCCACTCGGACTCGGCCGCATCCCGGACCCGAATCTGGAGATCTTCTTCGATGAAATTCTAACTGCGCCAACCACGGAGGAACTGGTCGCCGCAATTTACGGTAAGGCCCTGCCCTCCATCAAAATCGGACTGGAGCGCCATCTTGCCGACACCCATCGCCTGGCCGACGCGCCCTCGGTTCGAATCGTCCGCTTCGCGCTGATCGAAACCCAGGACATGCTCGACTACGGCGCCCAGGCAATCCCCGCCCTCGTGAATCAGGCATGGCAGGAGGAAAACCGGGAATGGCTCAATCTGCTCGACGATTGCCTCGCCGCCGCCGGCTCTCTCGATGGAACGGAAACCGTTCCAGAAAAGGAAATCCAACGCCGCCATTCCGCCGAGCCCTACAAATACGATCCCGTTCCCCAACGCGACGAACGCTTTCCCGATCCCTACAACATGGGCGTCAATGCCGAGGTCTTTCTTTACGACAAGGAGATGCCGACGGATCCCAAGACGCTGATGATGCACTACAAACGCATTCGTGAAATCGACGTTCCGGAGATGATGGCCAGCATCATCGCCGAAACGCCGAAGAAGAAATGGGGCTACTACCGCGATATGACCCGCCAGCTTTGGGACGAGGCGCGCCACGCCATGATGGGCGAGGTCGGCTTCGTCGCGGCCGGCGTCGACTGGACCAAAGTCATGGTGAATTTCACCTGGTCCATGGCGTTGAACACTCAACTCGAACCGCTCGAACGCCACGCGGTCCTTTACTTCATCGAGCAGGGACTCATGCCCAAAACCGGCAAGCGCTACGAATGGGAAGTCGGCAAGGCCTCCGGCCATCGCCTCTCGCAATTGTTTCAGGACTACGACTGGGCCGACGAAGTCCTCCACGCCAAGATTGGCCGCGACTGGTATCTGCCGCTGTTCGACGATCCCAAGAAGGGAATCGAATACGGCGATGAATGCTGGTCCAAAGTCCTGATGGGCTGGAGCCAATGGCGCGACGACGGCTTGACCGAGCACCGCAACTGGTGGCCCGAGGTCTACACCGAGGCCTGCAAACACTGGAATATCGAGCCCGACCCGAAAGTCCTCGCCTACGACACGACCTACGAAACTGTCCGCGCCGACCTGAAGGAAATGTCCGTCTCAGGCTGACTGCAAGAGCCCGCTGTTTTAGAATTACAACTCGACAAGAAACCCAAACGAACCGATTCGCCATGAGCAAAATTAAACCTCTTCTCTGTCTCGCCGCCCTCCTTGCGATCACGATCGCCCCCACGTCAGCCTCCGCGATATCCGCGGCCGACGCCTTTCTCAAGAATGTCCAACAGGGCGACCTAAGCTTGCGGAGCGTCGGTCGCATGAGCTTCGGCCCCAACGGCCTGCTGTTGGTCGCCGAACCGGGATCCGCCTCGGTCGTCGCGATCGACACCGGCGACACGGGCCCGGTGAAGAAGCTGAAGCGACGGTTGGACGACATCGATAGCGTCGTCGCCGCCAGCCTTGGCGTGCAGAAAAAAGGCGTCCGCATCGTCGACCTGACCGTCAATCCCGCCAGCGGGCTGATCTACCTTTCCGTCACGGTTAACAAACAAGCCGCGATTCTGACCGTCAATGAGGACGGCAAGGTCGGGTCGCTGGATCTGAAGACGCTCCCCTACGTGAAAGCCACGCTGCCCACCGCCAAGAACGCCAAGTTTGGACGCATGACCGATCTGGCCTTCACCGAGGATCGCATCATTGTCGCCGCGACTTCGAATGAGGAATTCTCAAACAAGATCTACTCCCTGCCCCTTCCCCTGAAGCATGGCGTCGCGGCGGATGTCATCAGCGCCGAGACCTACCATGTCGCTCATGGACGCTGGGAAACCCGGGCGCCGATCCAGTCATTCATTCCCTACAAGGAGGACGGTAAGAACTACATCGTCGGCGCCTTTGCCTGCACGCCGGTGGCAAAATTTCCGATCGACGGCATCGCATCCGGCGCGAAGATCCGCGGCACGAGCGTGTTGGAGCTGGGTTCGGGCAATCGTCCCCGCGACATGTTCACCTACAAGAGCGGCGGCAAGACCTGGGTCGTGACCAACACCGAACGCTTTAAGGCCAATCTCTTCGGGCCAAGCAAATACTGGGGGGCGCGCATCGACATGAAGTATCTCGAAGCCAAAGGGGCTGACGAAACGAACAAGAAAGCTCCGCGGCGCAACGTGAAGAAAACGCAGGGCCCGGAAGCCAATGGAATCGAAGTCGTCGAAGAACTCTTCGGCGTCGTGCTCGTCAGCCAACTGCAAAACGACGAAGTCGTCGTGCTTCGTGAAACTGGCGACACTCGGGCGCTTGAACTCACTCGCCTGCCTTGAGCTTGAGTCGCTCCGCTCTCATCTCAATCGCGTGAAAACCGGCGCCTTTATCCGCGCGGCGCTGGCGGCTCTATTCCTGATCGCCGGCGCCAGCTGCATGACCGATCGGCAAGTAATCAGCGGTCCGGATCGTGGATTCAATATCTCGATCGAGCAGCCCAATGAAGCTCCCGAGAATACCTCGATCGTTCTGAAAGGAGGACCCGACCAATTCTGGAAATCATTGTTGCCGGGCGGCCCTCCCGGGCGTTTAAAAGAAACGCTCAGTCTGTCCATCGTCGACGAACGAACGGGCGCCATCGCCGAACAGCCCATTCTCGCCGATTACAATCTCGATGGAAACCAGCTGAGGCTCACTCCGCGGTTTCCGCTCTCTCCCGGCGAAGACTACGCCGCAACAATTAGCGCGACTGCGGCGCCGAACACTTCCAGCACGCGGCGCCCCAGCCTCACTCTTCGTTTCTCCGTGCCCGCGCGTCCAACGCCCGAAAGGCCCGAGATCCTCGCCGTTTATCCCTCCGGCGACGTCGTCCCCTCAAACTGCCTGAAGTTCTACGTCCAGTTCTCCCAGCCCATGCGTCAGGGCGAGACATTTCAATGGATCAAGCTGATTCGCCAAAACGGCGTCGAAGTTCCCGAGCCATTCCGCAAGGTCGAGCTTTGGTCGCACGACGAGAAACGACTGACACTCTGGCTCCACCCCGGCCGCCAGAAACGCGGTGTAAATCTCAACGAGGAAATCGGCCCAATCCTGGAAAAAGACCAGACCTACACACTCGCCATTTCCGGCGAATGGCCATCCGCCGACGGCGCCCCGCTGGGCAAGCCGTTCCAGAAACGGTTCAAAGCCAACGCCCCCCAACGCGACAAGATCGATCTGAACGCCTGGCGGCTACACTCTCCAGCAGCGGGCGCCCGTCAGCCGCTCCACGTCGATCTTCCCTCGCCCCTCGACTGGGCGCTCTTGCACAGCAAACTCACGATCGAAACCGCAAAGGGCGCTAATGTCCCAGGCGCCATCTCCACGGCGAATCACGAAACCGCCTGGCGGTTTGCGCCTCAGAACAACTGGCGAGCGGGAATCTATCGAATCGTCGTCGACGCAGGACTGGAAGATCTGGCCGGCAACACCCCCGTCCGCCCGTTTGAAAAAGACATTTCCATCACGACGGATGCCGCTCCTGATTCTCTGCATCTAACTTTTACAATTGGTCGCGCCTCCCAATGAAACGGCGAGAACGCAAGTGGGTGGCAGCGACGGACGCCAGAGGATAGATCAGGCGGACCCACCCCGAGCCTGTCCTTAACTCCTCCTTCGTCGGCGGATCCCGCATGCGG
>JBLHKZ010000397.1:0-4185 GCA_047618185.1 Limisphaerales bacterium
CGGCTCGTGGTGTCGATGCTCATCGTCAGCGTCGCCGTCAACATCCCCTTTCTCGTGATCGATTTCGAATCCTGGTTCGGCGTGAGCCTCCTCGCCTGCAATTCCATCATGTTTCACCTGATGTGCGCCTCCGCCGCGTTCAACCAGATTTGCCGCTCCGTTATCGAGGACCGAAAGAGCGGCGCGCTCGAACTGCTGCTCACAACTCGCCTCGACCAGGACGACTTCATCAACGGCCGGTTGCTTGCGCAGATGCGACTGATGACGCCTCCACTTTGCCTCATGCTGCTCAACGACACCCTGCTGTTGGCGGCGCTCTGGATCCAATGGCCTCCCGACGAAGCGGCCATTGGATCCCTTTTTGTTCTAGGGTGGATGGCGCTGCAATACCCCGGCCACATCGCCACCTGCTGGGTCGCGCTGTGGCATGGATTCAAGGCGACCACATCCGCCGCCGCGACCCGTCAGGCCGGCTTGATCATATTGGGAGTTCCCTCCGCAATCTTCGCGGGATCCATCGCCCTCTGGGGCGCCGTCACCGGCGGACGGGGTTTCCTTTTTGACTACGTTATTATCGGGGGACTTTGGGCTATGACCCTGATGTTCCTCACCGCCAGTTATTATCTCGGCATCGTCATCAGCGACCTGCGCGACAATTTCCGCGAACTGGCGCTTTCGAATCGGATTCCCGTAAAGTCCCCAACCAGCTGGTGGAAATTCTGGCGGCGCAAACCGAAGCCGCCATCAAAGCCCCGCCGTGACGAAACGATCGACGCCCTGTCCAACTCGCAACCCTGAAATGTCTCATGAAACTTGACGAATTTGCCTTTGTGAATCGACAGCTCGCCGGAATGCTGAAATCCGGCATCCCGCTCGAGGGCGCGATCCGACAGCTCTCAGCCAATCTCGAACGCGGCGCGTTACGTGAGGAGTTGCAACGATTGGAGAAGGACCTCGCCAACGGCGTTCCCCTCGTCGACGCCCTTCCGAAACGGAAGCTGCCCGAGTTCTATAAGCGCATGGTCGGCATCGGCGCCACCGCCAACAATCTCCCCGGCATGTTGTTGAACATGGCCGATTATTACTCACGCCGAAACGCGCTCTGGTCGCGGCTCAAGGGCTTACTGGTCTACCCCCTGATCGTCCTGACGCTCGCCAGCGCCGTGTCGTTGTTTGTCGCGCTGGCCTACGGAGAATTCATCAATGATCTAGGCGCGACCTTCAACCAGAGCCTGCCTTGGAGCGTCAACCAAGAACCAGCCGAAGCCGCCCGTTCCTTCGTGCTGCTCTGGTTTCCCACCTTCGCGCTGCTGAGCGCGCTCGCGGGCGCTTTGATCGTGACGCTCAATCGATCCGCGCGCGAAGCAATGCGCTGGCGGTGTCCCGGCTTCCGCGAGGCCAGCCTTTCCCAAGTTGCGGGAACACTTGCGATGATGCTGAAGGGCGGTTGTTCTCTCGGCGACTCGCTCGCGCTGATGAGCGACGTCGAGGGCGGCAATCGCGCCGGCGCCCAATTGAAAGCCTGGGGCCAACGCGTGAAAGAAGGCCATCAAGGTCTCGACGAAGTGTTCAGCGCGGGCCGGCCCTTTCCTGCGCTTTTCATATGGCTGGCCAGCAGCGCCGGTGAAGACGCCGCGACGGGTCTCGAGCGCGCGAAGGAAGTCTACCATGAACGCGCCATCAGGCGCAGCGACATGCTGCTCCTGGCCGCCCTGCCCGCCGCGATCGTCGGATTGGGATTTCTGATCCTCGCCCAGGCCACGCCATTGGTGAGCAATATCGTTCACATGATGGACGTTTGGTAACGCCCTTCTCAATCACGCCGTGCCTTTAACGCTCGAATACCTCCTGACCGCCATCGCCTGGCTGCTCGCCGGTCTGGTTCCGCTGATCGGCGTATCGCTCCTGTTGGGTTGGCTCATCAACATGCCTTTGCGCCGCGCGGAGAACGCCCGCTTCTTTCTGGATCTGTTGAACGTCGGAATGCGATCGGGACGCACGCCCGAAGAATCCATCGTCTCTCTCTCGCGCACCGGGGACCGCGATCTGGGCGGACGCTTTCATCTGGTGGCCGCTTTTCTGCAATCGGGAGCGACGCTGATACAGGCAATCGAACGCGCCCCTCGCCTGCTGCCGCCGCAGATTGTCGCGCTGCTGAAAATCGGGGAAGAACTGGGCGATTTCTCCAGAATCATGCCGACCGCCCAAGCGATGCTGAAGGACGGCGACAGCGGCGTTCGCAAGAGCAAGGACTATCTCATCATCCTCGCGTTCGTCGTCACTCCTGCGAGTGTCATGATGATGATGTTCACGTCGTTGCATGTCCTGCCAAAATACGAAGGCATCTTCGCGGATCTGTTTGGCGACGTCGCCTATCAGTCGTCGATATTACTGTTGTTCGTAAGACTCCAATGGATCTGGATCGCCAGCCAACTGGCCCTTCTCCTGATCATTTGGACCGGTGTTCTGCTCTACTTCATCAATCCGCGCTCCTCCTCATGGGAGGGAACTCGCCTGGCCGAGTTTTGCGCCGCAATCCATTTCCGCATCTCCTGGAAACGCAAACGAATGCAGCGCGATTTCTCCGCCGCGCTGGGTCTGCTGTTGGATGCAGGCGTCCCCGAGAAGAACGCCCTGCCCCTGGCCGGTGATTGCTCGGCCAATCTGAAGTTCATCCGAATCGTCCGCCAATGCGCCGAGCGATTAGCCCGCGGCGCGCGCCTCGGCGACGCGATCAAACCTCTCGATCCCACTGGGCAGTTTCAGTGGCGTCTGGAAAACGCCGAAGCTGGCGGCGCCGACTTTCAACGCGCTCTGGAAAGCTGGCGCGAAGAACTGGACACGAAGGCCTTTCAGCAGGAGCACGCCTTCACGCAGGCTTTTTCCTCGGGACTGGTCCTATGGAACGGCCTGATCGTCGGGTCCCTCGCCTTCGCCGTCTTCGTTTTCCTGAGCGAATCCATCACCTCTCCCGTCCTATGGTAATTCTACAATCTTTCCCCGCCCCATCGGGACAGCCGCGCGGCCGACGGAGCGCCGGGCTTCGCCGCCATCGTCAGCGCGGCGCGCTCTCCGCCGAACTCGCGATCGCCATCGCCATCCTGGTGACCGGGCTGTTCCCGCTGAGCGTCACCATTTTCAAGGACCAAAAACGCGCTCGTTCGCTTTACGTTCAGGCCATTGCCATGGAGATCGTCGACGGCGAGATGGAGATTCTCGCCGCTGGAGAATGGCGTAACCTTGAGACAGGCGAACACCCCTACTCCGTCACTGCGGCGGCCGCCGAAAACCTCCCCGACGGCCGCTTCACAGTCAGCCGCGATTCCGCCACCGTTGAACTAGCCTGGATCCCGGTCAAACGTGGCTACGGCGGTCCGCTCAAACGCGAGCTAACCCTGCCGAAGACGCCATGAAACTCACCCCGAACACCACAACTCGGCGGCGCGCTTTCTCCCTGGTGGAGATGCTCGTTTACCTCTCCGTGGTCGGCCTGGTGATGAGCCTGACCGTCACAACGCTCTTTCAGCTGATCACGCAAACCAGAGACCTCCGGCGAAACTGCGAAGACATCGCGAAAACCACTCAGGCCGGCGAACGCTGGCGCGATGACATTCGAAATGCGGTGGCCGAGCCAACGACGACCACCGGTCCGGGCGGCTCCGTGATCGAAATACCCACGACGGCAGGCCCCATAAACTACTCCCTCGGCGATGAAACTCTCTGGCGTCAAATCGGAAACGACGGCGCGCCCGAGCCCATTCTTCGCAGAGTGAAATCTTCGCAATTAATCCGCGAACAACGAGGGGACGTGTCCGGATGGCGTTGGGAGATCGAACTTGCGACACGTCGCAAGGGAGGCCCGTTAAAACCCTTGTTCAGCTTTATCGCCGTCGCCGGCTACAACTTGAGAAAATGAAATCTAAAGTCAAACACCACTGCGGCAACCGCTCGGGACAACGCGGTCTCGCCGTCATCTTCGTCCTCGCGATGCTCTCGGTCATGACTGCCTTCGCAATTCACAACAGCAGGACACTCTATTTCCTGGAACAGGAATTGAAGATCATCGAAAAAGATCAGGTCGGAGCGTATCAAGCGCGCTGACTCCCAAACGGGCGCCTTTCGTTTTTTGGAGTTCGCGGAAGCGAATATCAAAGCCACCCGCCCCTAACCCCTCCGAGGAGCTGT
>JBLHKZ010000398.1:0-4183 GCA_047618185.1 Limisphaerales bacterium
GATCAGGGGGCCGAAGAAGGTCTGGCGCATGCCCGGTGAGAGCGGATTGGCGGCCCATTCGCGCAGGGCCGGATTGGGGAACTGGCTGATGGCGGCGGATTTCCATTTCTGATTCGGATCGCTCAGCAAGGGAACAAAGCTTTTTCCGGCGAGATGTTTTGGCAGGGGCAGGCCGGCCAGTTCGCAGAGGGTCGGATACATGTCGATGAGTTCCACCAGCGCATCGGTCTTCTTGCCGCGCGCCTTCATGTCAGGCGTCCAGATCATCAACGGAACGCGGGTGGCAATTTCGTAGTTGGTGGCCTTGCCCCAGATGCCCATGTCGCCGAGGTGCCAGCCATGGTCGCCCCAGACGATGATGATGGTGTTGTCGCGGATGCCGGCGTCGTCGAGGGCCTCGATCATCATGCCGATCTGAGCGTCGACGTAGCTGACGCAGGCGTAGTAACCGTGCAGCAATGTCCGAGCAAGGTCGTCGCCGATGGGGCCGGACTTGGGGATGCCGTGGCGGGTGCGGAGTTCGAAGGAGGCGTGCAGGCCGGTGGCGGCTCCGTTCTGCGGGCCCTTGGTTTGCGTGGCGAGCTGGATGTCGTTCCGGTCGTAGAGATCCCAATACTTCTTCGGCGCGATGAAGTCGAGATGGGGCTTGGTGAAACCAAGGGCGAGGAAAAGCGGTTGCCCGGGCTTTTTCTTCCGGTGGTCTTTGAGCGTGGCGATGGCGAGTTGCGTGTTGAACCCGTCTCCATAAACGTGATCTTCGACGTCGGCGGATTCGTAAGCGGGGCCATGAATCAGGCCGCCGGAGCCCTTCTGTCCGTACTTCGCCAGCATCTTTTCCTTATTCTCCGCCCAGAGTTTCTGGTTCTCAGGCAGTGCGTAGTTTCCGGGCAGTTGCGTCCGTTTGACGGGCGCTTGCTTCCACGCCGGCGGTCGGCTCCAGGATTTCCCCATGTCTGTCATGCGGGCGTGATAAATCTTGCCGCAATAGACCGCCTCGTATCCGTTGGCGATGAAGTGCTGGGGCAGGGTGACGATGTCCGGATTCAGCTCGCGGAAGTAGGCGGTGTTCTCGACGACGCCGATGTCGTCCGGCCGGGCGCCGGTCATGAGGCTGGCCCGCGACGGGCTGCAAATCGCCTGCTGGCAATAGGCGCGATTGAACAGCATCCCATCGGCGGCCAGTCGGTCGAGCACGGGGCTCCTGGCAATCGGCGATCCGTAGCAGCCCAGCTCCGGGCGAAGATCGTCGATGGCGATGAAAAGGATGTTCGGACGCTGGGCGGCGCGGGCGGCGGACTGATCCAGGAGGAAACAGGAGAGAATGACGAAACACCCAAAGACCCAATGACGAATGAAATCCGAATGACGAAATCCGAATGCCGAATTCGCGCCTTTATCAGACGCGGGATCTTGTGTCGTCGCTTCAGGATTCGAGCTTTGCAATTCCCTGGGTATTTGGGTGTTTGGGTATTTCGTCATTACGGTCCTCACGGCAAAAAAGCGAATTCGTTGGCGTTGATCAGGCTGCGACAGACGACGTGCAATCCGCGCTCTTTCGCGATTTCGACCGCGGCCGCCAGTTCTCCGCGCTCGGGTTGGCGGGTGAGCAACAGGTCAAAGCAGCGGCGCACGGCGGCTTGGAGATTGCCTTCAGGGGATTCTTTCACCGCGCGCTCGGCGATGAATTCGGACTGCTCGACGACGAAGTCGCTGTTCATCAGGTTGAGCGCCTGCAGCGGAGTCGTCGAAACGGGGCGCTTGGCGCGGACCTGGCCGCAATCGGGAAAATCGAATGCGGTGAACATCTTGTCGTCCACCCGGCGCATGCGTTCCTGATAAAGCATGCGGCGCCAGGTGTGGGCGCCGTGATTGTCGACGACCTCCCATTGGGCGTAGGTCTTTTTCTCATTGTGAATGCGGTAGCTGCGGCCGCCGAGGGCTGTGTCGAGTTTGCCGGACGCCTGGAGAATGCCATCGCGGAGGACCTCGGCGGAAACGCGTTGCGGCGGGAAGCGCCAAAGCAGGGTGGCGCCGGCGTCGGCCTTCAATTCGGCCTCGTCCGGCAGGCTGGAACGACGGAAGGCATCCGACATGACCAGCAGACGAATCATCGCCTTCATCGACCAGGGCGCGGCTTCGGACTGCGTCGGCGCGATGAATTCTGCGGCCAGCCAGTCGAGCAGTTCGGGATGAGTCGGAAGGGCGCCCGCTTTGCCGAAATCGCTGGTGGTCGTGACGATGCCGGAGCCGAATACGTGGTGCCACACGCGATTGACCATGACGCGGGCGGTCAAGGGATTGTCGGCGTCGCTGATCCATTTGGCGAACTCGGCGCGTCGTTTGGATCCGGGCGCTCTTGAGGTCAGCTTCAGGTCGCCGTCGAAGATCGCGGGACCGGCGGGGACGACTTCGTCGCGCGGATTCTCCGGGCTGCCGCGATGGAGCACGTGGGTGGCGACAGGTCGAACGAATCGGCCGACAAAGCTCGGGCGCGGGCCTTCTTCGCCGAGCGTGGAAATCAGTTTCTGAATTTTGGCAAGGGCGGGTTTCCGTTCGGGATGGGTCTCATCGAGTTTCTTGTTCACGAACCAGGTTCCCACCCAGGGCTGCCATGTGCCGTCGCTCTTCAGGATCTGGACATCGTATTCGTAGCGAGGCAGGAAGGGTTTCTTCGTCAGGTAATCCGTGTCGTAGAAATACTCCCGATTACTGCTGAGGCGCAGTCGGCTGATCTTCTCGGGTTCTTCGAAATTGTACTGCACGAATGGTTGCTCTTCGTCGCCCTTCTTCCACTTCGCCCGCCATGCCATCGTGCCATAGTCGCCGTCCTGCAACCGGCCGATCGGGTTGCGGCCATCGACGCCCTCCATCGGGAATCCGGATAGCTTGGCGCCGCGCCGTTTGAGCGCGAGATTCTCGCCGTAATTCTCCGGACCGAAGACCTCGAGTTCGTCCAGTCCCACATTGCCCATCTTGAACTGGATTCGAACGGCCTTGGTCGTGATCGGCGTGAAGTGCAATTCGCGAAAGGCGCCCCAGTTTTCCTCCCAGCCGCCGACGGCCTTGAGCGTTCGACGATTTTTGGCGATGCCCTTCCACAATTCTTCGCCGCGTTGCCGCCGGGGATGATCCGGATTGAACTCGGGTCGCCGACTGCCGAATTCCACATCCTGAAAGACGCCGGTCATCGCGTAGTAGTCGGTGATCGTGATCGGATCGAACTTGTGGTTGTGGCAGCGCGCGCAGCCCATCGTGACGCCCATGATCGAGGCGCCGACCGTTTGCATAATCTCGTCCAAGCGATCCGCGCGCGCCTGCCGAATGGCGGAGGGCTCGCGGCCGACTGTGGCGGCCGGCACGTGCGGCCCGGCGACCAGGAATCCGGTCGCGTCGCCCGACCCCAACGAATCGCCGGCGATCTGCTCACGAACGAATTGGTCATAGGGCTTGTCCTCGTTGAACGCGCGGACGACATAATCGCGATAGAGCCAGGCGTTCTTCCGATAAAGATTGGCCTCGGAGCCGTTGGACTCCGCCCAGCGAATCACATCCAGCCAATGCTGGGCCCAACGTTCGCCAAAGTGTTCGGATGCCAGCAGTTCGTCGACCAGCGCGGTGTAGGCCTTGTTGGTGTTCTCGGCGAAGGCCGCTTCAAATTTCTTCACTTGAGCGGGTGTGGGCGGCAGGCCCGTCAAGGTGATCGAAGCCCGGCGAATTAACGATCGGGCGTCAGCGGCTTCGTTGGCTTTGATGCCCGCTCCGGCGAGGGTTCTTGCCAGAAAACCATCCACAGGATTCTTTGCGTCGCCCGGCGTTTCCGGACGCTTGACCGGCTGGAAGGCCCAGTGATCCGTCGTCAGCTCCGCGACCTCGTCCATTTGCCCTGGCCATTTGGCGCCTTCCGCGATCCATTTCTCGATCAGTGCGATTTCAGCGTCCGTCAGGGGGGCGCCCTTGGGCGGCATGATTTCATCCGGATCCGTGCCCCTGATCAGGTCGAGCAGGTGGCTCTTTCTCGCGTCGCCCGGCACAATGCTGGGCGCGCCGCTATTGCCGCCACGAAGCAAAATGGCCCGTTTATCGACCCGCAATTCCGATTTTTGTTTGTCGGGACCGTGGCAATCGATGCAGCGGTTCTCGAAGATAGGCTTGATATCGTTCTCGTAATCCACGGCCAGGGCGG
>JBLHKZ010000399.1:0-4181 GCA_047618185.1 Limisphaerales bacterium
AAATGCTTCTTGAACGTTGTTCCCAGGGTAGGTCGTGCCTCCCAACCCTGGGCTTTGGGGCGGAATCCCGTTGGGATTCGAAGGCGACCGATTCGAAAACTTATGGGTAATGCACAGCTCCGAGGAGCTGTGCATTTACCCATAAGTTAGCAATCTGCGGCGCTGCCTCGTTTCCCTTTATCCCAACGGGGTTGCGCCCAAAGCGCCGGGTCGATTGACTCGGCGTCCTGTATCTTGAATGGCGCCCCCCGGGAGCTTGTGCATTTACCGATTCAATGCCCGAAGCGGAGCGAATACAGATCGGCGTCCTTGAGCAGGAATCGAAGCCTTACCGGTTTCCCCGCCAGAGCTTTGAGCTCGCTGACGCCATTCCAATGGACGGGCTGATTCAATGAATCTCCGAGGATTTCGTCGCATTCTGCCAGTGAGTAGCCGGGGATCGGCTTGCCCGATTCGTCCTGGATCTCGCACTTGATCGAGCCCGCTGCCGAGGCGGAAAAGTTGAGCAATAGTTCGACCTCGCCGATGCCATTGCTGAGGGAGCCGGCGGCGGGCTGCTCGCCGTCGCCTTGCAGTCGATCGGCGAATGGGGATTGGCTATCTTCAAAATCCAGCAACACGCCCGCGTCGTTCGAGAGATCAAGAACCTCGCTTGCGGCGCCTTTCGCGATCTTCGCGATTTCATCGGCTGAAAGTTTTCGACGCAGAACGAGAATGTCGTCGAGCGAGCCGAGGAAGGGTTCGTTCGACAGATGGGTGGGAGGGTAGTCTTCGCCAAAACGCAGGTTGCCCAGTTTGAACTTCAGCGAGCCATTCCCGGGTTTGCCTCCGGAGCCGACGAGTCGGCCGTCGAAGTAAAGCTTCACCAGGCCATCGTCCCAGGTTGCCGCGATGTGATGCACTGAGGTTGGGTCCGTCTCGGCCGACCAGTCGCCAACTTTCTCAAAGGGCGCGCCGGTGAGGACGCCGTTGTAATTGAATCTAATGGCGTAGCCGTCCTTGGCCGAAATTGGTCTGGCGGCGCTAATGTCGAAGTAGACTTCATTAGGCGAAGTTCCGCCGCCGTTGTAGGTCGAGAACAGGCGTCGATGGCCGGCGGGAACACCGCGCACGTTGACGGCCAGCGTGGCCTGCTTGCCCAGGTCCTGCGTTCCAGCGAGGTGGAGGATCGATGGGCCGTCGAAGTGAAGCGAGCCGTCGCCGCGAATGGCTTTCTCGCTGCTGTGTGTGATCCCAGTCTTGATTTGACGACGCGGTTCGAGCGGCGCTTTTGACGCGGGAACAGCAAATGTCAGCGCCTTCGTCAGGAGTTGACCTCCACTCAACGGCGCGGTCACGGAGACAAAGCCGTCCGGTCGGAGTGTGTAGCGTCGCATCTGGCACGACTCGCCTTTGTAGTAGCCTTCGACCGAGTAGAACGACAATTCATCCGGGACGCCCGCGCGCCCGCTGACTGTTTCGACGATTCCCCAGCCGACGAAATTGTTGCGATTGATCCAGCGGTCTTCCTGCAACCCCGGACGGATAAACGCCTCGCCCCAGCGGTCGAAGGTTTTCCCGTCGCGGCTGCTCATGAACACGATGTCCGAGACGCCTGAATTCCGATGCAGGGTCGGATTGCGCGAGGGCAGGAAGCGCTTTGGAAAGGCCATGAAGATGTGCGGCGCGCGAGGGTAGGGAGTCGTTTGATTGGTGTAGAGATGTTCGGCGCGATCGTCGTTGTAGGTGATCCATTCGGGGGCGGTCCAATGGATGAAGTCATCGGACGTGCAGGTCATGATCGCACGCAGGCCCTTGTTAAATCCGCGATGAAAGTCGACGTAGCGCCCGCGCACGGAATCGTAGAAGGCGAGATTCTGGGAATCAAAGGCGCCCTTGGTGATTACGGGCTTGTCGTGCAGGAGCTTCCAATGGATCGCGTCGCTGGATTGGAAAACGTAGAGTCCGCCCTTGCCGTGGCCGATGGCTTTGTAGCGGGCTTCCTGCGCGCATTGAGGATTCAGATCCTTGAACGGCGCGAAGTTATGGGCGCCGATTCCGGTCCAGACGATATTATTTTCCGTGGAACCCTCGAATTCGTGCAGGCCGAGATTTGGCTTGGTCCAGGTTATGCCGTCTTTGCTCTCCGCGTAGCACACGACCTGATGAGTGGCGCGAATGACCGGCAGGCTGGCGTGCGCGCCGCGGTAGTACATTCGATAGGTGTCTCCATCGCGAAAAATGGTGTGGTAATAGGAGACGTTTCCTTCCCATGGCGCGTCGTGAACGATGGCCACTTCACGCGGGTGCGGGCGATGGAGGCGGCGCTCGGCTCCGTCGAGTTTTTCGATCAGGAATTCGTCGACGAACAATTCACGGCGATTCTGGATGTCGAGCGGCTCAGCGGCGATCGCGGCGTGTCCGAGGACGCAGGCGAGAACGGAATAAACGAAGCGCGGTTTCATGGCATGAATTTCACTGTCAGGATTGGATCAGTCGCAAGGCATTGTCGTGAAACAAGGCGGCGATCTCGGGTTTCCCGAGGCCGTGGCGCTGGGCCGCGCGCTTCATGGCCCGGAGTTGTTCGTAGCGGGTAAAGGTCATTCGGCCGTCGCAATGCACGAGGCTCATATTGTGATTGGTTTCCGACAGGTAGGCCCAGGCATGGCCGAAAGTGACATATTTCCCACGGAGGACTCCCACGGGCACATCGTCGCTGCCGTACATGACGCGTTCGATTCCAACGCATTGGATGAGGGCGTCCATGGCGTCGGATTCGCAGACAGAGGACGTGTCGAACCAGGTGTTTGGCATGTCGCGCAGGCGGTCTCCCGCGCGTTCGATTGGCCAGGCGGAATAGGCGCGGGCGCAGTGCGCCAGGACCCACTTTGCATTGGGGTATTTGGTCGTGAGATTCTCGAGGTCCTCCAAATTCACCGGATCGCTGATGCCCTCCGGGCGCGACAGATGCATCATGATGATCAACCCATGCCGGTCGGCGACGGCAATCTGGTGTTCGGGCAGGAAGTCCGTGATTCGGCAATGCACGGCGTCGCCGGTGGTTGAGAAAAAGCGATAAGGTTTAAGTCCGAGGAATCCGCCTTTCTGCACGGAGTCTTCAAGGTCCGCTTCCGTCATGGAAGGATTCACCAACATGAGCGCGCGGGAAGGATCGTGGCCGGCGACTTCGTTTGCGATGAATTCGTTGGAGGCCTCGAAGTCGCAGCCGTTGGCGTAGGGGAAGGGAAAAGACAGCCGGTGAACCTCCCGGCCGGGCATCAATTGAGCGTCGATCGAATCGAGGAAATCGTAGGTAGCTTCCCGGTAGTCGTCGCCGACGAATTTCACGTAGGGGCCGGTTTCTTTTTTCGGATCCGTATGGAAGGCCCAGCGGTAGATGTGCGAGTGCGCGTCGTAAATCTTCTGCGGAACGAAGTCGGCGAGCTCTTCCTCCCAGATGCGACGATCCTGGTCGGTGATTTCGAGTTTAAAGGGCATTTAATTGATGGATTAAGTGACGAGTCGGCGAAAGGGTTCGATAGAGGGATCGCATTCCAGAGCCGCGTCGATGGCATTCTCGTCGACGGCCTTGGTGAGGATTGTAAACGTTGCCTTCGCGGCTTCGAGGGTTTCTTCGATTTCTGCGGAGCCCTGGGCGGCGTTGAGGTAGAACGCGGGATAGCCGAGACAGCCGCGTTTGGCCATCTCCTGAATGTAAAGCGTCGCAAGCTTGCGATTGGTCGCGTCGTCGTCCTGCGTGAACCGCAGATGGGGATGAGTCTCGATTCCCTGGCAAACCAACGGAGCGCCGGTTGTTTCCGCAAGTTGGTTCAATTCGCTCTTCAGCAGGGTCCCGGTGTTCTTCAATTGCTCGGGCACATTGCGCTTCTCGACTTCGCGCAAAGTCGTGAGCGCCGCGCGCATTCCGATCGTGTCGCTCCAGTATGTGCTGGAAATGAACATCCGGGCCGAGGGTTCCATGACGGCGCGCGTTCCGGCGACGACGGCCATTGGGAAACCGTTTGAAATCGATTTTGCGAAGACCGCCATGTCGGGCGTGACGCCGACGAAGGGTTGCACTCCGCCCGGCGAATAGCGAATGCCGGTGGAGACCTCGTCGAAGATGAGAACAGCGTCGTGTTCGGTGGCGAGTTTGCGCACGGCGGCCAGGTAACCGGCCGGCGGCGTCTCCGATCGAAAGG
>JBLHKZ010000400.1:0-4171 GCA_047618185.1 Limisphaerales bacterium
CTAGTCGAGCTTGGTCACGTAGGCGTAGAAGGCGCCCATGGGCGTTCCTTCTGCGTCGGTGAATTTGGCCCAGAGTTCGTCGCGGCCGGGCTTGAGATTCAATTTAAATTTCACGCCATTGGCGTTGCCTTTGACCGGCGCGGTGAGTTCCCTGCCGCCGAGCTTCAAGTGGGCTTTCACCGCCGCGAAGGCCTGACCAGGCATGGCGCGAAAGGCCTTCTCTCCGGGGACATCTTCTCCGGGCGGCAGCGAGCCGAGGATCGGCGCGTCGGCGTCCTTGGGCCAGCGGCGCAACTCGACTTCATACTCGCCGGCCGATTTGACATCGACGGCCCAGAAGCCTGTGTTGCTGGGTTTCTTCTCTGCGTTGCGGATGTGGCGTTGATTCCAGGGCGTGGAACCGTCGGCGATCCAGTCATGGCAAGTCATGCGGACGGGATTGGCCTTCGGGTGGCCAAGGTAGATCGCAGTGGGTTGGCCGAATGTGGGAACGAGCTCGTCCCACCAGGCATCGTAAAACTTGGTCAGGCGCTTGACGACTTTTGGCTTCTGTTTCGCGATGTTCTGCTTCTGCCCGTGGTCGGCCTTGATGTCGTAGAGCTCCTTGCCGTTGATCAAACGCCATTGGTCGGTCATGACGGCGCTCTTGCGCCACTTGATGGGATCGCGCACGCGTTGTGAATCGGTGACCAGGATGCGGTCGGACCAGTCCACGTCCCGGCCTTCCCAGAGCGGCCGGATGTTGACGCCGTCGAACTTGACGCCCTTCGGCGCCGGCACGTCGCAGTAACTGATCAGGGTGGGGACGATGTCGACATAGGAGGTGATCATGTCGACGTCGCGACCGCCGGTCAGTCCGCCCTTGGGGTAATGGACGAAAAACGGAACGCGATGGCCGCCGTCGTATTCGCTGCCCTTCTGGCCGCGCATGCCGTCGTTGAAAGTGCGGGCGCCGGAGGAGGAGCCGTTGTCGGTGGTGAAGATGAAAATGGTGTCGTCTTCAAGGCCGTTGGTCTTGAGGTGCGATCGCAGCCGGCCGACGGCGTCGTCGATGTTCGTAATCATCCCGTAGAAATTGGCGAGTTTGGGATTCAGATCGCGATACATGTCGCCGTAATACTTGGGGGCGTGCATGGGGCCATGGGGGGCGTTGGTGCAGAGATAGACGAAGAAGGGTTTGTCTTCGTCCTTCACCTTGTCGATGAAGCGGGTTGCGTAGTCGAAGAAGACATCGGTGCAGAAGCCCTCGGCCTTGACCGCTTTGCCGTTGTGCCAGTAAGAGCCGTCGAAGTAGGCATTGTCCCAGCGGTCGGGAGTCTGGCCGACGCCGCCGCCGCCGTGGCGAAGGACTTCCTGAAAGCCGCGATCTTCGGGACGGTAGGGGTAGTTGTCGCCGAGGTGCCACTTGCCAAACATGGCTGTGTTGTAGCCGCCGTCGCCGAGGATTTTGCCGATGGTGACCTCATTGTCGCGAATCATGGAGCGGCCCATGATCGTGTGCCAGACGCCGGTGCGATTGGTCCAGCGACCGGTGATGAGCGCGGCGCGGGTCGGCGCGCAGGTCGGCGCGACGTGGTAGTCCGTCAGACGCACGCTCTGGGAATGCAGCGCATCGAGATTGGGTGTCTTGATGATGGGGTTGCCGTGGCAGGCGAGATCGCCATAGCCCTGGTCGTCGGTGATGACGAGAACGACGTTGGGTTGCTTCGCGCCAGCGCTGAAGGCGCAGGCCAAGGTGAGAACGAGGGAGATCAGGAGTTTCTTCATGGGGATCTTCAGCATAGATGAAAGCCGATTTGAAGGGAAATTGACTCAGTTGGAAAGGGGAAATTGTGGCGCCAATTAATCCGCCGCCCCGCGTGATGAGGAATTGAGGCCGCGCAACCCCGGTGGGGTTGGATGTCGTTTGGGCGTGAGCGCCCAAGGCAGGTCGTTCCTCCCAGCCCTTTGGCTATAGGACGGAATCCCGTTGGGATTCAAGACCGGCCGCTTTGGAAACCTGCGGTAAGGATAAGTTCCCGGGCGGGTCGCCTGCGGCTTCTTTACGGGATGAACTCCGTTCTACTTTTATGCTCCGGTCTACGCCGTAATGGCCGCGCGTTCGTTGCCCTAGGACTTGGTCTTTTCGAGGTAATAGTCGTAGTCGCCGACGTAGGGGGTGACGACGCCGTTGTTCACGTGAAGGACCTTGGTGGCGAGGCGGCGGATGAAGTAGACATCATGGGAAATGAAAACCAGGGTGCCCTCGTAGCGCGCGAGCGCGAGAATGAGCGACTCGACGGTGAGGATGTCGAGATGAGTGGTTGGCTCGTCCATGAGCAGGAGATTGGGCGGGTTAACCAGAAATTTGACCAAATTCAATCGGCTCTTTTCACCTCCACTGAGAACCACGGTCTTCTTGAAGATTTCCTCCCGGCGAAACATGAAGGAGCCGAGCACGCCGCGGGCTTCCTCCTCGCGAATATCAGGCGAGGCCTTGAGCACTTCGTCGAGGACAGTGTTGTCGGGATCGAGCGTCGCGGCGCGGTGCTGACTGAAATAGCCGAGGCGGCAATTGTGGCCCTCGATGCGCTCTCCCTTTTGGATGGGGACTTCGTCGGCGAGAATTTTTAACAGGGTGGATTTGCCGGATCCATTGGGGCCGACGAGCACGGTTCGCTCGCCCCGATGAACTTCAAGATCAAGGCCTTCGAAGACCTTGTGTTCGCCGTAGGCCATGTGGATGCTATCGAGCTTGAGGGATCGTTGGCCTCCGCGCTCGGGCTGCGGGAATTGAAAGCGGAACGGCTTGCGCGGTGCGTCCGGCTTTTCGAGCATTTCCATCTTCTCCAGAAACTTGAGTTTGCTCTGCACCTGCGCCGACTTGGAGGAGACCTGGCGGAAACGGTTGGCGAAATCCTTGATCGCGGAGACTTCCTTCTGCTGATTCTTGAAGGCGGCGGATTCCTGGACGAATTTCGCCTTTTTCTGGCCCTCGTAGTCCGAGTAGTTGCCAGTCCATGGAATCAACGTTTTCTTCGAGATCTCAAAAACGTTCTGCACGATCTCGTCCATGAAGCTTCGATCATGAGAGATCAGCAGGACGGCGCAGGATTGGGCTTTGAGGTAATTCTGGAACCAGATGAGGGAATTCAGATCGAGGTGGTTTGTCGGTTCGTCGAGCATCAGGAGGTCGGGCTCCATGGCGAGCAGACGGGCGAGGTGAGCGCGCATGATCCAGCCGCCGCTCAATTCATTGGCGGGCCGGTCGAAGTGCTCCTGGGGAAAGGCCAGGCCATCAAGCATCTTCTTTGCCTTGGCCTCGAATTGCGGATCGTTCAGCGCGTCGAATTTCGACTGGGCCTCGTAGTAGGCAAGGCAGTCGCAGGTTCCGGCCTCTTCGAGTTCGCGAAGGGTTTTCTCCAGACCTGCGATTTCGCCCGCTCGTCCGGTGGCGACTTCCAGCACGGTCTCGCCATGCAGCGCTTCACTTTCCTGGGGCAGATAGCCCACGGTCGTCCATTCGTCGCGATTGATCTCGCCGTCGTCGGGTGTGTCGGCGCCGAGAATGAGCGAAAACAGGGTGGTCTTGCCGGCGCCATTGGGGCCGACCAGCGCCACACGGTCGCCGTAGTTCACGGTCATGGTCGCGCCTTCGAACAAGGTCTGTCCGCTAAATATTTTTGCTACGTTGCGTATGGTCAGCATGGGTCTGTCTCCAGGAAATCGGGTTGCCAATCGGGCGAAGCGCTCGCCAATTGAAAAGCGGGGAGGGAACGTGAATTCGTCTTTGAGGTCAATGAAAAACGGGCGTTTTTTTGGAGTGTTGCGGGCGAAATACGCAAATAACCACGGAAGAGATGGAAAGCACGGAAGGGGGAGGAATCGCGGGTCTTTGCGGCCCTGCGCGGTAGGGCACGCGTTCCACCGCGTCCTAAATCACCGCCCTGAAAGGGCAAAAGACTCGTGCCGCCCCTCCGGGGCTTCGAAATAGGACGCGGTGGAACGCGATCCCTACCGGGGGGAATCCTCTTGCCGGATGAGGTCGAGGATTTCTTTGAAGTTCTCTTTCGCCTGGCGATCGAAGTCGCGGGGGAACATCTTGTCGTTGAGCAGCCGAAGCATCGGGGACACATTCTCGGCGAAGGATTTCATGTATTGGTATTCTTGGAGATCGCCGCCGTCGAAGTAG
>JBLHKZ010000401.1:0-4156 GCA_047618185.1 Limisphaerales bacterium
GCGATGCACTGGCGTCAGAAACTGGTCCAAAGCAATGAGCATGGAAGGGGCGCCGGATGGCATCTTCTGCATGCGGTCGGCGAACAGCTTCAGGCTCTTTTCCGCTCGTTCGCGAAAGTCGACGCGGCCGGTGATCTCAGCCAGCAGCAGCAGACTTTGAATCGCGAGAGAATTGGGAGAGGGCTCTCCTTCATCGTATTCCGGCTTCACTCGGAAAAGTAGGTCCTCGGACGCCGGCGCCTGAAAGAAGCCTCCGTGGGTTTCATCATAAAATCGCTCGATCATCGCCTCGGCCAGTTCGATGGCAAATTCGAGATGGGCGGGCTGAATCGTGGCCTCGTAGAGATCGAGAACCCCGGCAAGGAGGAAGGCGTAGGCGCTGAGGATCTGAGCGTTGTCTCGCTCGCCGTCGCGCCACCGATGATGAAGGGTCTGCGTTTCAGCGTCCCACAGCCGGGCGCGAATGAAGGCCAGGTTCTGCTCGGCGACGTTCCTGTCATTCTCGACGCCGAGGATGCCGAATGCCCGGGCAAATGCGCCCAGCATGAGTCCATTCCACGAGGCCAGAATCTTGTCATCTCGATGCGGTCGGATTCTTCGTTCGCGAGCCTGGAACAACTTCTCTTCCGCCATCGTCGTCAGCAGAAGCTCCTGGTCGTCGATCGGTTCTGCAACTCGGCTGAGCACGTTGAGATCGGGCAGGGGATCTGGATGGCTGTGATCGGCGAAGTTTCCCCGCTCGGTGACGCCATAGATTCGAATGATTGCCTTCGCCTCGTCCGGCTCCAGAAGTTCTTCAATTTCGCGTTTGGTCCAGCAGTAGAACTTGCCCTCCTGTCCCTCGCTGTCCGCGTCTTCAGCTGAGTAAAAACCTCCCTCGGGATCGGTCATGTCGCGCAGGATATACCGGAATATATCGTGGACGATGAGAGCGTATTTTTTGTTTCCGCTGACCAGAAAGCCGTCCAGATAGAGGTGAACGAGTTGGGCGTTGTCGTAGAGCATTTTCTCGAAGTGGGGGACCCGCCATTTTTCATCCACTGAATAGCGGGCAAATCCGCCGCCCAACTGATCGTAGATGCCGCCGTTCGCCATTTTGTCGCAAGTGAACAGGACCTTCTCAATGGTCTCCTGGTCCTGATGTCGCCATGCGTGGCGTAGGAGGAATAGCGGCAGCGCCGGACGGGGAAATTTTGGAGCTCGGCCGAATCCGCCATAGACGGGTTCGTATTCCGCTTTCAGCGCGCGAGCGGCATGCTCAAGCATGCCCGTGGACAGCGCCAATCCGGCGACGGGTTCGCGCTCCGTCCATGCGGCGAGTTGTCGCGCGGTCTGTTCCGCGTTCTCCAACAAATTTGCACGGTCGGTTTTCCACAGCTCCACAAGTCGCTCCAGCAGTTGTCGGAAACTCGGCCGCCCGCGCATCGGCGCCGGAGGGAAATAGGTCCCGCCATAGAACGGCTTGAGATCTGGCGTCAGAAATACATTTAGAGGCCATCCGCCACCGCCTCCCATCATGGCCTGGACGGCGTGCATGTAGATTTTGTCGACGTCCGGACGTTCTTCCCTGTCGACTTTGATGCAGACAAAATGCTCATTGAGATAGGCGCCGATTTGCTCGTCCTCGAACGATTCGCGTTCCATGACGTGACACCAATGACAGGTGGAGTAGCCGATGCTCAGGAGGATCGGCCGGTCGCCAGTTCGCGCGGCCATGAAAGCGTCCTCGCCCCAGGGGAGCCAATCGACCGGATTGTGCGCGTGCTGCAGCAGGTAGGGCGATTTCTCGTGGGCCAATCGATTGGTGTGGGCGGGCATGTTTGCGTAGGCTAGCGCCCTCCGGAGCCGTGGCAAGGGGCGAGGTCTCCTCTGGCCATTGGCCGAGCAGGCGCTACCCTACGCTCGTGCGATTACTGGGAAAAACAGAGGTCCTCAAGGCCTCGGGCATTGCGGCGCTGCTGACGGGCGCCGCGGTCTATCCGCGTCTTTCGATCTGGAAGCAACTTCAGGACAATCTTTTTTCCAGTCTGATGATTTTCGCGTGGTGCATCTTCGTTCTTTGGGCCTTCGTGTTTGCTTGGCACAAGGAGTATTCCAAACGAGAGGTGTTTCGTTTTGACGTCAGCTTGCGCGGCTGGATTGGCGTGACCGCGCTGGGCGTGGCGGCGATGCTCTCGATGCGGTTTTTTCTCGACCCCGGCTTCCGTGAAATAGCTCCGTGGAGTTATCCTGTCTCCTTCGCCGAGTGGATCGCCACAACGCTGCTCTCGGTCGTTTTCGGGCCACTGTTTCTGATCTTCGCCCCGCTCGCGTTTTTCCTTCGGCTAACCCGCAGGATTCCAGTTTCCGTCGTCTTAACTGTCCTCCTCGGCGTTTCCGTCATGATGTTGCGCTTTGCCGCCATGGCTGGATCGCAGGACCCGAGTCATCTCGCCTGGCTGGCGCTGATGTTCGTCGTGCAGTCGACGATTGCGCTGGCGCTGTATTTGCGGGGCGGGGTCTTTGTCGTGTGGTGGTTCCTGACATTGATTCAGTTGCGGCATCTGCCGGACTATTGATGAACTGAATCGGAAGCCCGGGCGAGTATCCGCGGACGCGGCGCTTTCCGCTCAATCGGGTTCGGCGATGCAATAGAGGAATCGGTGGCCGCGCAGGAAGAGGTCTTTGCCAACGATCGCCGGGGAGGCGTCGAATTTATCCTCCAGGCGATTGATCGCGAGTATCTGGAAGTTGCGGCTGTGTTTCAAAACCACGGTGGCGCCGTCGCGCCCGGCGACATACACGCGATCATTGGCGCCGACAGGAGAGGAGTAGATGCCGCGAATGGCCCGAAGGCGTTTGCACTCAAACCGAGGCCGGCCGGTCTCGGCGTCCAGGGTGGTGATCAGACCGTCCATGCCGGAAAGAAAATAGAGCCGATTGTCGTAGAGCAACGGCGAGGGCACATACGGCGCCGCTTTCTTGTACTCCCACAAGATCGCGTCCGTTCCCGTGATGTCGCCAGTCGATCCCAGCCGAATCGCCAGCACGGAACTTTCCCCGTAGCTGTTCATTGCGTAGACAATGTCCTCGTTCTGCGCCGGAGCCGGAATCACGTTTACGTTCAGCCCGGCGCAACTCCAGATTTCGCGGCCATCCTCTGCGTCGTAGCCGCGAATTCGGCCGCTCGCCGGGGCCACGATCTGGGTCTTGCCATTGTGCCGGGCGACCAGCGGCGTCGCCCATGAGCTGACTTCATCGCGATCGGTTTTCCACAGCGTCTTGCCGGTCAACTTGTCGAGCGCCGTGATGAAAGAGGGGCCCTCGTGGTCCCAATTCACGATTAATTTGTCGTCGGCCAATACGGGGGAGGAGCCTTCACCCCAGGAATAGCGCGTTTCCATGTCTCCCAGATCTCGCTTCCAAATGCGACGGCCATCGAAATCGAAACAGAAAATGCCATGCGAACCGAAGGAGACGTAGAGCCGCTTGCCGTCGGTGACCGGCGAAGCGGAGGCGTAGGTGTGGGTCCGGTGCCGACCCTCGTTGGGGACGGCCTCGGCGGCGATGGCATTCCAAAGCAACTTGCCGGTCTGGCGATCGAAGCACAGGACAATGAATCGATAGATCTCGTTCGCGGGCGGAACTTTTGCCTGGCTGAATTGGCGCTTCTGAGGAGGCGCGGCGGATTTCTCACCGGTGGGAACCGCGCTGAGCAGGAAGACCTTGTCGCCCCAGATAATCGGAGTTGAAAATCCCTCGCCTGGAACTCCGACCTTCCAACGGACGTTGGTCGATTCGCCCCATTTCAAGGGAGGCGAACTGTTGGGCGCGACGCCATTGGCCAAAGGACCCCGCCAGTGCGGCCATTGGCTCTTGGCCGGCTCCGCCGCAATCGTTCCGAACGTGGTTGCGAAGAACAGCGCCGCGACGATCAGGAAATGCGTTTTCTTAAGGCTCATTCAGCAAAAAAGATCCAACCGAACCCGGAAGACGCGAGTTGCGAAAAACGATTGAAACGGTCGTTGGCCCTGTCCGAGGGTGGCGGGATTCATTTCTTGACCAGCTTCCAAACCATGCCGGTTTTGCCCTTGATGCTGTTGCTGGCGTTGGTCATGACGTAGATCTCGCCGGCGAGGTCCTGACCGAGGGCGACGATGAATGCGCCGAGTTGTCG
>JBLHKZ010000402.1:0-4147 GCA_047618185.1 Limisphaerales bacterium
AAGACGCCGCGAATCACGGGGGAGGTTGTTGTGCCGTCGGCGGTCACCTTGAGAATGGCGCCTTGAGTGAGAAGCCCGCCGCGAACGCTGTCCTTCGACTTGTCGAGGACCACTTTCTGCAGGCCCCGGCCCGGCGTAAGTTTCGCGTCCATTTCATAGTGACGCGCCAATCGCCCGTTCAGAAAGGCGAAGTCGGAATCCACAAAGCGATCGACGCCGAGGTCGGCCTTGATCAACTCGGTCAGGTAGGCGCGCGTTTCCTGGAGCATCGATTCCTGCAGGACGGGATCGAAGGTCTTGAACTGGCGACGGTCCGGCGAGGTGAAATCGATCTCCTTCAGACGAAGCCATTGATCGCTGAAGCTGGCGATAAATCGATCGAACTTCTTGTGGGCGATCATGCGGTCGATCTGTTTGGCGATCTGGCCGGGCTGGCGGAGTTTGCCCTCATTCGCCAGCTTCGTAAGCGTCCAATCGGGCATGCTGACCCAGAGAGCGTAGCTCAAGCGCGAGGCAATGGCATGGTCGTTCAATTGGCCGGGCGACTCGATAAAGGTCAGGAATCGCGGCGAGCAAAGAATCGCCCGGTAGCTTGCGTGCAGCGCCTCGGCGGGGGTTTCGCCTTCCGCGAGCGATTGACGCGCGATCCTGCGATAGGGGGCAAGTTGCTCAGTCGTCACCGGCCGCCGGAATGCCCGTCGCGCGAAACGCGCCACCATCTTGTCCAGCGCGGGTCCGGGATTGGATTTCGCCTCGTCGAGATCGATGTCGCCAAAGAGGTTTCCGCGCAAGGTGGCGCGGTCGGCGTTGGGATAAATTCGCTCGATGACAATGCCGCGATTCGCAATTCCCGAGTAGCCATCTTTCTCCAGGTCGCGTCCCGTGAACGAAACGTTGCCGCCTTTCGCGCCGGATCGTGGGCGGCGCAGTTCGAAATCGTTGGGCTTGAGCTCCAGCTGGTGACCGCGCTGAATCCACGCCTCGTAGACCAGATCCCTCGGCTTCGCAGTGGCTTCGACCAGGCCGATCATGTAGAGAATTGGCGCACTGGAGGAGCAGGCGCCCGAACGCAGCGTGCCCCACACTGCGCCGTCCTTGCCGGGGTTGATGGCGTGAACGTCGCGCAGCGTGATGCGATACCAGCCGTCGTGTCGAATCTGCGTCACGGGCATTCGCCCAAAAAACTGCAGCGTCATGGGCCAGGAGATGCTCTTGCCCTCGCGTAGATCCGGTCCCCGGTAGTTCCCTCCTCGGCGATGGGCGAGTTCCTCTGGCGAGCACTCCCGGCTGAAGGTGGCGTCTCCCCGGAGCGCGCGCCGAAACGCCGAGGTCAATGCCAGATCGGCGACATCCAGATAGCGGGCCAGCTGATGGTGGGAAAGTTGTTGTCCAGCGGCCACAGTTTCGAATCCGTGCGACGACGGGTCTTCGGGAAGAAGCTCCTTCAGGGGGATGTCGATGCCGAGCAGATCATGAACGGTGTGCTCATACTCCGTGCGCGTGAGCCGACGGCTTCGGACTCGACCACGATCCGCGATATCGGATCGGTCCGCCGCCAGCAAGGGCGATTGGAGATCCGCCAGGAATCGACCCAGGTCCGACTTCGCCGGGCGCGGCTTTTTGGCGGGCGGCATCTCGTCATCACGCACGCGCTCGAACACCTGTTGCCAGGTTTTGAAATTTGCGCTGTTGGCCGGATCAAACTTGAGGTCGGCGAGGTTCAGATCGCCCTTGCTGACATCGCCGTCGTGGCAATCGTGGCAATAGTCCCGCAGAAAGCCGGAGGCAGCTTTAGACAAGTCGGCGCTAAACGCGCACGACGCGCTCAGGAATACTGTCAGGAACCAAATAGGCAGTCGCAATTTCATAGTGTCATTCGTCATCGGATCAAGCGGGTAATTCTAACGGAAAAGACGCATCGCGCAATCCGCCGGTTGCAGCCAATTATTTATGCTCGAACGTCACAGCTGGGTCGCCTAGCTTTTATGGATGCCCAAAAGACGATTCAAACAATGGTTTCTCCCCGCGCGAAAGGCTGACCGATGGGTCTAGTCGAATCCTTCAAACGCACGTTCAATATCTCGGGCGCGGAGATCACGGTGAATCTGGACGACGAAGTCCTCTCGCAGAACGATCCTGTCTCCGGGGAGGTCGTGATCGTCGGCGGCAAGCTGGATCAATCGGGCAAGGCCATTGCGCTGGAGCTCAAGGAATTCTGGACCGAGACACGATACAATGCCGCGACCAAGTCGACGACGACCGTCACGGTGTATCACACGCACGACACCGTGAATCTCGCGGGAGCGTTTGCAATCAAGTCGGGGTCGGAACAACGGTTTCGTTTCGAGACCCGGCTCCCGCTCAATGGACGTATTTCGACGGGATCCACAGGCTGGCTCGTCGAAGTTTCGTTGGATATTCCGGCGGCCGTCGATCCCCGCGGGCATGTCAAACTGGACGTGAAACCCAGCGAGGAAATTGCGGCCGTTCTGGAGACCTGCGAAACCATCTTGCGATTTGAAGAGAAAACCAGCTATCGACGGTGGAATTCCAAGACCCGGGAGAGCTGGTTTCGCATGATTCCGCCGGGCGCTTTGAAGAAGGAACTGGATTACCTGAGATTGCAGCTGCTTCAATCCGACGACGGCGGAATCACCGGCGAACTGGTTTTCGACCTCCAGGAGAAATCCATCGGAGACTATTTCAAAGCCATCTTCAATCGGGACCAGGTCACGGCGCCGCTGGCGTTAAGTCGCGAGCAATTGTTCCTGCCCGATAGCGCCGCCAACACGAAGGCCATCGCTGACGTCATCGGCTCCGCCATGGTCAAGGTAATCGAGAACCACAACAAGTAGCCGGCTTGAAGATCGGCTTGCCGCGAAAATACATTTGAAGATGAAAACACCCATCACTCGCCGCCGCTTTCTTGCCGCCTCCGGCCTCGCGCTCGCCGCCTCTCCCTTGAACGCGGCATCCGCGCCGGAGCCGATGATCGACATCCATCAGCATCCTGGATTCAAGGGGCGCGCGGATGACAAGGTCATCGGCCATCAGCGCAAGATGGGCCCGACGATGTCGTTCATCCTGCCGGCCGGGACCCCGATGAATCTCCCCTCGACGCACGACGGAAAGAAGAACGGTCTGGGCGCGGGTTGTTCGCCCGTTGAGGCCGCCTATCGACTGGCCAAGAAACATCCCAAGGCGTTGCGCTTTTTTGCCAACGAAGTCCCCGATCATCCAGAGGCCAAAAAGAATCTGGAAAAGTATCTCAAACTGGGCGCGATCGGGATTGGCGAACAGAAGTTCAATCTCGCGATCGACTCCCGACCGATGTTCCAGCTCTACGACATCGCGAAGGAATTCGGCGTCCCGATCCTGATGCACTTCCAGCAGGAGATGTACAATCACGGAATCGAACGCCTGCACAAGATTCTGAAGAAATATCCCACCGTCAATTTCATCGGCCACGCGCAGACCTTTTGGGGAAACATCGACAAGAAGCACGACCCGAAGGCGATGTATCCGACGGGCCAGGTCACGCGCGGGGGCATCACGGATCGGCTGCTGAGCGACTACCCGAACATGTATGGAGATCACTCCGCCGGCTCCGGGCTCAATGGCCTGCTGCGAGACGAGGAGCACGCGGTCGGCTTTCTTGAGCGTCACCAGGACAAGCTGATGTTCGGCAGCGACTGTTATGACACGCTGGGCGCCGGCCCGAGCTGCCGCGGCGCAAATCTGCGCAAGGCGCTCGTTCATCTTTCGCCGAACAGGAGAATCCTTCGCAAGATTCTGCACGGAAACGCCGCGCGGCTTTTCAAGATTTAGCCCGTCGAGCCCGCCCTTCCCCATGAGCCATGAATTTGGATTGGCTCTGAGGCATGAGGATTCATCCTTGATCGCGAGCAAGGCGACGATGGCCGCTCGCCCTCACAGCTCCTGCAACACACGGTAGAAACGACGGGGCATGTCCCTCGCCGATTCCATTTCCGTCCACATCAACGAAAACGTTCCAGATTCAACGAATTAACATTTTCTGCGCTGCGGCTTCCAGCGCAATTTGAAACCCACTCAAATTCAATCGTTTCCTTTGCCACCTTGTTTCCAGACTCTACGGCAATTTCTCGTTGGCCAACAGCGTCAGGCG
>JBLHKZ010000403.1:0-4146 GCA_047618185.1 Limisphaerales bacterium
TCCCCGTTCACCACGGCTTCGACGACTACTTCGGATTGCCCTACTCCAACGACATGTGGCCCTTTCATCCGACCGCCGGGGCTCGCTTTCCCGACCTTCCGCTGATCGAGGACGACAAGGTGGTCAAAGCAAAGGTGACCGGCGACGATCAGAAACTCATCACCGCCTGGTACACCGGACGCGCCGTCGAGTTCATCGACAAGAACAAGAACAAACCCTTCTTCCTCTACGTTCCGCACAGCATGCCGCACGTGCCGCTCTACGTTTCCGGCAAGTTCAAGGGCTCGTCCGCCCAGGGACTTTACGGCGACGTCATTCAGGAAATTGACTGGTCGGTCGGTGAAATTCTTAAAGCCGTCAAACGCAATGGACTCGATGAGAACACCCTGGTGATCTTCACCTCGGACAACGGCCCCTGGGTTTCCTACGGCGACCACGCAGGCTCCGCCCTGCCCCTGCGCGAGGCCAAAGGCACGGCCTGGGAAGGCGGCGTCCGCGAACCCACCATCATGCGCTGGCCCGGCAAAGTTCCCGCCGGCACGATTTGCGACACCCCGGCCATGAGCATCGATCTGCTCCCCACCATCGCCCATCTCGTCGGCGCGAAGCTTCCCAAACACAAGATCGACGGACTCAACGTCTGGCCGCTGATCGCTGGCGAAAAGGGCGCGAAGAATCCGCACGAGGGCTACTGGTTTTACTACAAGCAAAACGAGCTGCACGCCGTGACCATGGGCAAGTGGAAGCTCTATCTGCCTCACACCTATCGGACGATGGGCTCCACCGCCGGCGGAACCGGCGGAACGCCGACGCGCTACCTCTCTGCGAAGGTGACCAAACCCGAACTCTACAACCTCGCCGACGACATGAGCGAAACCGTGGATCTCGCCGCGAAGTATCCCGAGGTCGTCAAACGCCTGGAACGCTTCGCCGAAAAGGCCCGCGCCGAATTGGGCGATCGGCTCACGAAACGCAAGGGCTCCGGCGTCCGCGCGCCCGGGCAACTCGCCGACACCCCAGAATCCAAGACGCCCGCGCCCGGGAACACTAAGCCGAAGGGAAAGGGCAAACCCGTCGCGAAGAAAACAACGACGCCGGAGGGTCTGAAACTCGGCAAATACGCCATCAAAAAGGAGGCGGGCCTTGTCTACGTCACGGGCGAAATCCACGATCAATCCGCCCACGATCAAAAGAGCATCCAGGTTCAATTCGATTTGTTCGACAAACAGGGCAAACGCCTCGGCGAAACCAGTGATTTCATTGGGAATCTGACGGCCGATGCGACATGGACGTTCCGCTGCCTTGTTCTGCAAAAAGACGCTGCAACGGCCAAATTTGCACGAATAGAGCGAAGATAAAACCTGAGTTCGATTCTCGCAAAGCAAGCGAAAGACCGGAGACGCAAGGAGCGGCGACATTCCTGTCGCCGTGGCCCTGCAAGGGTCAGAGTGATGCGCGGCGGTGGCATCGGAAGTTTCAGGCGCGAGAAATGCCGCCCCTCCTTGGTCGGCGCGCTTTCCGTCCAACCTCAACCACCTTCTTCCACCAACCCGGAAACAGTTTCCTCCCGATTCAACTCGATCAGCGCCGAATCCGCGTCCGGATATAGCTTCGAAAGCGTCGCGATCAGGACTTCAGAAACCAGACTCTCAAACTGACCCACCGGACGCGGTTCCCGATCGTTCTTCCCGCCCGAAGGCTGCAGCGCCTTGATCCGATCCTCCCGCGGCTCGACGACCGCATTGACCTGCTCGTTCCAAAACGCCGGACATTCCCCCTCATTGTAATTCCCGCGCCCCCGCCCAAAATGCGCCACCGCGAGATAGCGTAGGATCAACGCCCGGAGCGCCGACTGCAGAAACTCCGGCGACCAACGCACCTTCGGCTGCTTCTCGCCCTTCACCAGATTGTAGCCGTGCGCCGCCGCCGTGCCGCCGACCGCGCCCACTAATCCGCCGACCAGCGCCCCGCCGCCAAAGGTCAATCCGCCCGCCAGCAGATCCGCCGTCAGGCCGCTCGCCGCGCCGGTGACAAATCCGCCGATCGTTCCGACCACGCTCTTGTCCACCGGTCGCTGAAACGCAAAATCGTCATCGAAGCGCGACTCAATCTTCTTCGCGGCTTCGCCGGACAGACCATGCAGGTGAATCAGCGAAGTCGTCGTCGCCGAGAGAATGGCCGACAGCCGCTCGGCCAGGCGCTGCATCGACTGTTTCTCCGACGATTTCAACCGTTTCAATGTCGGCGTCACAAAGCGATCGAACAGGCTCGTGCGGGTGACTGGCTCGGCATCGTTGGCGATGTCAGCCAACGCCAGCGCCATGCGCTCGACGCCGCGCTGCAGGAGCCGGCGATTGCTGAGCTGCCAGGTTTCAATGAAGCCGTCCATCGCCGCGCCCTCCAGCTCGGGAAGCGCCTTGCCCACCGCGCGCCACAGCACAATCTCCTGCACCCAGCACCGGGCGAAGGCGTCGAACACGAGAACGTCGCGTACGACCGGCACGTCTTTCAGCTTCTCCCGCCAGGCTCGCAGATCGCGATCTTCATGCTCGGATTCTCGCGGACTGCCCATCTGGTTGAGCAGCACGATGACGGGCTTGCCCAGCCATTCGAGAATCTGCATTTCCGGCTCGACGTAGCCGGCCTCGTTGGGGCCCTCGGCGGCATTGGCGAGATAGAGCACGACGTCCGCCTTGTCCCGCACATTGAGGATGGCCTGCTGGCTGCACCAGAACGGCCGATCGGTGAACCGATCCCAGACGCCGGTGAGGAATTTCCCCAGCGCGGTCTCGGATTTTTCCAGCCGTTTCCAAAGTCGGAATGAATCGCCAAACCCCGGCGTGTCCCAGAGCTTGAGCTCAATGCCGTCGCCGGTCTCCATGAGCGTGTGCTCCTCGCAGGAATCCGTCACGTGCGGCTGGTCGAACACCTCGCCAATGTCCCGCCGCAACAGCGTGCGAGCCAAAGTCGTCTTGCCGACGTTCGTGTGCGAGATCAGGCTGAGAGTGACGGTGGTGGCGCTCATGTCGTGATTGAATCCTTCGAAGCATCGGTCGACTCAGAAGCGACGTCAGCTTCAGCGGGCGCGGAAGGTCGCAGGTATTCCTCGGTGACGACGTCGATGAACTCCGGCTTCATTTCCCGTTTGGCGAGCATCCTAATCCAGGCCGCGCGGCGCTGCTGAAGCCGCTCGCCGAATCCCGCCTCCGCGCGGAACCGTTCTGAAAAGCTCGACTCATCGAGCCAGACCTCAATGCCGACATGACGCTGCAACCGGCGCGTCATTTGATCCAGTCGATCCAGGAACATTCCCTGCACCTCCTCCTCCGGCGTCGAGCTGAGATTGAACACCACCAGCAGCGACTTGCACCTGAGTTTGTCGACGTCCAGACACGCAGCGTACTCCGCCTCGAGGCCGTAGTTCACCCGGTCCAGATAATCGAGTTGAAACCGTTCCGAGCTTCGCTCGAACAGCTCCTTGCGAAACCGATCGCGAAATACCGGCGCGCAGGTGTGGTTGTAGGGAACGATGCAAATCCGCTCGAGAGACTCGGTCGCGACGAGAGTCGTTTCCACCTTGCCCAACAACGGCGCCTCCAGGCCCTCAAGCTCGACCTTCCGCCCCGCGCGCCATCCGCGCAACGCGCTCAGGCCGATCAGGACCAGCCGCGGCGAAACCACCAACAGAGCCGTGGCCGCATAAAGGTGAATCCAATCGGCCGCATTCTCACCTTGGGGATTGCTCGACCAATTCATCGTTCTCAGGCCGGCCGCATCCGGCAGGGCGATGCCGGTAAGCCAGGATGCCGGACCAAAGACGAATCCCAGCAGACCGCGCAGCGATTCAGCCTCCTGAATAAAGGTACTGCTCCACCCGGCGCGGAACTCGAAGTTCAGGCCCTTGAGATACATGTTCGTGGCCATGCCCGCCACCGCCGCAATCGCGGCGGCGTGCAGCAGGATCTTCAAGCGCTCATGAAAGATGGGCCGCTCAATTTTCAACCAGGGCGTCACGAACGAACCCGCCGCCGCGCGCCAGATTCCTCCGGGCTTCTTCTCCCCGTCCTCCTTCGGGAAATCCGGCCACGGCAAAATCGCGAATAGCTTTCGAGGAAACCACGCCGACATGCGCGAAAGACGATGGCC
>JBLHKZ010000404.1:0-4090 GCA_047618185.1 Limisphaerales bacterium
GAGCCGTGGGGCTGCCAGGTGAACTTGTGATCATCGCCTGATCGCGTGGAGCCTTCTAGATTGTTGTTCTTGTTCCAGCTCCAGACGAAACCTTCGGGAGGATACATGACGGTCTCGTATTCGAAGACCGACACTTCGAGCAGATCCTCGGATTTGATCAGCACAACGGTTCGCGCGTGCTTGTAAATGGCGCGGACGGCGGCGACGCGTTCATTCCAGATCGCCAGGACCTTTTCGCCAAGTTCGTTCGGATCGCATTCGCTGACTTCCTTATCGCCAAAGGAATACACCGGCGAATTGCGGCCCGAGATCAGCCGCACCTTGGTCGCCTTCGTCGGGGTGGAATGCTTGACGGTCTTGGCGCCCCAGACGGTCTGCTCAAGCACGACATCGTCGAGCCCAACGTTGGAGGGCTTCCATTGCGCGCCGACGAGCCGGGAAAAGATCTCCTCCCAGTCGTTGCCTTCGAGTCGGGGCGTTCCGCGCGACGCGAGCAAGTACACCAGTTCCTCGCCCAGTTTCCTCCCAAAGTCGGCGGGAAACTCATTCAGAGGAAACGGAGGCTTGTACTTTTCGACCGTCCTTAGTTTTGGATTTCTGTCCATTGTGATCGGTCCAACCCATCGCGGGAAAAAGGTTTTTAAGAATGGCGCTCGCGACGGGCACGGGCAGGCTGTTGCCGGCCTGTTTTCGCGTTTGACAATCCTTGCAGACAATTTTGTAGGAATCGGGAAATCCCTGGAGGCGGAGCATCTCGCGAGGTGTGAGGCGCCGTTCGCCATTGACGAGCAGGTAGTTGTAGGAGGCCCCGGCGCGTAGGGCGCAGGAGTAGGTCCTCGCCTTGACGTGCCCCGATTTGTTCTCGTGCCAGATGGTCGTCTCCTTCGTCGGGGCGTGCTTCTTTAGACGATTCTGGCGAATGTGCTCCGAGGCGAAGTGTTTTTTCGGAACGTCGGTTTCGAGGATTTTCGACAGCGGCTTCATCGGAACGCCGCCAGCGGGCCAGTTGAACAATTTCATCTCGTGAAAACCCACGATGTAGATGCGGTCGCGTTTCTGCGGAAGACCGAAGTTGAGAGCGTTGAGTATGCGGTATTCAGCGTGGTAGCCCAGCTCGGCGAGGGTCTCCATGATTCGCGCCAGCGTGCGGCCGCCGTTGTGGACCATGAGCCTTCGGACGTTTTCGAGCACGAAGGCGGCGGGCCGTTTCTCTTTGAGAATGCGCGCAATATCAAAAAACAACGTTCCGCGCGTGTCTTCAAATCCTTTCCCGCTGCCGATGATGCTGAAGGGTTGGCAGGGAAATCCGGCCAACAGCAAGTCGTGGTCGGGAATGTCCTTCGCGTCGACCTGAGTGATGTCGCCCTCTGGCCGCCGGCCAAAATTCGCCTCATAGACGGTCTGGCAGTGCTTGTCGATGTCGCTGGCGTAGACGCACTTCGCCCCGACACCATGAAGCTTCGCGGCCTGTTTGGTCGCAAGGTGGAATCCGCCCAACCCGCAAAACAGGTCGATGAATCGGATGGGAGGCTTGGTTTGGTTTGTCGGGTCGGCCACGGACAAGGGATCATAAGAGAGAGGAGGCCGCCTGACAATAATGCTTCGCGATTTGGGCCTGTCGTGGGATCGAATTTTCAGCCCCGGAGGGGCGCCACGACAATAGCCCGGCGTTTTAACGCCGGGCTAGTTTCATATGTCTATCCGGGACTGGCGCGCGTGCCGATGTCTGGTCGCAAATGCCGCAACAGGTTTGAACGTTTCATCCGACGGACGCCGTCCTCGGTGTCCCAATCCGCTCATTTCATCACCGAAAACCGATGCACGGTGGCTTCGCGATAGACCTGGCCGGGACGCAGCAGGGTCGAAGGAAAATGGGGCTTGTTTGGCGAATCGGGATAATGCTGGGTTTCCAGGCAAATGGCGTGGTGTTTCCCGTAGACGCCGTCTTTGGATTTGTAGCGCGGGTTGAGGTAATTGGCGGTGTAGAGCTGCACCCCAGGCTGAGTCGTGAAGACCTCCATGACGCGGCCGCTCCTGGGATCTTCGATTCGAGCGGCGGGCAGACCCTTTGTGTCGATGTCGCTTTTGTTCAGGACGTAGCAATGATCGTAGCCCCCGCCATCGACCTGGCCAATGCGCTCTCCGATCGTGTGCGGCTTTCGAAAATCAAAGGGCGTGCCGTCGACGTGGGTGTAACTGCCGGTCGGGATCTTTCGTGAATCGATGGCGAGGTAGTGGTCGGCATTGAGCGTGAGTCTGTGGTGAAGGACATCGCCGGAGCCGGCGCCCGAGAGATTCCAGTAGGCGTGGTTGGCCAGGTTCAGGTGCGTGGGCTTTGTCGTCGTTGCCTTGTACTCGATGAAGAGTTCGTTGTCGTTGGTCAGACGGTAGGTGACCGAGACGGTGAGCTCACCGGGAAATCCTTCATGCCCGTCCGGACTGACGTGCGTGTATTCGACCTGCGCGTAGTCGTCACCGAGCGTGGGATGCGTTTTCCAGTTTAGCTTTTGAAAGCCCTCCTTGCCGCCGTGGATGTGCACCCCGTTCTTGCCCACCGTTTTCAACTTGTGCCCTTTGCCGTTGATTTTGAAGCCACCGTTGTCGATGCGATTGGCGTAACGGCCGACGGTCGAACCCATGAGGGGGTGGCCCTTAAGGTAGTCGGCAAAGGTGTCGAGACGCAGCGTGATGTTCGCGAGCTTGCCGTCGCGGTCGGGCGTTTCGACTGAGATCAGGGTTGCGCCATAACTCGTCGCAGTGACACGGAGTCCCCGGTCATTTTGCAGAGTGTTGAGGCTGGCGTATTCGCCTCCGGACAACGGTCCGAACTCCCCGTGCTTCACGGATATTTTCCGGGGACCGAAAGTGTTTACTGGCTTCAGCGGTCGGGTTTCCGCCGCAAACAAGGATCCGAGACTCGCGAACACGGCAAGGAATGTTAGGGCAATGCGTCGTTTTGAGAGGAAGGAAAAAGGGGTCATTTCGGGCGCTTGGTTTTTTGTCGGCGAATGTCCACTATCCGGCCGTGGAATCCGAATAGGGCAAACCTGTCAGAAAACCAATCATTATCGCGGGAGCATCGCGCCGCTCGCGCCGACGCTTTTCTCAACCACCAATGGACACTAATGAACACGAATCACAGATCCTCTAAGCCGATCTCCCGCCGCGACATGATCGGCCGATCAGGTCTTGCGCTGGCTGCTTGCGCGGCCTTTCCGTCCGTCTCGCCCGCTGCGCCGACAGGTAAGAAACTGGGCGTGAGCATCGCATCTTACGGGCATCGCTCGCGCGGCGGTTCCGAGCTGGGCCTGCCGTCTTTTCGTGATGCGCTCAATATTCTCGATCATTGCCATCGGCACGACGCCGGCGGGGTCCAGATCGGCGTGCGCGGCTGGCAATCCGCTTTCGCGAGGAAGGTGCGCGATCGACGGGAGTCGCTCGGCATGTTCCTGGAAGGCCAGATCGGCCTGCCAAAGAAGGACGGAGATGTGAATCGCTTCGAAAGCGAGATCAAGGCGGCGAAGGAAGCCGGAGCGACCATCATCCGCACCGTCATGCTTGGGGGGCGGCGGTATGAGAATTTCAAGACACTCGCGGATTGGAGCGAGTTTAAGAAGAGCTCCTACGCCGCGCTGGAACGCGCCGCCAAAGTCGTCGATCGACAGCGCGTCAAGCTTGCGGTCGAGAATCACAAGGACTGGCGCGCGCCGGAGTTGATCGGGATTCTAAGACGCATCGACAGCGAATACGTCGGCGCCACCATCGACACCGGCAACAGCCTTTCGCTGCTGGAGGACGTCATGACGACTGTCGAGACCCTGGCGCCCTACGCCTTCACCACGCATTTCAAGGACATGGGCGTCGCTGAATACAACGATGGCTTCCTGCTCTCGGAAGTTCCGCTCGGCGAAGGCTTCGTGAATCTCCGTCGCATTATCGACGTCTGTGAGAAGGCGAACCCGAAGATTCAATACAACCTGGAAATGATCACCCGCGACCCGCTCAAAGTCCCCTGTCTGACCGATCCCTATTGGGTGACGTTCGGCGCGTTGCCCGGGCGTGAATTGGCGCGGTCCCTGGCTTCGGTGAA
>JBLHKZ010000405.1:0-4088 GCA_047618185.1 Limisphaerales bacterium
AGAACCCAAGGTAGGCCAGCCGCTGTCGCGGAAGGCCAACCTTGGGCTGGAGGGCGTAATCCCGTTGGGATAAAGGGAAACGAGGCAGCGCCGCAAATCGCAAATTTGTGGGTAATGCACAGCTCCCAGGAGGGGGACTGCCTATGAGGCAACCACTGCGCTAATCCGGTTCCCCTCCGAGGAGGGTTAGAGGTGGGTTCGGCTTCATTGCAAAATCGATTCCCATAATTCGCACTGCGCCCGGCGTCGGCGTCCGCCATTTTCGCAACTTGATTTCCGATCATATCTCATTAGCTTACCCGCCCCTATGCGCAATCTACTACTGACCGCAATTTGCCTGGCCGCCGTCTCAGGCACATTCTCACCGAACCTCGCGCGCGCCGCGGAAATCAGCGCCAGACTGCCCATCACCGCCGTCCGCATTTCGAAACCCATTGTCGCCGAGGCTTCGGACGAAGCGCTGGCGAACATGAAGACTTTCTCGATCCCGCCTGGATTCAAGATCGAACTCGTCGCCGCAGAGCCGATGCTCGCCAATCCAGTCGCCTTTTGCATCGACTGGAAGGGGCGATTTCTGGTGTCGGAAACCCACCGCTACCGATCCAGCGTGCTCGATATACGCCACTACATGTTCATGCTCGAAGACGACCTCGCTATTCGCACGCCGGCGGACCGCATCGCGATGACGAAGAAACACTTCGGATCGGCCGCGGCAGAACTGGCAGTGGAATCGGAACTGGTCCGTCTCGTCGAGGACACCGACGGCGACCACAAGGCGGACAAATCCACGATCTACGCCGATCGTTTCAACACCCAGCTGGACGGCATCGCCTCGGGCGTGCTGGCCCGCAAGGACAAGGTCTACTTCACCAACATCCCCCACCTCTGGGAACTCTCCGATCTGGACAATGATGGTCGAGCCGATTTGCGCAAATCCCTCAGCTACGGCTACGGCGTTCGCTTCAGTTACACGGGGCATGACATGCACGGCCTAGCGATCGGGCCCGACGGAAAACTCTATTTCAGCTTTGGCGACCGGGGCGCGAATGTCCGCACGCAGGAAGGCGGCGTTCTCGCGTTTCCTGATGAAGGCGCGGTGTTTCGCTGCAATCTCGACGGTTCTCAAATGGAGGTCGTTCACAGCGGTTTGCGCAATCCGCAGGAGTTGGCGTTTGACGATTTCGGCAATCTATTTACCGGCGACAACGACTGTGACAACGGCGACAGCGAACGCTGGGTGCATGTCGTTGAGGGAGGCGAGAGCGGTTGGCGCGTGGGCTATCAACACGCCCCGCTCGGCAAGGCGGGGCAGTGGATGAGCGAGAAGCTTTGGGTTCCGCGCTTTCCCGGCCAGGCCGCCTACATCCTGCCTCCGGTGGCCAACATCATGGACGGCCCTTCCGGACTGACCAGCAACCCCGGAACCGGTTTCCCCGAAAAATACGCCGGCCAGTTCTTTCTCACCCATTTTAAAGGACAGGCCTCCGTCAGCGGCATCAGCGCCATCAAACTCAAACCCAAAGGCGCGTCGTTCGAGCTGACCAGTCAGGAGAAGTTCATTTGGAACTGCCTGCCGACCGATGTCGACTTTGGCTATGACGGGTCGATGTATTTCACGGACTGGCACCATGATTGGCCCAAGTCCAGTCGGGGCCGCATCTACCGCGTTTACGATCCCGAAGCCGTGCAGATGAAACCGGTGCGGGAGGTGAAAACGATCTTCGCTGAAGGATTTGACCATCGTTCACTCGACGAGTTGAGCGGACTGCTCGCACACAAGGATCGCCGCGTTCGAATGGAGGCGCAATTCGCCATTGTCGACCAGGCGTTCGAAACCATCAGAAACAATTCCGCTCCCAATCGCGCTCGCCGTGAGATCAACCGCCTTGCCCAGGTTGCCAGACGAAGCCCCAGACAGCTCGCGCGCCTCCATGGCATCTGGGGCCTGGGACAAATAGCGGCGCGGCATTCAGGAGAATTAAAGGCGATCGTAAAACTGCTCGCCGACAAGGACGCGGAAGTCCGCGCGCAAACCGCCAAAGTCCTTGGCGACGCGGGCTATGCAAACGCGAATAAGAAACTCATTTCACGGCTCGGAGACGCAAGCCCTCGTGTCCGTTTCTTCGCCGCCCAAAGCCTTGGAAAACTGAAAGCCCAGGAAGCCGCCGCGCCGATCGTCGAGATGATTCGTAAGAATGCCGACAACGACCTCTATCTCCGGCACGCGGGGGTGATGGCGTTGGTCCGGATCAACAACGCTGAAAGCCTGGCCGCCGCGGCCGGGGATGCAGACGCGTCAGTCCGCATGGCGGCGCTTTTGGCCATGCGTCGCTTGAAAGACGAAAAGATCTCGCTGTTCCTGAACGACGAGGATCCTCTGCTCGTCCTCGAAGCCGCGCGGGCGATCAACGACGTCCCCATCGAATCGGCAATGCCGCAGCTCGCGGCGCTCGCGGGCGACATCTCCCGAGTCCGCTTCTTGAAGCAGCCACCCGGAGTTGAGACGGATTTGCGGACGCCCCTTATCCTTCGAATCGTCAACGCCAACTTCCGCGTCGGAACGGAATCGAACGCGACGGCGCTTGCCAATCTCGCCATGCGCGATCACACCCCCGACGAAGGCTGCATCGAGGCGTTGCAGGCGCTGAGCTCTTGGGCTGAACCGCACGCTCGCGACCGTATCGTCGGCGTTTATCGCCCTCTGCCAAAACGGAACCCATCGGTCGCGGTAAATGCGCTCGCGATACGCTTTGACAACATTCTCAGGGGCTCTCCAAACGGGGTAAAACTATCCGCCATCAAAGCGGCTGGAATATTGGAGATCCAGCGCGCCGCTCCCCGGATCATGCAACTGGCCCTGAATACGTCCGCTGCCCCGAATCTGCGCGCCGAGTCTCTTCACGCGCTCAAGAAACTCGACAAGAGCCGCCTCGCCCTGGCTGTGGAGAAGGCGATCAACTCTGACTCCGAGATCCTGCGGAAGACGGCCGTCTCCTATCTCGGCGTGTTATCGAAGAACAATGCGCTCACGGCGCTGAAGACCATTCTCGCCAAAGGGTCTGTCGGTGAGAAACAGAGCGCGTTCGAGGTTCTCGGCACGCTCGAAGGAGCCGAGGCCGAGGCAATGATTCGCGAGTGGCTGGACCGCCTGCTCGCCGGAAAATCGAACGCCGCGCTGGAGCTGGATATAGTTGAGGCCGCCGAGAAACGCACGGAAGCCTCCGTGCAAAAGAAGCTACAAGCCTATCTCGCCTCCGCTCCACAGGGAGACGAAGTGGCGCCTTTCCGCGCCGCTCTCCACGGCGGGGACGCAACAGCCGGGGAAAAGGTGTTCCTGGAAAAGGTCGAAGTCGCCTGCATTCGTTGCCACAAGCTCGATGGTAAAGGCGGCGATGTCGGCCCGATACAGGACGGCATCGGCGCCCGCCACCCGCGCAAATACCTGTTGGAATCCATCGTGGCGCCGAGCGCCCGGATCGCGGAGGGCTTCGCCAGCGTTTCGGTGGAGCTCAAAAACGGCGACGAATTCAACGGCACGGTGAAAAGCGAAACCGGCGCCGAGCTGGTTCTGAATCTTGCCGATGGCAGCGCGACCAAAATCAAGAAATCTGACATTCAGTTTCGGCAGACCAGTTCGCTCTCCGGCATGCCTCCGGGTATGGGGCAGCTTTTGTCAAAGCGCGAACTTCGAGACCTCATTGAGTTTCTGGCGAATCTCAAGTAGCCGCCGCCGCCTTCAACTCGCGCTAATCGCGACGCTTGGTTTTTCTGGCCGACTGCTTGTCCCCTTTGGGCGCGCTGGCGTCGACCGATCGGATCAGGCTGTTGGCGAACGATTCGCGAAGCCATTGAACGACCGCTCCAGGCGTGGGAAATTGGATCTGCACCCCGCCGTCGCGTTCCAGCAACGCCTCCAGAGGCTCTGCGCGCAGATCAACGGTCGCCGCCTTTTTTTTCTGCTCGTCGTGATCCGCAGACTTCCCATCGGTCACAACAGATTTTTCATTCTTTCCGATGACATTCATCGGAGCCGTGGGCGGCGTGGCTGGAACGCGACAGGGGCCGACTGTTTCCCCAGTTTCGAACAA
>JBLHKZ010000406.1:0-4051 GCA_047618185.1 Limisphaerales bacterium
GTGATCGCCGCATCCGGCAGCGGCTCGCAACGCCCGGAAAGCGAATTGCGCCTCTGCCTGAAGCCGGAGTTTTCCGCGTTGGAGATCCGGCGTCCCGGAGCGGCGGGTTTTCGTGTCCTCAGCCTGGCGGACTTCAAGGCCATGACCGACAAGTTTCATCCGAAGCGCGTTCCGTTTGATGTCCGTTCCGAACTGCTTCTGCGTCGGATGGATCACAAGGCCTACATTGGCAACAGCCACCGGCTTCGTCGGGAGGACGCCGAGGACATGCGGACGCTCCACAGCATCCTGAATTCGCCGACCCTGCGCGGCGCCGTGGTCGATTCCTCGGGAGAACCGTTTGAATGGCCCGAAGCGAAACTGCTTTGGAGCGTGCGCAAAGCCGAGAAGGACGGGAGTTCTTATCGCGCCGAGATCACGTTTGAAAACGGAGAACCGGTCTCTGGGATCAGCTTCGCCCTGACCGGAACGCCCGGCTACTACGTTGTAGGATGCCGCATCCACGAAGGGCCGCCGTTCGATGTCCGCCGACTGAACCCCAGGACTGGCGCCACCCTTCCCCGCGAGGCCGTGGAACACGCGGTCGGACTTGAGTTCTTCCATCGCGTCGGCGCCCGCCTCCCTGAAGAGCTTGCCCGGCGCATTGAGCGCGTCGAATTGCGCCTGCGCCTCGTCTGTCGGTTGTGCCGCGACTACAACGAGCAATGCGAGTTGATCGTCCGGGCCGTCGACGATTCCGGCTCCGTGGTGGAAACCTGGGTGAAGGACGCTTGGGAGACCGAACTGTCCGCGTTGCCGGTCATTCAACCCGGCGAGACGCCCGATCCCTCGGAAAAGGTGCGTGTCCTCGGCCGCTCCGCGCTTTCCGTCGTTCCCGGAATCTTTGATGCCATCGGCGCCAGTTATGGATGGCAGAAAGGCCTCGTCGTTCAGGTCAACAGGAACTTCCCGGGAAAGTTCAGCGAGTGGCTCGCATCGTTGCCTCCAGAGATAGATGTCGTGCTCGAAGGCGAACTCGCGGCCTTCAATCAGCCCGCGGCCGCGGGCGCGCTGCGACTGGAGATCAAAGAAAGCGGCATTGACTGGTTCGACCTGAAGGTGGAAATGGACATCGACGACACCGACCTGACTCCGGAGGAGATCGAGTTGCTGCTCAACGCCAAGGGCAACTGGGTGCGGTTGAAGGAGAAAGGCTGGCGCCGCCTGGCTTTCGAGCTTTCCGAGGAGGAGGACGAGCAACTCGCGCGGCTCGGCCTGAATCCGCGGGAGCTTTCCGCCGAGCCTCAACGGTTTCACGCCCTGCAGCTCGCCGCGCCCGCCGCCCGGGAACTCCTGCCCGAGGAACAGGCCGAACAACTGCGAAACCGCGTCAATGAAATCCAGGCGCGGGTCACGCCGGACATTCCCGGGGCCGTGACGGCGGAGCTTCGCCCCTACCAGATCGAGGGATTCCACTTTCTCGCCTACCTTTCGGAAAACCGCTTCGGCGGCATCCTGGCCGACGACATGGGCCTGGGTAAAACGCTTCAGACTCTCGCCTGGATCGCCTGGCTGCGCGAACGCGGCGAGACCGGCCCAGTCCTCGTCGTCTGTCCCAAGAGCGTTATGGACAACTGGCGGGCAGAGACCGAACGCTTCACGCCCGTCCTGAAGACCCGGGTCTGGCATCGCGCGGAAGCCAGGGAATTGCCCGGGCGCGTCGACGAGGCCGACATTCACGTCATCAACTACGCCCAGCTCCGAAAGCTCGGCGAAGCGTTAAAGTCCGTCTCATTCACGGCCGCGATTCTGGACGAGGGACAGAACATCAAGAATCCCTCCTCGCAGACCGCCAAAGCCGCCTGTGGGCTTGCGGCCGACCACCGGCTCATCCTGACCGGCACGCCCATCGAGAACCGCCTGTTGGATCTCTGGAGTCTGCTCGCCTTCGCCATGCCCGGCGTCCTCGGCGGACAGCGGCAGTTTGGAAAACTCTACAATGCCAAGGACGATCCTTTCGCCCGGTTGCGTCTCTCCTCCCGTGTGCGCCCCTTCCTGATCCGCCGCACCAAGTCGCAGGTCGCCCAGGACCTGCCCGACCGGATCGAGGAGGATCTCTACTGCGAGATTGAGGGCGAGCAACGCAAGCTCTACGACGCCGAACGCAAGCGCGCCCGTCAGCTCCTGCTCGGGGTCAAGACCCAGAAGCAGCTGAACAAGCTCCGCTTCAACTTCCTTACCTCCCTGCTGCGCCTCCGGCAGATTTGCTGCCACCCGAAGCTCGTGCGGAAATCCTCCCGCGCCAAGGCCGCCAAGATCGAGGCCCTGCTCGAACTCGCCGAGCCGCTCATGGAGGAAGGGGTCAAGCTTCTGGTGTTTTCCCAGTTCGTCGAGGCTCTGAACCTGATTGAGGCCGAGTTGAAGAAGAACGATTGGCCGTTCTGGAAACTCACCGGCTCCACCGAGAATCGCGGCGCGCTGGTCGATGACTTCCAGGCCCATGAAGGCGCGGGCATTTTCCTCATCTCACTGAAGGCCGGCGGCTCGGGCCTGAACCTGACCGCCGCCAGCTACGTTGTCCTGTTCGATCCCTGGTGGAATCCCGCCGTGGAAAATCAGGCTATCGATCGCACCCACCGCATCGGCCAGACCTCCAAGGTCATCGCCTACCGCCTGCTGATCAAGAATACCGTGGAAGAGAAGATCCGCGAGCTGCAGAAAACGAAACAGGCCCTCGCCGAAGACGTCCTCGGAGAGGAGAAATTCTCCCAAAGCCTCACCGTCGAAGACTTTCAGTTCCTGTTGGAGGATTGAGGGCGTGGCGTGGCGGGGTTGAAGGCCAATCTTGATCCGGCCCGTTTCTTTTTGTGAGAAGAGGATCGAGACCGGAACGGGAACAGGCTCGAATTGCCGGAGGAAGTCAAAAAGCCGGTTGGGGAGAGAGTCCCCGCGAGCCCATTTCAGAATCCCGCAGGGATGACAGAGTCTTAGGCCTTGACCCGTTTTTTGAAGTGCGGAATAGCGGGACTGACCCCAATCCGGTCGGCGCGAACTCGTTCAGCTTGTCTCCGTCGTCACCTCATAGTGGCGCCGCCAAACCTTCCGCCTTGGCGAGCTTCTTCTGATTGGCGTCGAAGGTGAGGAATTGCCCCGCCTTTGCCACGAGAGACGCGGCGACATGGAGAATGTCGAAGCCGCGGTGTCCGCCCGTGAGAGTGTGCGTCGCCGAAAGCCTTTTGGCTTCGTCAATGACGTCGGCGAGGTTGCAAACCGCGATCGTCAAACGGCCGGCTGCCCGATCCGCTTCAAACTGAGTCGAAAACAGCGCGGCTTCTCCCGGCGCGATCCCTTCGCGGAATTCGGCGAATCGAAGCGCGTTGCCCAACTCATACTCATTCAACGCGGTCAGGGTAAGCGGCGTTTGCAGCGTTTTCATCCATTTCACCGCGCGGGGAGTGTGCGCGTCGTTCCCGTAGAGCGAAAACAGAAAGCTGGTGTCCGCGCAAGTTACCACTTTCCAGACGCCTCATGGATGATTGCCTGCGATTCGGCGGCCGACATTGAGCGCGACCCGGCCCGATCTCGTTTCACTGCGGGGCTTTGCGACCAATCCACTTGTCGCGCGGGCTCGGCGGGCTCCGGAATGAGTCGGGCAATGGCTTTGCCCCGTTGCGTGATGACGATTTCTTCCCCGGCTCCTATCCAGCTCAACAAGCTGGTGTAGCGGTTTCTCAAATCTCGGACGGTGGCGGTTTTCATTGTGCTCCACAATTGGCGCACAATGGCGACTTGTCAAGATCGTGGTATGTGACTGACGATCAATCAGTCGGTCCGACGCCCGTCATGCCGATCAAAGCGTGAGCAAGTTGGCGGGCTGGGCGTTCGAAACGGTCGAGAGCGAAATGCCTTGATCAAATGTCACCAATTGGCCGCCATTCGTAGCGGCCAGCGCCAGCAGATAGAGGTCGGTCAGGGATTTCGACGACAGTATGTTGTTGTGTTCAAAGCGCGTCGCGTCGAGGAGGCTCAGGGAGTCCTCCCAGAAGGCGTGGCCCGTGTTGGCGGCAAACGT
>JBLHKZ010000407.1:0-4023 GCA_047618185.1 Limisphaerales bacterium
GAAAACTGCGCGCCGAATCAGAGCGCGAGGCGGAGACAAAGAAGCCCGTCATGCACGACGGCCGCGACACCATGGACGCGCGACGTCACGGGATCGGCCAGCTAACATTGGCGCTCATCGTTTTTTCGGTCTTCATTTTTTTGCTGTCCGATCGGGGAACTGATCCGGATTCGATCATGTTCATGTTCATCAAGGAATTCGTCATCGACCGAAGTGGCATGATGACGTGGAACACTACACGGGATCTCCCCGAAGTCAGAGCCGGGCAGGTTTGGCGGCTAATCACGCCGATTTTTGTTCATTTCGGCTTCCTTCATATCTTGTTCAACATGATGTGGCTGAGACAACTGGGCAGCGCAATGGAACACATTCAGGGCAGACTGTTTCTCGGAACGTTCATCCTGGTCACCGCTGCAGCATCCAACTTCGTACAACATTTTTTCACGGGATACCCTCTTTTCGGCGGCATGTCTGGGGTCGTGTTTGCGCTCTTCGGCTACGTCTGGATGAAAACCAAATTCGACTTCATGTCCGGCTACACCATCGACAAGCAATCGGTGACACTGATGCTGGTCTGGTTCGTAATTTGTTTTACCGGGATCATACGCATAGCCAATGGCGCCCATGCCGGGGGCCTGGCGATCGGCGTCGCCTGGGGATATGCCTCCGCGCGCGGGTATTTCCTGAAGCGCAAGTGATTCCCGCAGCCACCCGGCGCTCGCGTGAGCGTGTGGGGCCGCGACGAGGCGGGCCAGGAATCAAGCCACGAAAGCGCTCTCGTCGTCAATTGCACCGGACCGCGCGCGGGGTTCTCCGAAACAGACATCCCGCTCTACCGGAATCTCATCGAACGCGGTCTGGTTCGCTCGGACGAATTGGACATGGGGATCGATGTCGCCACTGACTTTGCCGTCCTGGACGCGGACGGAGAGAAGTCGAAATTACTTTTTGCCATTGGCCCGCTGATGCGCGGCTCCCTGCTCGAAACGACCGCCGTTCCTGAATTGCGAGGGCAGGCGCATCGCGTCGCGGAAGTCCTTGCCGCCGACGCAGCGCAGAAGGCGAACCGGGATTTCCGCATGTCCGTCGAGGACGAGCACGTCGTGGAGTATTACATCTGACGCCGGTCGCGGAAAGGTGCGCAGCGGACAGAAACCAATGGAATTCGCCAACCGGATCAATGGGTGATTTCACCGCTTATTCCCGTTTGCGACGTGTGTCATAGCAGGATTTTCTGACAAAAGCGGCAGAGGACGGCCGCACTCCAAAACCTGTCGGAACACGAACGGGCCTTTGAAAACGCGGATGCGTCTTGGAGTGCGGCTGTCCTCTGCCGCTTTTGACGCTGGTATTGGCCGATCAGGTCTCAATTCCGGAACAGTTTGGCCTTAGGTTGTCGCGATTGCGGGCCCCATCCTCTTTCGCGTTTTCGAATTCCCCCCGCTCACGCAAAGATCTCATTCACCACCCGTCCATGAACATCCGTCAGGCGAAAATCCCGACCGGCATGACGGAAAGTCAGGCGTTCGTGATCGAGTCCCATCAAATGAAGAATCGTCGCGTGAAAATCGTGGATGTGCACCGGGTTCTCTGCGACGCGATTGCCGATGTCATCGGTCTTGCCGTAAACCGCTCCGCCCTTCACGCCGCCGCCAGCCAGCCAACAGGAAAAGGCGTTCGGATGATGCGTTCGGCTTTTCGTGCCTTTGCCGTCCTGCGCCCAGGGCGAGCGGCCAAACTCAGTGCAGAACACCAGCAACGTTTCGTCCAACATGCCGCGGCTCTTCAAATCCTGGATCAGCCCGGCAATCGGCCGGTCGACTCGCCGCGCGTATTTGGCATGCGTGCCGACATCGCGATGCGCGGCGTCCCAGTTGTCGCGGCAGGCCCCGACGGCGTCGATGATCTCCACGAAGCGCACGCCATGCTCGATGAGGCGGCGCGCCATCAAGCACTGCGCGCCGTAGGACGAGCGATCGCCGGGTTTGGCGCCGTAGAGCGCGAGCGTGGCGGGCGATTCGAGTGAGATGTCCAGCGCGCGCGGCGCCAGATCGCGCAGGCCCCTCGCGGTTTCGAACGTCGACATCCGGCCGGCCAGTTGTGGATCGCGATCGCCACGATCGAGGTGGCGTTGATTCAGAGATTGCAGAAGGCCCAACTCGAGATCCTGAAGCCTTTTAGGAGCGCGCGATTTGAGGTGCGGAATGGGATCGTTCCCGGGCTTGACCAGAACGCCGCCGTGAACGGAAGGAAGAAAATTCGAATCCCAGATCTGCGCTCCGCTGTACGGGCGATGCTCGGAGATCACGACGTGGGAAGGGAGATTGGGATTAAACGATCCCAACCCGTAGCTCAACCACGCGCCCAGACTCGGCATCGCGAAGCCCGTGCTGCCGGTGTGCAATTGCAGGGTCGCCTCGCCGTGATCGCGATGATCCGCGTGCATCGATCGGATCAACGCGGCCTCGTGCATCTGCTCGCGAATGAACGGAAACAAATCGCTAACCTCCGTGCCGCAATGCCGGTTCGGTTTAAAGTCCCATAGAGGCGCCTTGAGAAAGCGCTCAATCTTAGGCGTGCCGGACACCGCGGCCCGTTCTTCGACTCCGATAGATTGATCGTGATCGCGAGTCAGGCGCGGCTTCGGGTCAAAGGTGTCGACGTGCGAGTAGCCGCCGGACATGTAGAGCACAATCACATGCTTCGCGCGCGGAGGGACGTGCGGCGCGGCGGGTTGCGTCGCCCCGGCCAGGCGCGGCAAACCCGCCAGCCCGGCTCCCAACGCCGCCGTCTTCATCCATTCTCGTCGCGTCTGTTTCATCGTTTCACCCTCATTCCACGTGAAAGAACTCATTACTGGTGAGCACGGCGCGCGCAAGGCTGGCCCAGGCTTCGCGCTGGAGCTGACCGCGATTTTCCGCCGTCGCCATGTACGTCCCAATGTGGCCGGCGGCCAGTTCGACCTCCGCCTTCGGCGCGTCGCGGCCATAGGCACGGCGCCAGATCCACTGGATCCTGTCGACATCCTCGCCCGGCTGCCGGAGAGCCTCGGCGGCAAACACGAGCGACTGGGTTCTGACGAATTCCGAGTTCAGCAAATACAACGCCTGGCCCGGATTGCTCGAGGACCGGCGCATCGCATTCGAACTCGAAGTGTCCGGCCCGTCGAAGAGCCCGAAAAAGGGATGCTTGAAGAGGCGCTGCGTCATGACATAAACGCCCCGCTTCAGCGTCGGATAGTCTTCGTGAAACGGCCCGTTGAGACTGTACTTTTTCACATACCATGGCTTAAAAGGATGCGCTTCGCCGGGACGCGTATCGAGACGATTGGCGACGAAGAGCATCGAATCGCGAATGGCTTCGGCCTCCAGTCGACGACGCGGAAAGCGCCAAAGCCAGCGGTTGTCCGGATCGGCCGCAAGATTTGATTCCACCCGATCCCCGGCCAGGCGATAAGCGCGGCTGAGCATGATGCGGCGATGCAGCCGTTTGAGCGACCAACCGTCGGCGACGAATTCATTGGCCAGCCAATCCAGCAATTCCTGGTGCGTCGGCGCCTCGCCCTGATGGCCGAAGTTGTCGACCGTGGCGACGAGCCCGCGGCCAAAGTGAAGCGCCCAGACACGATTGACGATGACGCGCGCAGTCAGAGGATGCTCGGCGCGCGTCAGCCAGCGCGCCAACTCCAAACGGCCCGATGATTTGGCGTTGGCAAACGAATCCCCGCCGAGCACGACCGGCGCGCGGCGCGGCGCAACTTCGCCGAGAACCCGAGGGTTGCCGCGCAAATGAACGCGCGTGTCGGCCGGTTTCCGTTCGGCCGCAGCGAACACAAAATCGTAGGTCGGATTCTCACCGAGCCGCTGCTTCTCTTTCTTGACCCAGCCGAGCCCGTGCAGCATCAGCTCGCGAAACTTGCCGCCCTTGAATTTTAGATGCTTCTCCCGCTCGGCTTTCAACGCAACCACATCGGCTCCCGTTTTCTTCGCCTCCTCAAGGCGGCGGGTGACGTCTCGATAGGCG
>JBLHKZ010000408.1:0-3990 GCA_047618185.1 Limisphaerales bacterium
GAGTTTCTCTAATCCCTTCGGGATACTGAAGTGGGCTCGCGGGGACTCTCGCCCCACCGACTTTTTGCCTTCCTTCGGGAATCTCGAGTTCTGCTGCTTGTCGGCGAGAAACGAATTCGCGAGTTTGTTCCTGTAGTCGCGCCTGGGTTCCTAGCTGAGGAGTTGAGAAATCGCTCCGGAGCTATCGGCGAACCGCTCGCCTTTGACGCCCATCGCGCGCGCCTGGGTGAGCCAGAGATTCGCGAGCGGTGTGCCATCGGGCACGACGAGGTGTTGGCCTGCCGATCCGTGCTTCTTGCCGCCGGAGCCGGCGACGATGATGGGCAGTTTCTCGTATTGGTGGGTGGCTCCGTCGCCAAGGCCGGAGCCGTAGGTGAACAAGGTGTTGTCGAGCAGAGTGGAGCCGTCGGCTTCCTGGATGGCGTCCATCTTTTCCAGAATGTAGGTGAACTGCTGCATGTAGAACGCGTCGACCTTCGCAATGTCATCGATGAATTTTTTCTGATTATGCGACATTTGATGATGGCTCCTCGGCTTGTCGAATAGGCCCTCGAAGGTGAAGGGCGTGTTCCAACGTTCGGGGCCGATCATCAGGGAGGCGACGTTGGTCAAACCGGTCTGCAGCGCGGCGACCATGAGGTCGCCCATGACGCGAATGTACTCGCCGCGAGGCAAATGGGCGGCGGCCGGTTCGTCGAGCGGAGCTTCTTCCAGTTCCGATTTCATCCGCTCCAACTTGTCCATGCGCTCTTCGATGGCGCGGATGGATTCAAAATACTCGGAGAATTTCTGTTGGTCGGAATAGCCCAGTTCGCGCGTCAGGGAGTGCGCGTCGGCGAGGACCAGGTCGGTGATATTTCTGAAATTCTGAACGTCCTTCGTGCTGAACAGGCGACGGTAGGCCTTGCGCGGATCGCGGATCGAGGGCGCAACATGGCCGGTGCCATACCATGAGATATTGTCAAAGTAGATGGACTCGAGGTTGTCCTTGTGGCTGTTGCAGCTGAGTTCAAGCGTGCGGAACGGGGTCGATGTTCCGATCTGATCGGCGACGATGTGATCGAGGGTGCGGTCCAGCGGCCAGGCGGAGGCTTTGATGGAGAAGGGCGCCGCGCTGCTGAGGAAACACGAAGCGCACTGGGCGTGAACGTCGGTGCCATTCTGAAAGGTGCGATCGAGGCCGGTGATCAACGTGACTTTGTCCTTAATCTTTTCCAGCGGCTTGAGCGTGGGCGTGAATTCGAGCGGTCGCAGACCAGGGGATAGCTTGGGCGACTTCCAGCGCTCGGTTTCCGTGCCCTGGTATTTCGCCACTTTGAAATTTTGCTCGCCGGGGAAGAAGTCGCGACGCACGACGCCGATGGGCACGTAGAAAAAGGCCAGGCGTTGGGCGGGCTTTTTTGCTGGCGCGGCGGAGGCGCTGCTTTCGAGCCAGGGGAGGGCCAGCGCCGCTCCACCGGCGCCGCGGAGAAAGGATCTTCTGGAATGCGGAGTCATTGTGCGTGCTTTGGCTGTTTGTCGCTGGGCGGGACTGGATTCGATTTATGCCGGAATGGCTCGCTGAGGACAATTTGTTTAAGCATGGCGCGCAGGCGAAAACTCTCGGCGGCGGTCTTGCTGACGATCTGGTCCAGCGCGGGCGAGTCGCTGGCGCTCAATTCCCTCCCCAGCGCAAAGGCGAGCAGGTGGCCGGCGAAGGCGCGGGCGAAACGTTCCTTTTCGGCAAGGATCGCGTCCTTGAATTCGACGATATTAGTGAACTTGTGCGTGCGAAACAGCGAGCCGCTCATATCGACGTCGCGGCCGTTCTCGTATTTGTCGCGCCAGATTCCGGTCGGCCCGTAGTTTTCAAGAGCGAAACCGAACGGGTCGATTTTGGCGTGGCAGCCGGCGCAATCCGGTCGCGTGCGATGAGCGTCAAGGCGTTCGCGCAGCGTCATGTTTTTTACCTCGGCGGAGTCTTCGTCCTCCGTCAGGGGGGGCACGTCGGCGGGAGGCGGCTCGGGCGGATCATTGAAAATCACGGAGGCGATCCAGGCGCCGCGGGTGATCGGCTGAGTGCGCGTCGGATTGGAGGTCATGGTCATGACGGCGGCGGTGGTGATCACTCCGCCTTGACGGCGGTCAGTCACGGGAACGCGCTGAAAAGGGATGGCGGTCGGCGTCGTTTTCCCTCCTCCGCCTTTCTTATACCACTCGGACAGCAAATCGCTTCGATAGCTGAAATCTGAATCGATCAATTCAAGGATGCTGCGGTCTTCGACGAGAATGGTTTCGAAGAGCAGTAGCGGCTCCAACATCATGTGCATGCTGGCGCGGAATTTCGCGAAGTAGAAATTGGGGTGGAGTTCGGGATCGGGGACGGAGGCGATGATGCGTTCGAGTTGGAGCCACTGCGAAGGGAAGCTGTCGCAAAAACGTTTCATGCGGTGGTCGTTCAGCATGCGATCGACCTGTGTTGCCAGCGATTTGGGATTGCTGAGCTTTCCCTCGGCGGCGGCGTCGAGCAGCGGTTGGTCCGGGATGCTGCCCCAGAGGAAGAACGACAGCCGCGAGGCGAGTTCGAAATCGTCGACCTGTTCGGCCCGGTTGCTGGCTCCGGCGAGATCGTAAAGATAAAGGAAACGAGGCGACGCGAGCGCGGCGGCGGCGGCGGCCTTCATGGATTGGGTGAACGACTCGCCGGATCGAATGCGGCCCAGGACATGCGCGGTATAGCGGTCGAGGAGCGGCTTCTCGACGGGGCGGCGAAAGGCGCGGGTGAGGAAGGCTTGCAGTCTCCGGCGCAGGACGGGTTCGATCTCTTCAGCCTTGGCGGGTGGATCAAAGAATTCCTTCCAAATGCCGCAGTTACGGGAATTGAAGTCTTCGCTTTCGACGATGGAGTCGCTGAGCTGAAGCAAGGATTCCAGCAGCAGCGGGGAAAGCGACAGATGGTCGGCGCGATTGTCGAAGCCGTGCTCGGCGCGGAGATCCTGGGGGAAAGGCGCGACTCCGGCGAGGCGCCGCTTGTCGATGAGTTGGGACTTGCCGAGCGGGCGGCTTCCCGCCTTGAGTGAGTCGGGCATCTTGCCGGACACGGGATTGAAGTAGTTTCCGTGCTCTCGGAGCATGCGTTCGGGAAGCGCGAAAACCTCGACCTTGAGATTGAAGAGATCCTGAACCGCGTTGTTGTACTGGAAGCGGTTCATCCGCCGAATCGGCGACCGGGGCGAGGATGTCTGTGTCGCGATGGCGGCGTGCAACAGATCTTTCAAGGTCGCCACGAGCTGAGTCCGTTTTTCGGCCGGCAACGCGGGTTCGTCCTCCGGCGGCATTTCCTTGAGATCCAGCGCTTCGATCAGTTTGCGAATCAGCTCGGGATTCTTCGTGAGGTCGGCGGCGGACTTCAGTTCCAGCAGGTTGACCTTGCCTTTTACCTTGTCGTTCTTGCCATGGCACTTGACGCAGCTTTGCTCCAACGTCGGTTGGAGAATGTCCGTGAAGGCGGTCGGGCTTGCATCGGCTCCCGAGACGCTGAGCGAAACGAGAATCGTCGCCGCCAGCGTCGTGACGAAAGTCAATCGACGGACGATCCAGGGACATTGCATTGAAACGGTTCCGGCAATGGGCATTAGAATGTGCCCACGATCCTTCACGAACCGTCGGGCGTGTGGAATTGGTAGCAGATTTGCGAGACGGAGGGAGGCCAAAAAATGACGGCGTTGTATTTGGGGAGAGCGCGCGCCCTCATTGGCTCCCCGCCGATGAGCCAAGGCGTGCGGCGCCTTGGCCAGCCGAACGTTTCGCGGATTGCGTCGTTGAACTGTGGCAGCCGACGTGAGGAGGCTCTGGCATCTTCTGCCCGAATTGGAATGAGTCTCCTTACGTCGGCTGCCACGAGGTTTATGAAGAGACGCGACCTCCGAAAATGAACGCGCATGGGGACCCTGAATCGTGCGGCGCGACCGGAGCGCGGCTCTGCGAGCCGCAGCGTTCTGCTGGAGGGCC
>JBLHKZ010000409.1:0-3968 GCA_047618185.1 Limisphaerales bacterium
TCATTCGGGAAAACTTCGTTTTGAGATGCGTCTCAAGACTCAGTCCCGGATCGGGCTCCGCCGGCAGAACGGCAGTCGCCGCGTTTGCAACAACTGCAGTGAAGAGCAGTATCCCAAGGAAGACCTGAAACTTGATAAGCCGGGGCGCTTTCATGACCTACTGTTTGCGCTTTTCCTCGTCCCCGCGCAACGATTTCGGCAAACAGAAGCGCGTCGAGAATCCAACGCCGTTTATCGCCGGACTAATTGCTCGTTCGAAACGCCCGCTCCGGAGTCGCCCAATCGCCCGATGAAGTTCGGCTTGACCGCAAGCCGAATCCGCACCGGCTTTGCGGTCTTCAAATCTTCACGCGATCAGCTCGTTGATGACCTTGCCGCCGAACTGGCTGAGTTGCTTGAAGCGGCCGGCGTGGTAGTAGGCAAGCTTGTTGTCATCGAGCCCCAGGAGGTGCAATAGCGTGACATGAACGTCGCGGATATGATGGACATCCGCAACGGCATTGGCGCCGATCTCGTCCGTCGCGCCAATCGTATGCCCGCCTTTTGTGCCGCCGCCGGCGAACCACATCGCCATGGCCTTGGCATTGTGATCGCGGCCGTAGCTCTTACCGCCTCCGCGCAGTCCGTTGTCGGGCGTGCGGCCAAATTCACCGCAGAATACGATCAAGGTGTCGTCGAGCATGCCGCGGTCTTTCAGATCTTTGATCAGCGCCGCGATGGGTTTATCGACGGACGCAATCAGGTTGCCGTGGGCGCGCTGGATGTAGTCGTGGCTGTCCCAGTTACCCGCGTAGGCCTGCACGAAGCGGACGCCCTTCTCGACGAGGCGGCGGGCCATCAGGCACTTGCGGCCAAACGAATCCGTGCGGTTTTGACCGATGCCATACATTTCGAGCGTCTTCGGGTCTTCGCCTTTGAGATCGATGACGTCGGGCACTTCGGACTGCATGCGATAGGCGAGCTCGTAGGACTGCATGCGGGCTTCCAATTCGCTACGGCCTTGCCGCTGTTCCAGGTGCTTCTTGTTCAGGGCTGCCAGGAGATCGAGATTGGTGCGCTGACGCTCACGAGTGACGCCGGGCGGAGGGTTGAGATCGAGGATCGGGCTGCCTTCCGGTCGGAGCGGCGTGCCTTGAAACCGGGCCGGAAGAAAACCGTTGGACCAGTTGGCGGCGCCTCCCTGCGGGTAACTGGTGCGGGGCAGGACGACAAAGCCGGGGAGGTTCTGATTGACTGAGCCGAGTCCGTAGGTGACCCAGGCGCCAACCCCGGGATCGCCGCCGAATCGGTTGCCGGTATTGACGTGGTAACACGCGGTGGGGTGATTGACCGATTCCACCTGGGCTCCGCGGAAGAAGCACATGTCGTCCGCCTGCTTTTGCAGGTGAACCCATTCGGCGCACATGTCAGCGCCGCTCTGACCGGCCTTGATGAAATCGAAAGGGCTTTTAACGAAGTAACGCTTGCCGGAGGACATGGCGCTCTCCATTTCTCCACCGCGAGAGAACTCCTGCAAATGGCGTTTGGTCAATTCCGGCTTCGGATCAAACGTGTCGATATGCGAAGGCCCGCCTTCCATAAACAGAAAGATGCAGCGCTTGGCTTTCGCAGCATGGTGCGGTTTCCCCGTGGTCGAACCGGACGCCTGCAGCATGGAGTTGAAGGCAACTGATCCGAGACCGGCGCCCATTCCGTATAGAAAGTCGCGACGGCTGGGAGTGGCGATTGATTGGGGGGAATTCATATCAATCGAGGTAGGCGAATTCGTTCAGATTGAAGATCACGAGGCAAACCTGGGCCAAACCGCGCGTGCGAGCGTCGGTATGGGCGGGTTGCAAGTCAGGGACGTAGGAATCGTAGGCGGGCATGAATTCGATGAAGTCATAGGGCTCGCCGGTCTTCTCCGCCATCACGGTTCGCTTCGTGCGGCTGGTGTACTTCTTTTCGGCGTATTGCTTGCCGGTTTCTTCCTTCACCGCCCGATCCCAGTGCTCGCGGCAGGTCTTCAATTCGGATGCGGTGGGTGAGCGGCCGAGACCTAGCAGGAAGACGCGATCAATGACGGCATTGGCCTGCTTGCTCTGCTCGAGGACGCGGGCGGCAAAAGCGATGGCGCGATCCTGGATTTCTTCGGCGTTAAAAAGGGTGAGGGCCTGCGGGGCGACGGTCGAGGTCTCGCGCATCTCACAGGATTTGTCAGGTCCGGGTTGGTTAAACGCTTCCAGGAAGGGATCGCGCAGGCCCCTGATCTTCTCGGCATACAGACTGCGTCGGTTGCGTTGTTTCGGCAACGGATCAGGCTCATATACGGAGGCGGTTCCGCCCATGATCTGGCGTGGTTGCATCGCGACTTCGGGATTAATATCCGGTCGGCAAGGGATGCCGCCGATCTGGCGATTGAGCTCACCGCTGGCGGCCAGCATAGCATCGCGCAGTTCTTCGGCGGCCAGGCGACGCGGGATATAGGCGGCGTAAAGGTCGCGCTTCGAATCCCTGGCATCCAGGGCCTCGGTATCGGGATGCCGTGAACTGCGCCGGTAAGCTTCGGATGTCACAATCAGCTCGTTCAACTTCTTGATCGACCCATCGTGCTTCGTGAACCAGTCCGCGAGATGGTCCAGCAACTCCGGGTGGGTCGGGAGTTTGCCGGTGGCCCCAAAATTGTTCGGATTGCCGGCAAGGCCCTTGCCGAAATGCCAACTCCAAACGCGGTTCACGATCACCCGGGCCGTGAGGGGATTCTTTTTGTCGACGATCCATTCGGCCAACGCGAGCCGCCGTTTACCCTGTCCGATCGGAAATGCAGCTTCCTCCATTCCGCCCAGTTTCACGGCGGGACTCAAGCCAGCTGGCTTCACCGGTTCACCATAGGCATACGCGTCGCCGCCCGTGAGAATGGTGTCTTTCTCCAGACTGCCTTTACCCCACGGATTCTTCGGCATGCCTATCCGGTTACCGATGCTTCGGCGGGTGATCGTCTTCCCGGTGTGCACGGCAAAAGCGATGGGACGCGTCTTGTCGAGTTCCCACTGGTGCCGGCTGATGTTCTTGCCCATGCGAGCCAACGAAGCCTCGTCCCCCGGATCCAGTCCGTTGTCACCGACCTTGGCGTTGCCGGATTCCTGCTTCTTGTTCTTCTTCACCCGGGCCTGGAGTTCGCTGCGTTGTTTCTGATAAGCGGCAATCTTGGCTTTGGTCCATTGCTGCGCCGGCGCAAACCCGCTCAGGTTTTCGCCTTCGAAAAACGGCGCGTCCCGTTCCGCGAACTGGGTCGTCGAAAACACCGCCATCATGCTGTAATAATCGCGGGTCGGAATCGGATCGAACTTGTGATCATGGCACTTGGCGCATTGCAGGGGGTGTCCGAGAAAGGCCTGCCCGACGGAATCCGTAACGTCATCCAACCATTGCTGGCGAGTCACCCGGAAGACACTCATACCGGTCTGTTCCCAGGGCCCCATCCGCAGAAATCCGGTGGCGACGAGTTTTTCCGAATCGCCCGAATCGATCTCATCGCCGGCCAACTGCTCGCGAACGAACTCGTCGTAAGGCTTGTCATCGTTAAATGCGCGAACAACGTAGTCGCGATAGCGCCAGGCATTGGGACGAGAGTAGTCGTTGGCAAACCCGGCCGAATCGGCGTAACGCGCGACATCGAGCCACTGTCGGCCGAAGTGTTCACCGTAATGCTTCGTCGACAGCAATCGGCGGGCGTACTCGAGAACGGCGTTCTTTGGATCTTTACTGAACGCGATTCCGAAGTCCCGGATCGCAATCGGAAAAGGCGGCAATCCGGTGAGGCCGAAACTCAGCCGGCGGGCCAATTCGTGGGACTCGGCAATGGGCGCGGGTTCCAAGCCCTTTTCTTTCAATCGACGATCAATAAACCAGTCGATCGGATTCACGTCGCCCGGGACTTCCGTTTGTTTCAGCGGTTGATAGGCCCAGAGGTGTTCGGGTTTGTAGCG
>JBLHKZ010000410.1:0-3967 GCA_047618185.1 Limisphaerales bacterium
ACTGGAAAGACGCTACGATCTCGCGCCTTATGAAAGAATTTTGGTTGGCAACCCTTATTTGGGCCGGAATGGGCCTTGTGCTGATGTGGGCAATCCTTCTGGCGGTCAAGGGCAGCTTTTTCCCGCTCGTGCTCGTTTCGGGCGCCTTTGTCTTTGGAATCGGAAAAATCGGCTGCGCCTCGCACTAGGAGCGCACGATTCTCAAATTCCGCCAACTGCGCCTCCGCACGGCTTAAGCGCGGCAGCCTGCGAGGGTGGCGCGCATTCCGCACGTCGTTCGTTTAAAAAGGACAAAGCCCGGTGGCTGGAATTGCTGGCGTAAGCCGGTGAACTTCCAGAGCACGCAGTCGCTTCTCCCGATCCATCGCCACCCGATGCGAAAGGTGATCCCTCCTTGCCTTTGCTTTGCGTTGCAATACGATTCCGCATCTTCCGGGGGGACACAAGGAAACCACGTATTACGTGATCGCTCCCCGGAGAATGCGTGCATGAACAAGAAAAGCCTTACCGAAGCGGACATCCGCACCAAGTTCATCACGCCCGCCATCGTCGGAACCGACGACGGGAAGTGGAACGTGATGACGCAGATTCGGGAGGAAGCCTATTTCACGAAGGGCCGCGTCATCGTGCGCGGCAAGACGGTCAAGCGCGGCGTGGCTAAGAAGGCGGACTACATCCTGTTCTACAAGCCGAACATCCCGATTGCCGTCGTCGAGGCCAAGGACAATAAGCACACCGTCGCCGCCGGGATGCAGCAGGCCCTGGATTACGCCGAGATTCTCGACATCCCTTTCGCTTACAGCTCCAACGGGGACGCCTTCCTTGAGCATGATCGCACGGTGACCAGCGGGACTGTGACTCGCGAAATTCCGCTCGACCAGTTTCCTGCGCCCGAGGAACTCTGGGCGCGCTATCGCGCCGCCAAGGGTTACACCGCCGAACAGGAAAAGGTCGCGACGCAGGACTATTACGACGACGGCTCGGGCAAGTCGCCCCGCTACTACCAGCACGTCGCCATCAACCGCACCGTGGACGCCATCGCTCGCGGCGAGAACCGCATCCTGTTGGTGATGGCGACCGGGACTGGCAAGACCTACACCGCCTTCCAGATCATCTGGCGCCTTTGGAAAGCCGGCGCGAAGAAGCGCATCCTCTTTCTCGTTGATCGCAATATCCTCGCCGATCAGACCAAGACGAACGATTTCAAGCCGTTCGGCACGGCCATGACCAAGATCACCAATCGAAAGGTGGACAAAGCCTTCGAGATTTACCTCTGCCTTTACCAGGCCGTGACCGGCACGGAGGAGGAACAGAACATCTACACGCAGTTTTCTCCCGATTTTTTTGATTTGATTGTCATTGATGAGTGTCACCGGGGCAGCGCCGCCGATGACGCTGCGTGGCGCAAAGTTCTCGAATACTTCACTTCCGCGACCCAGATCGGACTCACCGCCACTCCCAAGGAAACCAGCACGGTCTCCAACATCGAATACTTCGGCGATCCGATTTACACATACTCTCTGCGGCAGGGCATTTCCGACGGCTTTCTCGCTCCTTACAAGGTCGTGCGAATCGGTCTCGACAAGGACCTCGACGGCTGGCGGCCGGAAGCCGGCCAACTCGACAAGCACGGATACATCATTGAGGACCGCGAATACAACAGCCGCGACTTTGACCAGAACCTCATCCTCGAAAAGCGCACGGAACTTGTCGCCGCCAAGGTCACCGAATTCCTGAAAGCCACCGACCGCTTCGCCAAGACCATCATCTTCTGCGAAAACATCGACCACGCCGAGCGGATGCGGCAGCAATTGGTCAACGCCAATCCCGACCTCGCCGCCGCGAACAGCAAATACGTCATGCGCATCACCGGCGACAACGACGAGGGCAAGGCGCAGCTCGACAACTTCATCGACCCAGGGGAAACCTATCCCGTCATCGCGACGACCTCACGGTTGATGAGCACGGGCGTCGACGCTCAAACTTGCCACCTGATCGTCCTCGACCGCCGCATCAATTCGCCGACCGAGTTTAAACAAATCATCGGGCGTGGCACGCGGATCAACGAGGACTACGGCAAGCTCTTCTTCACCATCATGGATTTCAGGCGGGCCACCGCGCACTTTGCCGATCCCGACTTTGATGGCGACCCGGTGCAGATTTATGAGCCGGGGCCCAACGATCCGCCAATACCTCCCGACGAGCCACAGGAGGGTGGAGAGGACGGCGGCGACGAAGACCCGCCCGGCGAGATTATCGTCGATCCCCCAGGCGGCGAAGACCCACCCGGTGCGCGCCCCAAAAAATATTACGTCAAGGATGTCGCAGTCCACGTTGCGGTCGAGCGCGTCCAGTATCTCGACGCGAACGGCAGGCTCATCACCGAATCGCTCACGGACTATTCCCGCAAGACCGTCCGCAAAGCCTACGCCTCTCTCGACGAATTCCTTACTGTCTGGAACGACGCCGAAAAGAAACAGGCCATCCTGGAAGAACTCGCCGAACAGGGCGTCTTCCTCGATGAACTTGCCGAACAGGTAGGCCGCGACTACGACGCCTTCGATCTCATCTGCCATGTCGCCTTCGACGCGCCGCCGCTGACAAGGAAAGAGCGGGCCGAGAACGTGAAGAAACGGAACGTCTTCGCCAAGTATGCGGATCAGGCCCGCGCCGTGCTTGACGCCCTGCTTCAAAAATATGCCGACAGCGGCATCATCAGCGTCGAGTCGCTGGAAATCCTCAAGGTGGACCCGTTGTCCGGTTTTGGAACCCCGGTTGAAATCGTCTCCCTGTTCGGCGGCAAACCCGGCTACCTCGCCGCCATTCGCGATCTGGAAACTGCCCTTTACGCCCAAGCCGCCTGAGCCATGCCGGAGCCATACAATTTCAGCGATTACCTGGTCTTCGTCGATGAGAGCGGCGATCACAACCTCGCGCGCATTGATCCCCAGTTTCCGGTTTTTGTTCTCCTGTTCGCTATTGTCGCAAAAGACGACTACGTGGAACGGATTTGCCCGGATCTCCAGCGGTTCAAGTTTGAGTTCTGGGGGCACAACGAAGCAATTCTGCATGAACATGAAATCCGAAAGCCGGCCGGCGATTTCCTGTTTCTGATCAATGCCGACGTTCGGAATCGATTCCTGAACAAGCTGACCGCTTTGATGACGGCCATGCCCGCGACGCTGATCGCGGTGGTCATCGACAAATCCAAAATGATCGAGGATTACCGGAATCCGGCCAACCCCTATGAGTATGCCTTGGAAGCCGGGTTGGAACGCGTGTTCATGCATCTGGACAGCTTGGAGCAGACGCGCGGAAATACGCCCATTGTCGTGGAAACGCGGGGCAAGAGAGAGGATGCCGAGCTTGAGTTGGCGTTCCGGCGGGTGATCGACGGGGGCAACTCCCTGCGCCGGCGTTTCCCGTTTCAATTGCGGATGACCTCCAAACTCTCGAATTCCGCCGGTTTGCAACTCACCGACTTGATGGCTCGCCCCGTTGCCATGCATCATCTGCGCCCGGATCAACCCAATCGAGCGTTTGAAATCATAAAGAAGAAACTCAAGTCCGGTCCGGACGGCGAAATTGAAGGCTGGGGGTTGAAACGCCTCCCCTGAAAATGCGAAGGGCCTCCGGGAAATCCCAGAAGCCCAGCGCCGACCGGATATTTCCAGTCCAACTTGCCCATAGTAAAACACTCATCCGCCGCTGCGTCAAATCACATCGCCATGCCCAACGTCTCCAACATCGTCAAATCCATCCAAGACATCATGCGCAAGGACGCCGGCACCTATGGCGACGCCCAGCGCCTGGAACAGCTCGGCTGGATGTTCTTCCTCAAAATCTTCGACGACCGCGAAAAGGAGATGGAACTCCTCCGCGACAACTACAAATCCCCGCTCCCCGATCACCTCCGCTGGTCCACATGGGCCACGGATGAGGAGGGGATCACCGGCGACGCCCTCCT
>JBLHKZ010000411.1:0-3950 GCA_047618185.1 Limisphaerales bacterium
GCCCAGGCCCATCATCGTCGCGTCGAGCCGGTTCGCGCCCTGGATCAGCGCCTCGATCGTGTTCGCGAACGCCAGTTGCTGATTGTTATGGGTGTGAATGCCGACTTCCTTGCCTGTGCCCTCCATCGCCTTGCTGTATTTTTGGACCAGTCCGCGAATCTGTTCGTAATTCAACGCGCCATAGCTGTCGACCACGACCACCACGTCCACCGGCGTGCCCGCGAGCACTTCCAACGCCTGATCGATCTCCTTCTCGCCGACGGTCGAGATGGCCATGATATTGCAGGTCGTCTCGTAGCCCTTGTCGTGCGCGTCCTTGATCATGTCGACCGCCACGTTCAACTGGTGCACGTAGGTCGCCACGCGAATGCAGTCCAGCACGCTTTCGTTCTTGGGCAAGATATCCGTCTTGTAGTCCGACTTTTCGGCGTCGGCCATCGCTGTGAGCTTTAGCGGGCCATCATTCTCACCGACGATGCGACGCATGGCGTCCTCATCGCAAAACTTCCAATCGCCAAACTGATCGCGCTGAATGAGCTTCTTGTCGTTTTTGTAGCCCAGCTCCATATAGTCGATGCCCGCATCAATGCAGGTGTCATAGACCGCCTTCACTAATGCGTCGTCGAATTTGTGGTCATTGATCAGGCCGCCGTCGCGCACGGTGCAGTCGAGCACCTTGATCTCCGGGCGAAACGTTATCCAGGGAGCTGTCGAATCTGTCATTTTTCTACTTCAGTAAGTTGCTTTGCAGTAGCTGAATTCGGCGATAACAAGCAATCTGAACCTCAGATTAAAACTTGAAATGACGCCAATCACAACCACCGCGGAATTTGCGGAGCGGGAACAATTTCATTCCACAATTCGTTTGTCAACGTATTCACCGGGGGAATGGGGGCGCTTTTCTCAGCACACCCCGCCATTGAGTTGCGGAGAATCAGCGGAAATGGAAACGCCAACCCGCTGTTCCACGGGGTCGCCGATCGTTGATCCGCCAGGAGAATTCTATTGCACCGATTCAGCGTCACGGTCGAAGGCAAAAAACAAAAACAGCCCAAATCCGACGTGGAAAACAAAAGCTGCGATGACGACTAATCCCTCAGCCCCCTGCTCGATCAGTTCTCCAAACGCCAATAGCCCGATGGACCCGCCCATTAACAGCAGGACGGACATCAGAATTCGCGCCCAGACTTTCCCCATCGCGACGGCCGCCATCAACAACACCGTCAGCACAATGCGAATGATCGCGATTGCCGTCGGCGTCGGCGTCATGATCATCGAGACCGCCTCGAATCCAATCAACAACGTGAATCCCCCGATCAGAATCGTGTTTTGACTGATCTTTCGGCGACGCTGCGGGCGACGCTGCGTCCGCTCTTCGCCTGCGTCATTTGATTCGGGTGACATCCACGTTGAACCGCGACTCATTGCTGAATTGATGGAAGGCGCATTCGTCGAACGAACACGCCAGACGTCACTTGAGCTTGCGATACTTGAAATTGCGGAAGGCCGACGAGGTTTGAAAGGTAGCCAGCCCCAGAGGCATGTTCATCTCGATGTCGCCGGGTCGCATGCCCAGCTTCCGCCCTTCGATCTCCACATCGATCAGTTTCTCTGAGTCGAGCCAGACTTCGATCTTCGGCTTCGTGACCCGAACCGTGACGCGATACCACTTCTCGTTCTCGAATCGTATGTAGTCGGTCGTGTCGTTGTCCGAGGCGTCCATGTGATCCAGGCACGAAATGCCGACCACCGCCCCGCCCCAGCCGCCCATGATCAGGGTCACGCAATTCGTGCTGACTGGAAATGTGAGCCCGCAAAAGAAGTCGGAGCCCGTGAGCTTCATGGCATCGAGCGTCAGCTCGTAATTCATGCGCGGCACGTCGTTCGACCAGGTCGTGCCACTGACGGCCTCGCCCATTTCAATCACGAGATTGCCCTTCTCCACATGGACCTCGCCTCCCCCGGGAAAGTCCGGATCCTTCCAGCCGGTCAGGGTCTTTCCGTCAAAGAGCGGAGTCCAGTCGGCAATTCGGTCGTTGAGCTGCACCTTGCCTCGTTCGAGCTTTCTCTGGTGCCGCTTCACTTCCCCGGCAATGGCGGCCAACGCCTCGGGATGCTCTTCCGCCACGTCCCACTTTTCGGAAGGATCGACTTCCAGATTGTAGAGAACCGGCGGATCGTGCTTCTCAAGTTTGCCCGGTCCGAAGGACGGCTTCGTGATGTAATGCGCCTTGAACGCTCCCTTGCGCGCGGCGTAAAGCTGCTCGCCTCGATAATAAAAATAGGTGTCGCGCTTGCCCTTGCCTGTCCCCTTCAAGATCGGGGTCATGTCGACGCCGTCAATGATTCGATCGGCCGGAGTCTCAATGCCCGCCAGCGAAAGGCAGGTCGTAAACAGATCCATCGTTGAGCCAAGCTCCGCGGTGACGACGCCGCTTTTGACCGTCCCCGGCCACCAGGCAATGCCCGGTTCCCGCATGCCGCCTTCATACGTGCCGCCCTTGCCGTCGCGAAGCGCCCCGGCTGATCCGCCATGATCCTGAAACGTCAACCAAGGGCCGTTGTCGCTCGTAAAAAACACCAGCGTGTTCTCAGCCAGTCCTTCCTTGCGCAGGGCCTGCATCACCTGCCCGACCGACCAGTCGATCTCCTCTATCACATCCCCGTAAAGCCCGCGCCGACTCTTGCCGTTGAACTCCTTCGAGGTGAACAAAGGCACGTGCGGCATGCTGTGCGCCAGATAGAGAAAGAACGGCTTGTCCTTGCTCTTCGAAATAAACTTCACCGCCTCCTCCGCGTAGCGTTTCGTAATCGTGGTTTGCTCGGCGGGCCGTTCGATCACTTTCGTGTCACGCATCAAAGGCACATCCCATGAGCCAGACTTGGGCGACCAGAACAGCCGCTTGCGAAAATCTGCACCGGACTCGCCCTCTTTCTTTTGCAAGACGCGGTCCATGTCGTTGCTGTAAGGAATGCCAAAATAGGAATCGAAGCCATGCTCCGTCGGAAGAAACTCCGGCAAGTGCCCCAGATGCCACTTGCCCACCGCGGCGGTCGCGTATCCCTTCTTCTTCAGAGCCTCAGCGATCGTGATTTCGCTTCGCGGCAAGCCGCCCGAGGAATCCGGAAACAGAACCCGTCGTTGATCGCTGCACATCCCGCTACGCACCGGCAAGCGCCCCGTGAGCAAGCCGGCGCGACTCGGCGTGCACACCGGCGCCGCCGAGTAGAACTGCGTGAACCGCGTGCCCTCAGCCGCCATGCGATCGAGATTTGGCGTCTTGATCGTGGGATGCCCATAACAACCGAGGTCGCCGTAGCCCAGGTCGTCGGCAAAGATGATCACGAAGTTGGGCGTCTTCGCCGGTTTATCGGCCGCGCTCGCCGAGCCGACGAGCATCAGGGTGAAAAGAGCCGTCAGAAGCGCGAATGAAACACGTCGGGAAATGTTTAGGGGGGGAAACATGGGCGGGAGAATAGACGAATCGCCCGCCGAATCAATTCGTTGTTTGACGGAACTTGTCGGAGCGCTCATATCACAAAACATCGACTTCCTCGTTTACGCCCGCGAGAAGGTTGCGGAATACACTAGGCAGTCGCATCGTTCCAAAATGATCGCCGAGAGAATTCCGGAACTCGAAAAACTCTCCACCGAGGAGACGTTGTTGCTCGCTAACGAGCTTTGGGCCGATGTCGAGAAACGACAGGAGGAAATCCCCTTCAATGACGCCGTTGTCGAACTTCTGGATCGACGGACAGAGGAGTTCCACAAAGACCCGCAGTCTGCCGTGACCTGGGAGGAATTCAAACGCCGGCCAAAGTAGAACGGGATTTATCCCGTTTCCTTCCCCCTCTCGACTCCGTCGTGAACTTAAGCGGGATGAATCCCGTTCTACTTTGCGCCCCCGTTTTCCACGTCAAGTATCGCCGAAAGGTTATCTATCGTTATC
>JBLHKZ010000412.1:0-3948 GCA_047618185.1 Limisphaerales bacterium
CTGCACGCTGGCCAGGGCGATGCCGGCCTCTTCCGGGCTGAGGTTTTCCTTTTTGGCCATGAGCCAGACCAGTTCCTTGTCGCCGGGCAGGGCGACGGGAAAGGGGACGTGCTTGAGCTTGATCTCCGGTTCGTCGGTCTCGTCCAGGGGGCGCTCGTTGACCGTGATCTCGCTGTTCATCGATGAATTACCCAGCGTTAGCTCGACCACCAGCTTTTCGCCCTCGGCGTCGATGGCTATCTCCAGGTTTTCCTTTCCAAAGGCCTCTTCGAAGCGAGAGGCGACCACTTGGACTGTCTCCTCCGTCAGATCCGGCAGCGGGCAAATCCGGCAGTATTCATTGAACGCGGTTGCCTGCGACTTGTACTTCAGCTCCTTGCGAACGGCGTTCATGATCTTGCTCGAAATCTTGGGATCCTTGATGGCGTCGGGCAGGACATCGTTCAGCAATTTGATAATTTCCTCTTCGGTCAGCGTGGTTTTCTTCATCGGAGCTTGCGTCGTTTTCTGTCGATTAAATTGGGGGTGGGCGGATCTATTGCAGAACGCGCGGGGGGAGCGCAACGACTAACGCCTGTTGGGCCGAAAAGAAACGAGGCGGGACCGCTTGTATCGCCCGGTTTCGCTGAGGGATGACCGTTCTAAGGAGAGGGTTATTTATCGCCCACGCGGGCCTGCCACTGTTTGAAAGCCGCGGCCATATTCCGGGCGCGGTCGGGATGTTTGGCGGCGAGATTGGTCCGTTCGGTCGGATCGTTGGCGAGGTTGTAGAGTTCCCAGGGTTTGCCTCGAGCGGCGTTGACGATTTTCCAGTCGCCCATGCGCATGGACTGGTTTTTCGGAACGCTGAAGTAGAGGGCGTCGTGGGGTTTTCTTTCCTCGCCTCGGAAAATGGGCGCCAGGCTTTTGCCTTCGAGGGGAAGGGGCTTGCGGCCATTGAACTGCGTGGGGTAGTCGACGCCCGCAAGATCGAGAAAGGTCGCCATGAAGTCGATGACGTGGCCGGATTGCGTGGTGATTTGGTTTCCGTCGCGAATGACCTTCGGCCAACGGGCGACGAGCGGGGTGCGGATGCCGCCTTCGTAGGCGTGGGATTTGTGGCTGCGCCAGGGCGTGTTGCTGACCGTGCTCCAGGCGACGCCGTAACCGGCGAAGGTCTCGGGTCCGCCGGGCATGTTCCTGGGTCCGCTGCCGCCGACTGGAGGCACGCCGTCGAGCCGGAACTTGGGGCCCTTGGCACCGGGGCCGAAGCCGAAGCCCCGGTCGGTGGGATTGACGCCGCCGTCCATGGCGCCGCCGTTGTCGGAGAGAAAGATCACCAGGGTGTTGTCAGCCTTTCCGCTGGCTTCGAGGGTTTTGAGCAATTGTCCGACGCCGCGATCGATGCTGGCGATTTGCGCTGCGTAGACTGCCATTCGCTCTGCCTGCCATGCCTTGTTCGGATCGTCCTTCCATTTTTTGATGGAGCGATTCTTTGCGGCGAGCGGGGTGTTCTTTGCGACGAGGCCCATTTCCTTCTGACGGTTCGCCCGGATGTCGCGCCATTCGTCCCAGCCTTTTTCGAGATAACGTTGGCGATGTTTCTCCACGTATTTCTCGGGCGCGTGGAGGGGCCAGTGCGGCGCGATGTGAGCGACGTAGAGAAAGAACGGATCGTCCTTCTTCACGGCTTCCTTGAGAAACTCATCGGAGTAGTCATTGAAGGCGTCGGTCATGTAAAAGCCTTCGTTGGGAAACTGCCAACGCTTGTCGTTGAGGTAGAACTGGTTGTCTTTGACCTCGTGGTAGTAGCTGATTTTCAGCTGACAGTTTGGGCCGAAGAAGCGATGAAACCCGCGCTTCACGGCGAGGTCGCGGCCCTGCCATTTTCCGACCATCATATTGTGGTAGCCGTTGGCCTGGAGGACTTCGGGGATCAGGACGCACTTGGAAAAATCCTTGGGCTGGTTCCAGGCGCGCCCGGAATGGCCTGCCTGTTGCGGATAGAGGCCGGTGAGCAATGAGACGCGTGTGGGGCCACAGACGGCGTTGTTGTAAAACTGTGTGAAGCGAAGGCCGTCGCGCGCAAGCGAATCGATGTGCGGCGTGGGGATCTCGCCGCCGTAGCAGCCAATGTCCGACCAGCCCATGTCGTCGGCCATGATGAGGACGATGTTGGGACGCGTCGCGGCGGCTTGGGCAGCGAGCGGCGCCAGGAGGAGAGAACTTGCGATCAATAGCGCGAGGCTGTTTCTCCTTCGCCATTGAGTTGCTGTCTTCGTTTTCATCGGTTTTGAAAAATGGGTTGGTCCTTGGCTGCGTTGTGGAGGCGACGCCAGAGGTCGGAGCCGTCGTTGGGGAAGAGTTCGGTGTGGGCGCCGGGCAGGTAGTAGGGAATGAGTCCCTGATTCGCGCGGGTGAGCAGGAAGTTTACCTTGTCGTTGCTGGCGATAAACATTTTTCGGCCGGAGGGCCAGGTCGTGACGAGCAGACGCTCCGGCTCCGGTCGGTGGTCGGGCTTGGCAGTCTTGAATTTGTCGACTGCGTCCCAGTCGATCGCATGGCCGATGCCGGGGCGATCTGGGACCTGGGCGAAACCGTTCTTCAGCAGGATGGGCTCGGCGAGCAGATCGCGCTGATAGAGCTGGTGGCAATTCACCGCAGGCCAGGTCGCGTTTTTCGAAACGCCGCCGAAATGCAGCGACCACGCGGCCGTGATGCCCGTGCCGACCAATTGCAGCCAAAAGGGCAGGCCGTGCTTCTCGGCGAAGCCGCCCTGCTCAAGGACGCGGGTCGCGCCGCCCCCAATCACGAATCCGTCGCAAACGCCTTCGCTCACGGCGATGGCCGGGTCGGGCGTTCCGAAGTGCATGGCGAGATTGACGCGCGTCGCGTCGCGGATCTTGCGGTTGCCGGCGATGTCGCTCTGCGGAATCGGCGATTCGTAGATGTCCACTTGCGGATATTTCTCCAGCTCTTTGAGGATGGGTATTCCACGGTCGGCCGTGAGCAGCGTTTCATTGAAATCCATGTCGATCTTGAACGCCTCGGGCACGACCGCCGTGGATTGTTTCAATTGCTCGAAAATGTCGAACCAGGGACGGCCCTTGGTCTTGTAGGACATGTAGCCGCTCTCGTAGGCGAGCTTGCACTCGGAAGCCATGTCGGCGGCCGAGGTGTCGATGTTCCACCAGGACAGCGGCGTCTTGTCGTAGAGCTTCTCCGTGGCCAGCAAGGCGTGAACCGGTTCGCCGAGCGTCTTGCCGACGGCGTCGAAGAGCGCCATTTGCAGGCCGGCGCCGAGAGAATCGTCGCGCATGATCTCGCGGGCGTTCTTGCCGATGGCGCGTTTTACATCGTCGTCTTCGGTGACTCCCCAGGTGTAGTAAAGCATGGTCTCGCCGTGGCCTTTCTTGCCGGAGGCGAGAGTGACTGTGCAGATCTCGGAGTAGCGCCAGTGAGGCAATTCGCGATCCATCGAACGGCGCGGCGTTTTGCGGAAAGGGACGCGCAGGGTGACGCGATCGATGGATTGAACGGTGAAGTGACGGTCGGCGAGCCGAGTGGCGGATTTCGGCCCGCCGGTCGTTTGGCTGGAATCATGGGCGCAGCCGACGGCGAGGGCGGCGGATCCGGCGAAGGTTGTTTTTAGAAATGCGCGTCGGGTGGGCATGGCTGTTGGAGAGCTGGGATTGCAGATTTGAAATTTCAGATTTTGAGATTTGGATTGTCAGGTGGTGACGGCTTTCAGTTCGCCGGTGTGCGCGTCGGTGTCGTAGAGGGCCCAGGTGGGATCGCCTTTCATGCCCATCAATTCGCCGGGATTGAGGAGCCAGTTGTCGTCGATTTGCTCGACATGCTTGTTGTGGTCGTGGCTGTCCGAGACGATCGCGATCCTGCTCATAGCATGGGGTTTTAGGGTGACGACCGCGATGGATCAAGGCAGATCGTCGGGCGGGGGGCGAACTG
>JBLHKZ010000413.1:0-3935 GCA_047618185.1 Limisphaerales bacterium
GCCGCAGTGGATTTCTGCCGCTCCTGGAACGGGCGCATCACGCGCGCGGCCAGGTCTTCATGACCTGCACGGAAGAGAATTGGCCCAAGGAGCTGGGCCAACGGTTGCATCGCTGGTCCGTGAAATCGGGCGGATTGACGCGCGTCGTGTAACCGAGCGGGCTTGTCTTTGTCGGCGGTCGCGTTTTCGTTGTCATCGCCCGGGCGCGAGGCAAGATGCCCGGATGCACCGTGTTGTTGAGCCTGAGATTCTCGATCACCTGGCGCATGACGATCCAGAGGCCCGCAGGTCGCGGCGTGACCTTCGAATGATCAATGCGCTGATGGGCAACCCGGCGTGGTTTTCGCGCCGGCTTCGCTCGCCAGAGCTCCGAAAAGTCGTCGAGATAGGCGCCGGTGATGGCGCCCTTTGCGCGCGGCTGGCGGCCGACCGTCCGGAAGTGGAGATTGCGGCCGTGGATCTGGCGCCGCGGCCCGCCGCTTTGCCGGGAAAGATTCTCTGGGCGCGGGGCGATGTCTTCGATGAGCTTTCAAAGTTTTCTGGGGACGCGGTGGCGGCCAACTTGTTTCTGCATCACTTTGAAGCGCCGGCGCTGCGTCGTCTGGGCGACCTGATCCGTCGCTTTCGGTTGATCTGCGTTTCCGAACCGCTCCGTTGCCGGCGCGCAATCATGCTGGGCGGCGTGCTCCATCCGCTGGTGAATCGAGTCACCCGTCACGATATGCGCGTCAGCATCCACGCGGGATTTCGCCGCGGAGAAATACCCGCCCTGCTCGGGCTCGAAGAAGGCGAATGGGACATAAACGAGGTTTCCACATGGCGGGGCGCTCAAAGGATGGTAGCGTGGAGGCGTTGAATCGTGAAATCACCATCGCTGGCGGCGGACTTGCGGGGCTTTCCCTGGGTATCGCCCTGCGCCGGGCGGGAATCGCCGCGCGTGTGCACGAGGCCGGATGTTATCCCCGACACCGGGTTTGCGGGGAATTTATTTCAGGCGTCAAGATGGAAACCCTGGAGGCTTTGGGCATTGACCGCGCCCTGGAGGACGCCCGCCCAAATCGCACGATCCGTTGGTCTCACGGGGATCGATTGATTCACGCGGACACTCTGACGGAGCCGGCGTTGGGGATCTCGCGACATCGGCTTGATGAACGGCTCAGCCGGGAGTTCGCGCGTCTTGGGGGAGAACTCATCGTCCGCTCCAGGCTTGCGCCAACCGGCGGTGAGGGTCATGTCTGGGCGGCCGGCCGAAAAGCGACGAAGGGCGAATGGATCGGGCTCAAATGCCATTTCCAGGGTCTTGATATGGAGGCCGATCTGGAAATGCACGTCGGCGAAACCGGCTATGCCGGATTGGCCCGAATCGAGGACGACCGGGTCAATGTTTGCGGATTGTTCCGTTGCGATCGAACGATCAAGGCGCCCGGAAGCGGCCTTTTGCCTGGCTATCTTAAAGCCGGGGGACTCGGCGCGTTGGCCAAACGCCTCGCCGCCGCGGAACCGGACGAAGCCTCCTTCCTCGGGGCGGCTGGCTTCCGGCTCGGCCGTCAACACGCGGACCCAAGCCTGCTGACGATCGGCGACGCTGAAGCGATGATCCCGCCTTTCACCGGTAACGGCATGGCAATGGCCTTTCAAGCCGCCGAGATCGCATTGGCTCCGCTGCGGGACTACGCATGTGGCGCCCGCGAATGGAACTCCGTGCGCGCTGAAATTGGTCGATCCCTCGCGACCCGGTTTCGTCGGCGGCTCTCGGTGGCCGGCGCCCTTCATCCGCTGCTGTTCGCTTCCGCCGGCCGGAATTTCCTTGGATTTGCAGCCGGGCTGGGTTGCCTTCCCTTCCAGACCCTGTTGCGGACGGTTCGCTGATTGGCTCCATCAAATGCACCTTAAATCCATCGCCTCGGCGCTCCCGCCATTTTCCTACACCCAGGCCGATTGTTGGAACGCTTTCTTGAAATCCGCTGCCGTGGACCGTCTGCGGCCCCGGTCACGGGCCCTGATGGAGCGCATCTTGTGCGGCGATTCGGGCATCGATTCCCGCAACTTTTGCCTGCCGGCAATCGAGCCTGTTTTCGACCTCTCCGCCAGCCGGTTGAACGCGCTGTTCGAACACGAAGCCCCGAAACTGGCGGCGGAGGCGCTGGAAAAGGCGCTGGTGTCGGCCGGTCTGAAAGCGCGCGAACTCGACGCCTTGATCGTTTGCACCTGCACCGGTTACCTCTGTCCCGGAGTCAGTAGCCACGTCGCCGAGAAACTGGGGCTGCGGCCCGACGCCTTCCTGCAGGACATTGTGGGGCTGGGTTGCGGCGCCGCCATTCCGACGCTCCGGTCCGCGCGAGGAATCCTCGCCGCCGAGCCGGGCGCCATCGTCGCGACCGTCGCCGTGGAGATTTGTTCCGCCGCATTTTACGTCGACGACGATCCCGGGGTTCTCATCAGTCTCTGTCTGTTTGGCGACGGGGCGGGCGCCGCCATCTGGACTGGTTCTGGAGAACCCGGCCAATGGCGGGTCGGTCGCTTCGACACCGTGCATCGTCCGGAGCAGCGCGAGAAGATTCGTTTCGTCAACGCCGAGGGCAAGCTTCGCAACCAGCTGGACCGCGCCGTTCCCGAAATTGCCGCCTCCGCCGCCCGGGAGCTGTTCGACCGAAGCTCCTTTGAGCCGGATCAGATTATCGCCCACTGCGGCGGGCGCGATGTCGTGGACGCGCTCGAATCCGTCCTTCCGTTCAAGCTCGATGAAACACGCGAAATTCTGCGTCGCCACGGCAATCTCAGCAGCCCCTCGGCGCTGTTGTCACTGGAGCAACGGCTCAACGGAGGCCACGACGCCGACACGAAGCTGTGGCTGCTGACGTTCGGCGCGGGATTCGCAGCGCATTCGTGCGAGCTCACTCGGTGAACCCGCCAAGCCGCGCCTCTTGCCTGGGCAAACGTTGTTCGCGGTGTCGCGACTCAATGAAAGCGAAACGCGTAGAGATCGCACTCGGTCATCGCGAAACGCATCCGCACTGGGCGTCCGGCGATCGCAGCCAGATTTGCGTCGTCTTTCCATTTCACCGCGAGGTCGATGCCGTCTCCGTAGACCGGCGCGCAATCCTTCAGTGAGAATCCCGGAATCGCCTTGCCGTCCTCCGTCTGAAGCTCGACCCGCAAACCGCCGACTGCGCTGGCGCTGAGATTCACTTCAAGGTGTTTGCCCGAGAAGATCAGTGGCTTCGTCACGACTTCCGCCTTCTTCGCGCCGGCGTTGATCGAAATGAAACCGTCCGTTCGCAGATCGTAGCGTTCGCCGCTGCGGTGGTAGATCGACAATTCCTTCGGACTGCTTTGAATGACATTCAGCGCCGCGTAGTTTGAGCGATTCTTCCAGCTGGCTGGATCCATGCCTGGACGAATGAACGCGTGCGTGAAGGCTCGATCGTATTTCTCGGAGCCCGCGCGCGTGGTCATAAACAGGATGTCGGTCGCGTTGACATCCTTTCTGTCGTAGTCGGGGCCGTCGCCGCGGCCGGGAACGAACCGCGTCGGAAGCGCGATGTAGATGTGCGGCGCGCGGGGATAGGGTTGCGTGCTGTTGGTGTAGAGATGTTCGCCCGGGAGATTGGGGTGCATCTCGACTGGCTTGCTCCAATTTACAAAATCCTTTGAAGTCGAGCGACTGATGCTGCGCAGGCGCTCCGGACGCGTCCAGGTGCGGAAGTAGCAGACGTAAAGCTGCTCCGCCTCTGACCAGAATGTAACATTGGGCGAGTCGAAAGCATGCCGCCACTCTGAGCGAAAAGGGATTGCCTCCTTCCTCTTGGTCCAGCTGATGCCGTCGGGTGAAACGAAGGCAAACAGTCCGCGTCCGGGGATGTTCGTGCCGCGTTTGTCGCCGGGGCCGGGATAGCCGGCTAAAGTCTTGAAGCGTTCGTTCGCGGGGATGCCAG
>JBLHKZ010000414.1:0-3927 GCA_047618185.1 Limisphaerales bacterium
CGCCGCCAAAGCCAATGACTACGACGTCGTGATTTACGGCGGAACCTCCGCCGCCGTGACCGCCGCCGTGCAGGCGAAGAAGATGGGGAAATCCGCGATCATCGTCTGCCCCGATGTCCATCTGGGAGGTCTCTCCAGCGGCGGGCTCGGGTGGACCGACACCGGCAACAAGGCCGTCATCGGCGGTCTCGCCCGCGAATTCTATCAGCGCGTCTGGACTCACTACTCCACGGACAAAGGCTGGAAATGGCAGACCCGCGATCAATACGGCAACAAGGGCCAGGGCAACAAGGCCATCGACGGCGAACAGCGCACGATGTGGATCTTCGAGCCGCATGTCGCCGAAGCCGCCTTCGATGGTTTTGTCCGCGATCACAAGATACCCGTCCATCGTGACCAATGGCTCGACCGCGCCAAGGGCGTCACGAAACGCGGCGGCAAGATTGTCTCCATCTCCATGCTCAGCGGCATGACATACACGGGCCGGATGTTCATCGACGCCACCTATGAGGGCGATCTCATGGCCACCGCCGGAGTTGATTATCATGTCGGACGCGAATCCACCCACACCTACGGCGAGGAATGGAACGGTGTCCAAACCGGCGTGCTCCATCACAAACACCACTTCGGCGCCGTGAAGAAAAGGATCAGCCCCTACAAAATCCCGGGCGATCCCAAGAGCGGCGTCCTTCCGCGCGTCAGCGCCGCCGATCCCGGCAAATTTGGCGACGGTGACAAGCGCATCCAGGCCTACTGCTTCCGCATGTGCCTGACCGACCACCCCGAAAACCGCGTCCCCTTCCCAAGGCCCGACGGATACGATCCCGCTGAATACGAACTCCTCGCCCGCATCTACGCCGCCGGTTGGCGCGAGACATTCGGCAAATTCGATCCCATTCCCAATCGCAAGACCGACACCAACAATCACGGTCCCATGAGCACGGACAACATCGGCTACAATTACGATTATCCTGACGCCTCCTACGATCGGCGTCGCGAGATCATCAAGGAGCACGAAAACTATCAGAAAGGCTGGCTCTACTTCATCGCCAACGACCCGCGCATCCCCAAGGAAACGCAAGTAAGGATGCGCACATGGGGCCTCGCCAAGGACGAGTTCACCGACAACGGCAACTGGCCCCACCAGATCTATGTCCGCGAAGCCCGCCGCATGATCGGCGCCTTCGTCATGACCGAAAACGAGCTTGTGAAGAAGAAGCCGACGCCCGATTCCGTCGGCATGGGCTCCTACACCATGGATTCCCACAACGTGCAGCGCTACATCACGCCCGAGGGTTACGTGCAGAACGAGGGCGACATCGGCGTATCGACCCGCGGCCCTTATGAAATCGCCTACGGATCACTCGTCCCAAAGAAAGGCCAATGTGACAATCTGCTCGTGCCGGTCTGCGTCTCCAGTTCACACATCGCCTTTGGCTCGATGCGCATGGAGCCCGTCTTCATGATCCTTGGCCAATCCGCCGCCACCGCCGCCGTGATGGCCATCGAAAAGAAGATTGCGGTGCAGGATGTCCCCTATGCCGATCTTAAAAAACGCCTGCTCAAAGACGGCCAGATTCTCGACGCCAAAAACGTCGTCTCAGCCCACTCAAACGGCATCGATCCAAAAAAACTGCCCGGCATCGTCATCGATGACTCCAAAGCCAAGACCAAGGGAGCCTGGCAGCATAGCGGCGCATCGAAGAAGTTTGTCGGGACGGGCTACCAGCACGATGGCAATGCCGGCAATGGAAAGGCCTCCGTTCGATTCGACATCACGCCGCCTAAAACGGGATATTACGAGATTCGCGTTGCCGCGCCGCATAACAACAACCGCGCCACCAACGTTCTCGTTGAGTTTCGACAGGGCAATGTGACGACAACCGAACGCTTAAACCAACGTATCAAGCTCCCCAACGATGAGTTATTCCATTCCATCGGTACCTACCAGATTTCCAGCGACACCCCCGCGTTCCTGACGATCTCGAACCCGAATACGGACGGCTACGTGATCGCCGACGCAGTCCAACTGCTTCCGAGAAAGTAGCAAATTCCGCGCCACTGCAAGTGGGATCACTCCCCGTTCAGCGCTCGCTCAATCGTACGCGCCACCTGACCGCCGAGCCGATTGTAGCCCTCCGAGTTAAAGTGCACGTCACGGGGATTCTGAGTCTCCTTCAACTGTGGTGAAATAAACGCAAACAGGTCGTTCATGGTCACGCCCTGCTCTTTCATCAACTTCGCCGCAACCGCATTTCGCTCCACCATCGACTTCCCCAGGTTCGCCTGTGACTTCCAGTCATCCGGGATCGGCGTGCTACTCGCCCAGACCACCTTGTCGCCCGCCGCCTTGAGCCGTTTAACAATCTCGGCCAGCCGCGCCTCGTATTCCTTCAAGGGCGTCTTGCGATCATGAATGCCAAAATTGAAATGGATCAAATCCCAATCGCCCTGCCCCAGCCAGACATCCAGCTTCTTGACCCCGGTCGCCGTCGGACCGCAATTTGCGGGAGCCCGATGAACATTTGCCTTGCCTGCGAGCCTCTTCCTGACTGCCTGCGTGTATCCGCGTGAGACTGAATCGCCGATCAGCAACACCCTGGGCAACTTCGGATCGTCCCGAACGAAATCCCACGCGTTCGATTGGCTCTTCACTTTCTGGCGCTTGTGGATCGGTAGATAAAAGCTGCCCAAATTTCCCTGAAGAACCCGCTCCCAAGCCTGCTCGTCAGCCGGCACCTTCGCGACCATCGCGGCATATTTCTCATTCACAACCCGATCGGCCTCAGCCTTCTTGGCCGCCGCTTCCTTGGCGGCCGCTTCCTTGGCATTGGTCGGCTCAGTTTTCTTCGAATCTTGCGCGACCAGGTCGCAAAGCGATACAGAGACGAGAAACAGAAACAGGAGTCGTCGTGTCATCATCCTCCAAGCATGGCCATCGGCGCGCGTTTGGCAACTTTGCAAGTGACCAATGCCCCAGGCTCCCGCTAGGCTTCCAAGATTCCGATCCCGCATATGAAACAGAGACTTATCAAAAACATAGTGCGTCAGTTGACCCGGCTTGGGGTGTTCGCTGTCGCCCTTGCCACGGCGCAGACTACATTCGCGGCCGAACCGGCTCCTTCAAAATGGACCTATTCCTCGGGGCTCATGCGCCCCTTCTGGAACGGCGACACGATGACCGGGGAATCCGTCTTATTCGTCAAAGACGCCAATGGGAAACAGGCCCGCGCTTCAACGCTGTTTCCCATAGAAGGGCTGCTTGCCATTCACAATTCAACCGGGGAACTGACTTACGAGGAGGGCCGCGACTATCTGTGGAAACCCGGCGCGCGTGAGATCGTGCTGCCACTTGGCTCGCGAATCGTTTCCCGCGCGCCCGCGCAGCTTCGAGTCCCGCACGATTCTCAGAAATACAAGCTCACGCATCGCGATGGAAAAAGTGAAATCATGTTCGGAGCGAAGCTGGAATACCACGCGCTGCAGGCGTCGATCACCTACACGCATAAGCCCGGTCTGTGGAAGACGCCGACGTCCCAATTTGATGAGAAGGCGTTGCCGAATGTCATCGGCAAATTGCGTCGCAAGGAGCCTTTGCGCATTCTGGTCATGGGCGACAGTATCTCGACCGGCTGCAACGCCTCTGGTTGGGCGGACGGCCCGCCCTTTCAACCAGCGTATCCGGAGCTGCTGCGACACCACCTTGAGATTCAATACGGAGGAAAAGTTGATCTCAAAAACATCTCGATCGACGGCAAGAACGCCCGCACGGGCGTCGGACAATGCGAGCAAGTCGTCGCCGCCAAACCCGACCTCGTAATCGTCGCCTTCGGCATGAACGATTCCGCCGGCCGTCCCACTGATGATTTCCGGAAAGACATTGCAGCCATCATCGCCAAGGTCCGCGCCGACCTGCCGGATTCAGAG
>JBLHKZ010000415.1:0-3926 GCA_047618185.1 Limisphaerales bacterium
GAGACGCACGAAGTGGCGGCCATGGCGGCCTGGCTGGCCTCGGAGGACTGTTCGTTCACGACCGGCGCCGTATTCGATCTGTCGGGAGGCCGCGCCACGTATTGAATTTCGGCGCGATTCGCGCGGTCGGAGTAACACTTGCTTGAAACCCTTTGGCGATATAACCACATGCCCATGACATTTACTCGCAATCGACTTTGGCGGCCCATTTTCGGACTGGCGTTGCTGGCCTTTACCTTTTCTTCATTTTCAGCTGATCGCCAGAGAATGGAGGCCGAGCTCAAGAATTCCCATGAGGCCTTTCGTCAGGGGATGGTTGAAAAGGCGCTCAAGCATGTTTATCAGGCGATTCTCGCGGATCCCAAAGAGCCGCGTTGTTACTTCAGCGCCGGCCAGATTCATCAATCAATGCGAGAAAGCGATGAAGCGATCGCCGCCTACACGAAGACGATCCAACTCGCGCCGACGGCGACTGACGCCTTTCGCAACCGCGGGATGGAGCACTTCAAACTGGGCCACGTGCGGGAATCGATCGAGGACTTCAATCACGAGCTCAAGCTCGCTCCATCGGGGCGGGCGGGCCATTGGATGCGCGGGTTGTCATTTTTCTACGCGGGGCTATTCCTGGACGGTCAGCGGCAGTTTGAGATCCACCAGACAGTCAACGCGAACGACGTCGAGAACGCGGTCTGGCATTTTCTCTGCACGGCGAAGGCGTCGGGCATTGAGAAAGCTGAGGCGAACTACATGCCGATCAAGGGGGACTCACGCGTGCCGATGATGGAAATTTACAAGCTGTACGGCGGTAAAGGGACGCTCGAAGAGGTGATGGAGGCTGTCGTGGCCGGAGATCCTCGCCAGCTCGAACTGCGCAATCGGCGCTTCTTCGCGCATCTTTATCTGGCGCTGTATTTCGACGTGAAGAGCGACAAAAAGTCCATGCGCAAGCACATCGACCTGGCGATCGGGGATTACGCCCAGAAGCATTACATGGGCGATGTGGCGCGGGTCCACAAGATGATGCTGGAAGGCAAGCTCTCGCATCAGAACAAGTTTAAGCCGACAAAGCCAAAACCGGCTCCCCAAGCCAAAAAGCCTGCGGCCAAGGGGGAAAAGCCTGCGGCGAAATCCGCGCCGAAGGCGAAGCAGAAAAAGTAGTCATGGCGGCGATGCGCTGCATCTGGTCGCAAGGCGGCTTCAATCGTTCAATTCAATTCGATTCAATCCATCATGGGCAAAACAACTGACGTTCGGTGCCGCGCGGCGGCTTTGTATTTTCTTCCTGTTCACACTCGCATGCCTCTGAAGTTTGGCGCCGAGACGGTGACCTATGTCACCTGCGCGCGGGTCAAGGTCACCGTCGCTGACGAGAGTGGACGCACGGCGGACGGCTGGGGTGAGACGCCTTTGAGCGTGACCTGGGTCTGGCCGAGCCAGCTCTCCTATGAGGCCCGTCACGAATCGATGAAGACCTTTTGTATTCGGCTCGCCGAGGCCTGGAGTCAGTTCGAAGGCCTGGGCCATCCGATGGAGATCGGACACGACTTTCAGGAGCAGGTCCTGCCGGGCCTGTTGGAGGCGTTCAACGCCGAACGCGGCGCGGACCTCGAGCCGATGCCCTGGCTTGGCGCGCTCGTCTGCTGTTCGCTCTTCGACATCGCAGTGCATGACGCCTACGGCAATTTGCACGGACGTCCGATTTACGAGACCTATTGCGCGGAATTCATGAGTCGCGATCTGGCGCAATACCTGGAACCGGCCGAAGGGACGAGCGCCTCCTTTGATGGCAAGTATCCGTGCGACTATTTGACAGCCGAGCCGCCGTCGAAGCTGCCGGCCTGGCATTTGGTGGGAGGGCTCGATCCGCTCGATGAATCCGAGCTGACGGGCAATGAGCCCGATGACGGTTATCCGGTTCTGCTGGGCGATTGGATTGATCGGGACGGCCTGAATTGTCTCAAGATCAAATTACGCGGCACGGATTCGGAATGGGATTTCGAGCGCACGGTCAAGATCGGCGAAATCGCCATTGCCAGGAACGTCGATTGGCTTACGGCGGATTTTAATTGCACGGTTGCCGAGCCGGGATACGTGAACGCCATTCTCGACAAGCTGCGCGACGACCATCCGCGGATCTACGGCATGTTGCTCTACGTCGAACAGCCCTTTCCCTACGAGCTGGAAGTTGACCGCATCGACGTCCATAGCGTGTCGGCGAGGAAGCCGCTGTTTCTGGACGAGAGCGCGCATGACTGGAAATTTGTGCGGCTTGGACGGGAGTTGGGCTGGACGGGAGTCGCGCTGAAGACCTGCAAGACGCAAACCGGGGCGCTTCTGAGTTGCTGCTGGGCGAAGGAACACGGCATGACGCTGATGGTGCAGGACCTGACCAATCCGATGCTCGCGCAGAACCCCCACGTTCTACTCGCGGCTCATGTTGGGACGATCATGGGCGTGGAGACCAACGCCATGCAGTTTTATCCGGAGGCTTCGGTTATTGAAGCGAAGGTGCACTCGGGCATTCACCAGCGACGCGAAGGCGGGCTGGATCTGAGCACCATCACTGGAGGCGGGTTTGGCTATCGCGTTGAAGAAATCGCGCGTGAATTGCCGGAGGCTGCGGCGATATTCGGAGCGTCCGAGTGATGTGACGCGGCGACGATTTGCCGCAACTTGAACGATCTCCAACGCGTTCATGTCCAATGGCGAATCGATGAACGCTGAAGAATCCACTGCCGACGCCCCTGACAACACCGCCGCGCCGGCGACGGGACAGCCCTCGACGCCGGAGAAAGTGGGCGCCGAATTGCTTCCCCGGTTAACGTTTGGCCGCAATCCCAAATGGACGGGTATCCGCGTGGCGGCGCTGATCCTGATTGCATTCGTCGTATTCAAATATGCCCTCATGCCGGTTCGAGTAACGGGCACGAGCATGTTTCCGGGTTACGAGGACGGAGATCTCAATTTCATCAATCGTTGGGCGTTTGTTCGCTCGGAACCGCAACGGGGCGATGTGGTCGGAGTGTGGATTCCAGATCAGAACGCCATTTTTCTGAAGCGGATAATTGGGTTGCCGGGTGAGCGCCTGAATCTCAAGCACGGATGGATCATGATCGATGGAGAGCCGCTGGAGGAGAATTATCTGTACGACCCGCGGGATTGGGAGCAGGAGTTTGGCCTGCTGCCGGACGGAGAGTATTTCGTCATGGGAGACAACCGATCGATGGATTTCGGCAGTCACTACAAGTTCAAGATCACGCGTGATCAGATCCTGGGCAAAGTCCTGTTTGATCGGACGGTGAAAAGTGGGGGCGAGTGAACCAAATGGGAAACCGTCGGGCAACTCAACCCATTCCCTGTTTGACCGAGCGCAGCCAGGGCCAGAGCCATTTCCAGATGGCGTAGATGCCGATGACAAACACCGCGACCTGGCCCACTTTGCCGCCCCAGGATTTCAGCTGCAGAACGAAGGGGGAATCTCCGGAATCGTATTCTTCGGAATCGTCCCAGGTCTCCGTTGGCGCCTGGCCGGGCTCAGGCTCAGCGGGCCCGTTGTATTGAGTCTTGACGTCGTCTCGCATCAGCTGCTTCACGCGCAGTTGAATGTAGACGGCTTTGGTCTTGTTCTCGTCGCCGCCGCTTTCGGCGATCGCCTTGGTCCACACCGCGTCGTTGATTCGATTTTGACGAATCTCTTTGGCAACGATCTCGTAGTATTTTTCGTCGTTTTCCATTTGAGGCGGTTTGCTGGGTGAAGAGACTAGGCTGTAGTCAGATTTGGGTCAAAACCGGAATTGAACACAAGCGTCGGCGGGGGGAGGCGGATAGACGCAGAGTCAACGGTGAGCGGGGGGGGCGAACCCACCCCGATTTCCCCCCCTTAACTCCTCCGTCGTCGGCGGGGTGAAATATCCCCTCCCAAAAGG
>JBLHKZ010000416.1:0-3918 GCA_047618185.1 Limisphaerales bacterium
GAGGGCGTCGCCACTGTGCTCAAACCGGGTCCCACGTTCGAGGTTTTGGCGACAAACCAACTGGCCGAGAACGCCCCTCGCGATGATCCACGACGCGGCCCCGGCTTCATGGCTTCGCCAGCCGTGGTGGGCAAAGCCATTTTTGCGCGAAGCCGGCATCATCTTTACCGGATTGAAACCTCGACGGCTGAGAGCCAATGAAGACGTTTCTCAAGTTTTGTGGTTTTCTAGCGATCACGCTGTTGGTCGTGCAAAGCGCATTTGCCTCCGACGATAAGGCGCGCCTCGCCGAGTTGGACGCCTATTGGGCGGAGGCGTCTCGAACGGTGAAGGAGGGCGATTTCGCGGGCTACAGCGCCACCTTTCACGAAGCCGCGACATTGGTGTCAGGCTCGTCGAAGACGAGCTATCCGATCGCCAAGGCGCTGGCCCGATGGAAGCAGGGATTCGCCGACACGAAAGCCGGCAAGATCAAGGCGAGCGTGGAGTTTCGATTCAGCCAGCGAATTGGCGATGCCACCACTGCGCACGAGACGGGAATCTTTCTCTATTCGTCTGTGGACGCTGAAGGCAAGCCCACGAAGGCGTACATTCATTTCGAAGCGTTGCTGGTGAAGCCGGAGAGCTGGAAGATGATGATGGAGTATCAGAAATCCAAAGCCACAGCGGAGGAATGGGAGAAACTGAAGTAGGGCGCCGCGGCTGGCGAAACGCCTGTAGCTCCTGCGGCGCGCGTTGCTTTTTATGAAAAAGAGCTTTTCGCCTGACGGCCTGGGGGAGAGGTTGCGTTGCGATGGCATCTTCAATCGAGAGTTCGGATCCGGGAGCGCCGCGGCCCAACGCACAATTCACGACCACTCAATGGAGCGTTGTGCTCCATGCTGGAGACTCCCTTAACCCAGAATCCGAATCGGCGTTGGCGGAGCTTTGCCGGAATTATTGGTATCCGCTCTATGCCTACGTCCGGCATCGGGGCCATGCCGCCGAAGACGCCAGAGACCTGACGCAGGCTTTCTTTCACCGCCTCCTCGAGCGCAAACTCCTGAAGCGGGTAAAGCGGGAAGGCGGAAAGTTTCGATCCTACCTCCTGACGGCCCTGAAGCATTTTCTCTCGGATGAGTGGGACCGCGCTCGCGCGCAAAAACGCGGCGGCGGGCAATCGCTCATTTCGTTGGACTACGAATCCGGCCAAAAACGCTACGCTGCGGAACCCGTCGAAACACGATCGCCGGATCAACTCTACGAACGGCGCTGGGCTCTGGCCATTCTGGATAAAGCCATGGTTCAACTCAGGCAGGATTATCAAAAGATGGACAAGGAAGCCTTGTTTGAGACGATCCAGGAATTCCTGCCCCGAGGAAGATCGACGCCTTATTCAGAGATCGCTGAAAAACTTTCGATGACTGAATCCAATGTCAAAGTGGCCGTCCATCGCCTGCGAAATCGCTATCGAAAGCGGTTGCGGGAGGAAGTCAGCCAGACATTGGCTGAGGGCGAAGACGCCGAGGCCGAAATCCGGCATTTGTTCGCGGCGTTGACCGGAGAATAAAGTTTCTCAAATCCGAGTGTAACCTTTCGAGGCGTTTTACTTGGTAAACGGGTAATGAATGAATCAGGCCATTGCCACGAATGCGGAGCTGCTCTCTCTCCAGACGCGCCGGATGGAATCTGCCCCAGCTGTCTGATGCAGGTGGGCTTACAGTCGGAATCAAATTTTAGCGGAACCGTGGTCGTGGAGCCGGACGACGCCGTGGACCGGACACGGATTGTTTCCAGGCGATCCGGCGACGAATCTCCGGTTTTGAAATTCGGACAAATTCTTGGCGGCTACCAGATCCAGCGACTGCTGGGCAAAGGAGGCATGGGCGAAGTCTATGAAGCCGTGGAAACTAAGAGCGGACGTCGCCTGGCCTTGAAAGCGCTGACTCAGCATCTGGATCCGGGAGCAGATCGTCAGCGATTTTTCCGGGAAGGTCGCCTGGCGGCGTCGGTAAATCATCCCAACAGCGTTTATGTTTATGGAGTCGAGGAGGTGGACGGCCTGCCGATCATTACCATGGAGCTGGTTTCCGGAGGAACGCTCAAGGAGAGGGTGCAGGAAAAGGGGCCCATGCCGATTGCCGAAGCGGTCGACGCCATCCTCCAGATCATCGACGGACTCCAGGCCGCCCAGGAAAAGGGCGTGTTGCATCGCGACATCAAGCCCTCGAACTGTTTTGTGGATGCGGATGGGCGGGTGAAAGTAGGCGATTTCGGACTTTCAGTGTCCACCCTGAACCAGGATCAGACGCAGCTCACCCTGACCGGGACGGTCGTGGGAACGCCGGCCTTCTGCTCACCCGAGCAAATTCGCGGAGACGAACTGGACGTGCGGTCGGATATTTATTCCGTCGCGGTCACCCTGTATTTCCTGTTGACGAGAAGAGCGCCCTTCGAGGCGTCCAACGTGGTTCATTTGCTGGCCGCGGCGCTGGAGAACCAACCCGAATCGCCAGCCCGGCATCGCGATGGCATTCCCGAGGAACTGGTCCGCGTAATCCTCCGCGGCCTGGCGAAACTCCCCGGCGAGCGCTTCCGGAACTATGGCGAACTCCGTCAGGCTTTGACGCGGTTCAGTTCCCGCGCGCTGGTTCCGGCCCGCATGGGAATGCGCACCCTCGCCGGGCTCGCGGACAATCTGATTGGCGTCGTCTTTTTCGTTTCGCTGTCCTTTTGGATCCGAAGCGCAGAAGCCGGCATGGATCCGGCGATCCATGCGGTCGTGGTCTTTTTCCTTCCACTGATCGGAGGGTGCATTTTCAGTTTCTTGTATTATGCGATACCCGAAGGTCTCTGGGGCGCGTCACCGGGAAAGGCGTTGTGCGGTTTAAGCGTCCTCGGCCCGGATGGAGAGATTCCAGGTCTGGGCAGAGCGTCCCTGAGAGCCCTGATATTTGTCATCGGCCCCTCCATTCCCCACCTCATTTACGTGTGCGTGAATCCCGTGGATGCGATGAACCGCGAAGGCTCCGCGCTTGCCCAAATTCTGGAAATCTCAACCGGACCTTTGTTCCTTCTTTTGTTCGCGACGATGCGACAACGAAATGGCTTTGCGGCCGTTCACGATCTTGCCAGCGGCTCTCGTGTCGTCGTTAAGGCTGAGTTGAACCGGAGGACCGTTATGCCCGTGGCGGATGACCCGGTTTCCGACGCCGAATCCTCGCCCAGGATCGGCCCTTACCATTTGCTGAGGACGCTTGAAGTGGACGACTCCGCCGAAATGCTCCTTGGCTACGATCTGCGCCTGCTCCGCAAGGTCTGGATTCGGAAGCTTCCGGTCGGATCGCCGGCGCTCTCGCTCGAAAGGCAATCTCTTGGCCGGGTGGGCCGTCTGCGATGGCTCAATGGAAAACGGGACAAGGAGGAATGCTGGGACGCCTATGAAGCGCCCCCGGGTCAGCCTCTGACGGATCTGATTCAATCGCCGCAATCCTGGAGCGTTGTCCGAGACTGGCTCATGGACCTCGCTGTGGAACTCAGCGCTGCCGGGAAGGACGGTTCCCTCCTGCGGGAACTTTCACTCGACCGTGTTTGGATCACCGTGGACGGACGGGCCAAGTTGTTGGACTTCCCAGCCCCGAGTGGAGATAGGGACTCGACTCCGGAAACACCCGGCCTGGATGGGAGTCTCGAATTCCTCAAGCGCCTCGCCCGCGAATCTCTTGTTGAATCCGGCGCGACAAACAGGACTTCCGGATCCACGGCGCCCCTGCCGCTCCACGCTCATGAATTTCTGCAACGGTTGTATGACGGAGCCTCGCTGGACGAGTTTATCGCTTCTCTGGATTCAACGGCCCATCGGCCAACTCACATCTCCCGAAAACGGCGCTTTAGCGGCATTGTGGCGGTCGCGTTGATTCCCATCATGCTGCTCTCCGG
>JBLHKZ010000417.1:0-3903 GCA_047618185.1 Limisphaerales bacterium
GAAATCACGCAAGATTGTCCGACCAAAAAGTTGGGCTGCATTGCACTTTGACCGGCTCTCTCGTCGGCGCCGGCGTCCGCGGATCCTCCAGAAAATTGCAAGTGTTGAACGTCTCAGCTGGAGGGGGTAAGAACAACGGCTGACGCGCTTTTGATTATTCATAATTCCTCCATGCAAAAACTGATTCTCCTTCTGGTCATTGCCCTGACGTTCGCGACTGACAACGCGGTCCAGGCGCAATCGAATCGATCGTCAAGCGGCAGTCCAGCTCGGACAGCGCCCAACATCGTGTTCATTCTGGCCGATGATCTCGGGATCGGGGATGTGAATTGCTACGGGGGCAAGCGCTGCCTCATTGAGACGCCGAACATCGATGCTCTCGCCGCTGGCGGACTGCGCTTTACCGACGCGCATCCGAGCGCGTCGGTGTGTGGCCCGACCCGCCGCGCAATCATGACGGGGCGATACAACTGGCGCTTTGGTTCCACCGTGAAGAATGGTCCGTGGGGCTTCGTCGGGCCGCGCCCCAACACCGAGAAATCCACGCTTGGAAAAGTTCTCAAGCGATCCGGGTATCGGACGGGCTACGTGGGTAAGTGGCATTTGGGCACGGTCATGAAAACCCTCGACGGAAAGAATCAGGGATTGACCAATGTCGATTTCACAAAGCCTTTGACCTACGGGCCCGTGCAGTTTGGATTCGATGACAGCTTCATCCTTCCGGGGTCGCTCGACATGTTTCCCTACGCCTATGCCCGCGACAATGTTTGGCAGGGCGAAGTCACTGCGCAAAAGGGCTGGAGCGCCTTCAATCGGGTGGGGCCAGCGGAAAAGGATTTTCAGGATCATGAGGTCTTGGAAACCTTCTACGGCGAAGCGGAGACCTTTATTGGAAAGCAACAGAAAGACCGTCCCTTCTTCCTTTTCCTGGCGTTGACGGCGCCGCATACGCCGACCAGTCCCGGCGTCAATTGGCGGGGCAAGAGCAAGCTGGGCGTCTATGGAGATTTCGTAATGGAGGTGGACCACTCGGTCGAGCGGGTCATGAAGGCGTTGAAGAGCAGGGGGCTCGATGAAAATACACTGGTCCTGTTTTCCTCCGATCATGGTCCGGCTCCGTATGCCGGAAATATTCTGAAGGCGACTCCCGGGCAGATCAGACAGCTGGAGGCGAAGGGCCATTATCCAAGCGGTCCTCATCGCGGCTACAAGTTCTCCGCCTATGAGGGCGGCTTGCGCGTCCCGTTGATCGCCCGATGGCCGGGCGTAATTCCCGAAGGAACGAGCTGCGACGCCCTGGTCGGCTTGAACGATTTCATGGCGACCTTCGCGGAACTGGCGAGCGCCAAACTGGAAGCTCACGAAGCGCCTGATTCCATCAGCTTCGCCAAGCTCCTGCGCGATCCCTCGGCAATAGGAACTCGAAAAGATCTCATCATGCAGTCGGTCGGCCCGTTCGTTCTTCGCGTTGGCGATTGGAAATTGTGCCTTTGCCCCGGCAGCGGGACACCCGCTCGTTCCGAGCACGCCGTGGGAAATGATCCCGCGCCCGAAGTCGCGTGGGCTCGCGTGCTGGCTAAGTTTGAAGGCAAGCCCACGGACGCCGATCTTCTCAAACCGTCCTTCGTGCAACTTTTCAATCTCGCCAACGATCCGCACGAGGATCACAACCTCGCCGCGAAGCATCCGCGTCGCGTCGCGGAAATGGTGGGGTTGCTCCAGAAGCAGTCGGCTAACGGTCGCAGCACACCGGGGCCAAAACTGAGGAACGATAAGAATGTGAAGATCGTCAACGTGCGGGACCGGCGCCTGCCGGATGTCTTGAAGCAGCGATTCAAATAGTCGGCTGAGCGTCGTGATTCCAACAACCGGGGATCCGGATCACTCAACCACGGAAAGAAGACCGAATACACGGAAACTATTTAGAACCAGTCCGCCGAGCGGCTTTTCTCGCATGCCTTCCTTCCGTGTATTCGGTTTTCTGCGGGTGAAGCCCGTCGTTCGACGGATCGCGAATGTCAATGTGGCCCGCGTTCGGGACGTCTCCGACTGCGCTCATCATCCCCTGTTCGAAACAGCCCCAACGGGGTTGCGCTCAAATCGCCGATGAGCGGCGCAACATCTTCGGCGTTGGAAAGGCGTTTTGAACTTTGTTCCCAGGGTAGGTCGTGCCTTCCAACCCTTGGCTTTGGGGCGCAATCCCGTCGGGATACAGAACCGATTGCTGTGAAATTTCGTGGCTAACGCACAACTCCGAGGAGGGGGGGCGGAGGACGCGGTGGTTGTTCCTTAGGTAGTTCCCCTCCTCGGAGCTGTGCATTACCCACAAATTTGCGATTTGCGGCACTGCCTCGTTTCCCTTTATCCCAACGGGATTACGCCCTCCAGCCCAAGGTTGGCCTTCCGCGACAGCGACTGGCCTACCTTGGGTTCTAGGCCCCGCTTCGAAACAACCCCAACGGGGTTGCGCCCAAATCGCCGATGATTGGCGCAACACCTTCGGCGTTGAAAATGCTTGTTGAACGTTGTTCCCAGGGTAGGTCGTGCCTCCCAACCCTTGTATGTTGATTTTCCATCCTCCTTGTTTGGCGTCAGTCAAACAGGAAGAGTGGGCTGACTTCCCGCCTGCAGGCGGGAAGTCAGCGGCGGCGACGAGATCGTTCAACCCACGGATTTTCAAGTCCGGAGCCCAGCTGGATCCGTCGTCGCTTTTGCGTCCCGAACTCGAACCGTTGCCTGAGCGACGTCACTAACACGTCAGCTCGCATCTGCAAGAATGAGTCAGAACACAATCGCAAGCATGACCCCAAACATCACACCCCTCTACGTTGGCCTGGATATCGCCAAGGCCACACTCCAACTCCACCTTCAAGGTCGCCAATATGATTTAAAAAACACCGCCGCAGGCCACACTCGTTTGATCAAACACCTCAATGTGATCCCCGAAGCCCAGGTCGTGTGTGAAGCCACCGGCGGGTATGAACGCGCGGTGGTCGGCGCGCTACACGCTGCGGGCATTGCTGTTAGTGTCATTAATCCGGCTCGCGTCCGTCAGTTCGCTCGGGCATCAGGCACACTGGCCAAGACCGATCCCATCGACGCAGCCGTGCTAAGCGCCTTTGGGCAAGCTTTTAGCCCCACGCCTACGGCCCTGCGCACGCCAACGGAAATCAAGATTGCCGCGTTGGTCACCCGCCGTATTCAATTGATCGAATTACGGGTGGCAGAAGCACAGCGCGCCGAGACCTGCGCTGATTCGGATCTGAAGAAACTCTTTAAATCGTGGATCCTTCAAATGAGGCGGCAGATTGTCAAAGTGGAGGAGCTCATCGAAAAACTCCTGAAACAGCAAACGCCATTGGCCGTTCAGGTGGAGAGGCTTGAGGAGATTGTCGGCGTTGGACGACTCACCGCAGTGATGGCGCTGGCGACCATGCCCGAACTGGGACGCCTGACTCGGCGGCAAGCCGCCGCGCTGGCAGGGCTTTGTCCCTATAACCGTGACAGCGGGCAATGGGCAGGCAAGCGCTGCATCAGCGGCGGGCGGGCTCAAATCCGCCGTGCCCTTTACATGGCTGCACTCTCAGCGAGTCGAAGCAATCATCTGCTCAAGCCATTCTACGACCGATTGATCGCCGCAGGCAAACCCGGCAAAGTCGCTCTCACGGCGGTCATGCGAAAGTTGATCGTATTGATGAATCAATTGCACAAGCATCCCACAGGAATTAAAAAAACGCTGGCCGGATTGGGTTTGAACCTGCCATTCAGCAGGGGTGAAAAAAAATCCAAGACCCAGCCAGCGCGTGGCAAGTTCAGCATCCTCAAGCAGATTTGCAATCTCATTCCACCCCATCTGGTTCCCCGGCGTGCGATTAAAGGGGGGTGGCGGGAAAAGTGAAAAAA
>JBLHKZ010000418.1:0-3891 GCA_047618185.1 Limisphaerales bacterium
CGCAAGTGGGCCGAGTTGCGCGTCGAGGCGCTCAATCACGCGCTCAAAGGTCTGCCCGAGGAGCGCGTGCGTTTTCACACTTGTTACGGCATCAACATTGGTCCGCGTGTGCATGAAATGAACCTGGCGGACATTGTCGACATCATGTTGAAGGTCAACGCCGGGGCTTATCTGTTTGAGGCGGGCAACCCGCGGCACGAGCATGAATGGAAGGTGTGGAAAGACGTGAAGGTTCCAGAGGGTAAATCGCTGATTCCGGGCGTGATCTCGCATTCGACGCCATTGGTGGAGCATCCCGAGCTGATTGCGCAACGGCTGGTTCGTTTCGCCGAGGTGGTCGGGCGGGAGAACGTGATAGGCGGCAGCGATTGCGGCTTTGCCTCGTTCGCCGCGATCGAGCAGGAGATTCATCCCTCGATCGTCTGGGCGAAATTCCAGAATCTGGCCGAGGGCGCGCGGCTGGCGTCGAAGGAGTTGTGGTAGGCGAGAAATCTCGAACGGCTTGCATTTGATGAAGTGACAGGAACGACCGTCAAAGATATAAACCCGATTCCCTTATGAAGACTTCACTTTTTTCCCGTCGCGATTTCGCCAAACGACTGGCCGCCGGCGCCGCTTGTTCCAGCGCGGCCTTTGCCGCAACCGCGAAAGCCGCCCGCTTTCAGTTTAAATACATCGTCGGCTCCTCGATGTACGGCGAGTTGCCGCTGTCTGAGATCCTGCCGGATGTGCGTCGCTCGGGCGCCGGGCACATCGACATCTGGCCGCGTAAGCATGGCAACCAGCGTGAGCAGATGGAGGAAATGGGCCATGAGAAGTTCGCGGCGATGCTCGAGCGGAACCAGGTCAAGCTGGGCTGTCTGACACATTATGATCTGGGGCCTTTCAAGTTGCAGGCCGAGATGCGCATGGGGAAGAAGTTTGGCAATCAGGTCGTGATTTGCGGCGGCAGCGGGCCGAAGAAACTGAAGGGCGCGGAGCTCAAGGCGGCGGTGAAGAAATTTGCGGAACTGATGAAGCCGCACATTGCGGTGGCCGAGGAGACGAACACGATCATCGGCGTGGAAAACCACGGCAACAACCTGATGGATTCGCCGGACTCACTGCGCTGGTTGATCGAACTGGCGCCGTCGAAACACATTGGCGTCGCGTTGGCCCCCTATCATTTGGAAAGCTTGGGATTGGGAGCAAAAGAACTGGCGAGTCTGATCGTGGATCTGAAGGGCCGGATGCCGATGTTTTATGCCTGGCAGCACGGCATGGGTTGTGCGACCAAGCTTCCCAAGGCGCAGGAGTTGTTGCAGATGCCCGGGCGGGGCGAGTTGGGCTTTCAACCGATCGTCGACGCGCTGAAGAAAATTGACTACGACGGATTTACTGAGATTTTCATGCATCCGGTGCCGCGCGGGATTCCCATTCTGCCCAGCGCTTCCGAAGTGACCGCCGAGATCAATCGGGCGCGCGGGTATCTGGAAAGCATGATCTGAAGCTTGCGCGTTGTCGCACGGCCAATAACCCCAGTTTTTATGGAACACAAAGTACTGATTATCATTGGCGATGCCTCCGAGACGGTGGACACGATGTATCCTTATTTCCGGCTGATCGAGGGCGGCTACACGCCGATCGTCGCGGCGCCGGAGAAGCGCGAATATCAAATGGTGATGCACCAGGTGAAACCCGGATGGACCATCACTAAAGAGTGGGAAGGCTATTCGATGCCGGCGGACATCGCGTTTAAGGACATCCAGCCCGAGGAATACGTTGGTATTTTCTACAGCGGCGGTCGGGCTCCGGAATATATCCGAGACGACGAGGATCTGATTCGCATCACCAAATATTATTTCGAGAAGAACGCGCCGATCGCGAGCGTGTGTCACGGAGTGGAGATTCCGGCGCGCGCGGATTGTGTGCGGGGCCGACGGATGGCGACCGTGCCAAAGTGCCAGTTTGACCTCGAAGTCTGCGGCGGCACGTTTGTCAACGAGGCTTGCGTGATCGACGGCAATCTCATCAGTGGGCGCACGTTTTGGGACCATGGCCACTACATCGGCCCGTGGATGAAGTTGCTCGATGAGGAGCGCGCACGCCGCGAAGCGTGAAATTTGAAATTTTGATTGGACTAATCACAGGAAAAGGCCGAGGAGCGGCGGGACGTCTGGCGTCGATATTCGGCGCCCTGGTCGGCGTTGCTTCCGCCGCGTCAGGGGCGGCTCCGTTGTCGGTCGGCTTCGAGCGATTTCAAACGGGCAAGGACGCCAATCTGATTGAGGCGGGCGAATTGCTGATCGGTGAATTGGGCTGCGTCAATTGCCACCAGGTCAGCGGCGATCTCGTGGATCGTTTTCCGACCCGGCAGGCTCCGTTGCTTGACGGCATCGGCGCCCGAGTGAATCACGATTGGCTCGTGGCCTGGCTGGCGAGCCCGCACGCGACGAAGGCGGGCACGGTCATGCCGGATCTCCTGGCGGGACGAAAGGCAACGTCCCGAAAGTCTCTGAGCGAGGGGCTGGCGCACTTCCTGATCTCGTTAGGCGGCGACTCGAAATCATTGGACGGGAATGGCGACGCCGCTTCCGGGCGCAAGCTGTATCACACCGTCGGCTGCGTCGCTTGCCATCAACCGGAGCCGGGATATTCACCGGAGGGAGAGTCCGCCGGAACTTCGCGGACAGCCCTCGGTGTTCCGTCAGTTCCGCTCGGCAATCTCGGAGCCAAGCACGGCGTCGCTTCGCTGGCCGCCTTCCTGCGCGATCCGTTGAAGACACGGCCATCGGCCCGGATGCCGAAGGTTCCGTTGAGCGAGGCAGAAGCCACGGATCTGGCGCGGTATTTGATCGCCGAAGCGGGCGCGCCGCAGAAGAAGATCAAGCCGGGCGGATTAAAGAAGAGAATCGGCAAGAGCGCCTTTGCCAGTCTGGGTTGCGCCGCTTGTCATCGTGTGGAAGTCGGCGGCAAGGCGATCGAATCCAAATTGACGGGTAAGCCATTGGCGGAATTGCCGACGGGATCCGCCTCGGGCTGTCTCAGCTCGCGTCCGTTGGAGAAAGTTCCGTTCTACGACCTGAGCGCAGGCCAGCGCGCGGCTGTCGCGGCGGCGTTGAAACATCTTCCGACGGCCGCCGAGGTCTCCTTCGCGGAACGGTCGAACAAATTGATGACCGCGTTGAATTGTTTTGCCTGCCACCAGCGCGGCGAGATCGGCGGTCCGGAGGATGGCCGCAAAATCTATTTTCACACCACCGGCCAGGATCTCGAGGACGAAGGCAGATTTCCGCCGTTGCTGACCGGCGTGGGTCGCAAACTGCGGCCCGAGGCGATGGTGGAGATCATCCAGGGCAAGGGGGCGGTTCGGCCCTACATGTCGACGCGGATGCCGGATTTCGGCGAAGCCCACGCGAGGGAGCTGGCGCTGATGTTTCCAACGCTGGATATTCCGAAGAACGAGACGCCCACGCCGCGAAACGGCGAGGAAAATTATGTTGGCCGGAACATGTGGGGGCGGGCGCTGCTCGGAGCCAAGGGGTTGAGTTGCATCGCCTGTCACGATCTCAATGGAACCAAGTCGCTCGGCATTCGGGCGATGGATCTGGCGCATGCGCAGAGCCGGTTGAGGCCGGAGTGGTTTCGCGATTATCTGATCGATCCGGCGAAGTTTCGACCCGGCACCCGCATGCCGTCGTTCTGGCCGGAGGGCAAGCCAATCCTGAAGGGCAATGGCGGCGCAACGTCGCGGCAGATCGACAGCATCTGGGTCTATCTGAACGAGGTGGATCAAAGCCGACTCCCCGAAGGCCTGGAGAAGAAGGGAAATTTCGAACTCAAGCCGACGGACAAGCCGATTGTCCTGCGCACCTTCATGGAGACGGCCGGCCTGCACGCGATTGCTGTGGG
>JBLHKZ010000419.1:0-3876 GCA_047618185.1 Limisphaerales bacterium
GCGTTGATAGACGACCGGCGTGGTGTGCCGATATACGGGAGAGGAGTAGGTGGTTGTTTGAGTGTAGACCGGCGTTCGGGCGCGTCGGTTGTGATGGTGGACGGTTTTGGCGAGCACGGTGGCGGCGATGACGCCGGTCAAAACCTTGCCTGCTGTGGCCCATTCCTTGTCTCCGGCGGTTGCCTGTTGAGTTCCGGCGACCGCCACTGCCACTGCTGTCAGAGTCAAAATTATCTTTTTCATTTGTGACCTTTCGGTTGTTATGTCGTTCGCGAAGTTCGACGACGTTGAAGAGCGACTATTCAACGTACACGTATTAATTATTTTTTTCCAAATGAGCCGGCATCCGAAAACTTCGGACAAGAGTGAGTTGGAATCTCCCAACGACAAACCGCGCAAGTTGCCGCGTTCGTTCAAGGAGCTCACGCCCTGCAATCATTTTAATCCGCGCAAGTTTTTCCATGAGATGGTCTGGAAGGCGCTCCTGACCAAGCGTCACGGAACGCATCGCGAGCCGAAGTTTCCGAAGCTGCAACATGGGGAAGTCGCGATCACCTGGATCGGACACGCGTCCTTTCTCGTCCAGCACACGGACCTGAATATTCTGATCGATCCAAACTTTGCCAACTGGCTGTTTCTGTTGAAGCGCATCAAGCGGGCGGGCCTGAAGCTCAAGGACCTGCCGCCTATCGATCTGGTGCTGCTGACGCACGCGCACTTCGACCATTTTCACAAACCCACATTGCGTAAATTGCCGTCGCCAAAGATCGGCGTCATGCCCTGGGGCGTGGGACCGCTCGCGCGCGGGCTCGGGTTCAAGGAGATCGTCGAGCTGAAATGGTGGGAAAGTTACTCCGTCGGCGACTGGAAGGTGACGCTCACGCCGAGCAAGCACTGGGGCGCGCGGACGATCCGCGACACTCACCGCGGCTACGGCGGGTTTGTGCTCGAGCATCAGGGACGGACGATCTATCACGCGGGCGACAGCGCCTACTTTGAGGGCTTCAAGGAGATTGGCGAGCGCTGCGCGCCGGAGATCGCCCTGTTGCCGATTGGCGCCTACTATCCGGAGTCCTTTCGCACCACGCACATGGGGCCGGACGACGCGGTGAAAGTGTTTCAGGATCTCGGGTCGAAGTGGCTCGTGCCGATGCATTACGGCGCGTTCAAACTTTCCTTTGAGGACATGGACGAGCCGCCGCGTTGGCTTGCCGAGTTGGCGCATTCGGCCGGCATCAGCGAAAGTGTGAAGATGCTTGAAGAAGGCGTCCCGCATGTGTTTGTTTAACGGATCGGAGCGAGAGCGGCGTTGAAAGATCCTTTTTCAACCCATCGTTCGGAGTCTTGGCCCACTGCTTTCTAAAAAACGAATATGAACAAATACACTAATTTCATTGGCGGCGAGTGGATTGCCGCAAAATCCGGAGACACCTTTCAAAACGTTAATCCGGCGGACACGCGTGAGACGGTCGCCGAGTATGCCGCCAGCAGTGCGGAGGATGCGGTCGCAGCGATCGACGCCGCCTCTGCGGCATTTGCGCAGTGGAGCGGCATGACGCCTGTTGCGCGCGGACGGGTCTTGAGCAAGGCCGCCGAGATCCTGGCGCCGCGCAAGGCTGAGCTGACGGAGTTGCTGACCCGTGAGGAGGGTAAGACTCTCTTTGAAAGCGGGCTCGAAGTCGGCCGCGCGATCGACATCTTTCGATTCTTTGGCGGCAACAGCTACACGATCGGCGGGCAGACCTTCCCCCACGACATGCCGAACATCCTGATGTACACCAACCGCCAGCCGCTCGGCGTGGTTGCTCTGGTGACGCCATGGAATTTTCCGATCGCCATCCCGGCCTGGAAGTTGGCGCCCGCGCTGGTCTCCGGCAACACGGTCGTGCTCAAGCCCGCTTCACAGGCGCCCGCGCTTTCGCTTGAGATTGCCAAGGCGCTCGACGAGGCCGGTTTGCCAAAGGGCGTCCTCAATGTCGTCACCGGCGCTGGCAGCACAGTCGGCTCGGAGTTGGCGACCAACGCCGCGGTCAAGGCGCTTTCCTTCACCGGCTCGTATGGCGTCGGGCAGAAAATCTACATGCAACTCGCCGAACGCATGGCTCGCCCGCAAATGGAAATGGGCGGCAAGAATCCGACCATCGTGCTGGCCGACGCCGACCTCGACCTCGCCGCGCAGCTCACCGCAGTGGCGGGATTCGGGCTGACAGGTCAGGCCTGCACGGCAACCAGTCGCGCTATTGTGGAGAAAAGCGTCGTCGAGGAATTCACCGCGAAGCTCGTCGCCAAAGCGAAGGCGATCAAGGTCGGCAACGGCGCGGCCGAGGGCGTCAACATGGGGCCCGCCGTGAACAAGCAGGAGTTCGAAGGCAATCTGGAATATATCAAGATCGCCCAGGAGGAGGGCGCGACCGTCGTCTGCGGAGGCAACGCCCTGACCGAGGGCGATCTGGCGCATGGCTATTACATGGAACCGACGGTGATCGGCGGCGTCACGCCGAACATGCGCATCGCGCAGGAAGAAGTCTTCGGCCCGGTGGTCTCCGTGATCGCGGTTGAGGATTTTGAAGAGGCGATCGCGGTCGCCAACCAGGTTGAGTTTGGACTGTCGGCCTCGCTCGTTACGCGCGACTACAAAAAGGCGATGCTCTATACGAATCGCATCGAAGCCGGCGTGGTGAAGGTGAATCAGATTTCCACCGGGCTGGCGCTTAATGTTCCGTTCGGCGGGGTGAAGCATTCGAGCAGCGACTCATTCAAGGAGCAAGGGCCGGGCGCGATCGATTTCTACACCAAGATCAAGACCGTCTACCTCGACTATTCGGCCTGATCGACGGCGCGGTGCGACTCACGGGAAACCATGCACAAACTTTGCAGATTCCAGAAAGACGGCGGCCGGGTTCAGGTCGGCGTGATCACTGAGCTTGGCTCCGTTTGTGAGCTTGGCTTCGCGGGTATTTCGACGCTGACCGAAATCCTCGAGGCGTCCGATCCGGCGGCGCGGGTGGAGGAGTTGCTTCAGGACGACGATCTGCCGACGCATTCACTGGCGGACATCACGCTGCTGGCGCCGATTGAGGGGCAGGAAGTCTGGGCCGCGGGCGTCACCTATCTTCGCAGCAAGACCGCGCGGATGGGGGAATCCGATTTCAGCGCCAACGCCTACGACCGGGTCTACGCCGCCGATCGGCCGGAGATTTTTCTAAAATCGCTGCCCGAGAAAGTAGTGGGTCCGGGCGACGAGGTCGGCATCCGGGAGGACGCGAAGTGGAACGTGCCCGAGCCGGAGCTGGCGTTGGTCATTAATTCGCGAAAGAAAGTCGTGGGCTACACCATCGGCAACGACATGAGCTCGCGCGACATTGAAGGCGAGAACCTGCTCTATCTGCCGCAGGCCAAGGTCTACGACAAGTCCTGCGCCATGGGGCCGTGCATCGTCATCGGGCCGTCCGAGGCGGAGGTCCGCGCGTGGACGATCGGGGTCAAGATTTCCCGCGATGGCGCGGCGGTCTTCGAGGGCGAGACCACGATCGACCAGATCAAACGATCCTTCGACGAACTGGCCGGCTACCTTTGCCGCAGTCAGTCCTTCCCGATGGGCGCGGCGTTGTTGACCGGGACGGGCGTCGTGCCCGGCGACGATTTCACCCTCGCTGTCGGCGATGTGGTGACGATTGATATTTCAGGCATCGGGACATTGGAGAACACCGTCGCTGTGGTTTGATGCGGCGCCGGGTTGGGGCGTCTTTCTTCTCTAAATGGTCCGAGGTTTCCAGTCTTGGGAAATTCATTCGTCCGCGCCCTGAAATTGGGTGAGGAACGGAAACCGGGAAATTGAAAGATGAAATTCGCGAATTCCGGGACCGACCCTTTCAC
>JBLHKZ010000420.1:0-3839 GCA_047618185.1 Limisphaerales bacterium
GATCATCGGGTCGCAGGAGTGCTCCGGAAGTTTGTTGAGTTGGCATTTCATGGTGTTAACTCCTTTTCCCGTCATTTCGGACCAGGCGAGGTTGAACAATCCTGAATCGGAAATCAATGCCGCCTTGAAACGGAAACACAAGCATTCCACAGAGGCATGAATCCTTCATTTTCAGAAGAATTTTGAGGTTGGATCCAAATTGTAGTTTCTGGATTCTTCCGGCCGTCGTCGCCCACGGGCGGTCCTTTCAATTCGTGGCGTTGGCTGGCCCACAGGCGGACTGTGAAAACCCCGGCAAAAACGCCTGTTCGGGCGGTCCGAGCATTCGCTGATGCCCCCGGGCTGTCCCATAGCAATTGAGCAGCGACGCCAAATCCCAGTAACGCCTGAGGCCGTTGCGCAGGTCCGTGAATAACCTCGAAAATCGGTGCGCCCACGCGTGCACGCGGTGCAGATATCGCAGCAGCACGTAGAACAGCAGGGCGATCCAGACCTGTGACTTGACGGCGTTGGCGTTGTGTCTGGCCGGGGGCGCCGATGGATCGATTCCCGCTTGGCTTGGCGGTTCAATTGAATAGGCTCCCTCGCCGATGTCTCCGCCAAAAAAGAATCGAAAAGTCGCCCTGAAGGGACTGGCGGGGCTGTCGATCTCTTGCCTCTTGGTCTGGGCGATCGTGCGTCGCGTCGACCCGGCGGCGTTGGGGGAGGCGTTCTCGAGCCTGCGTGTCGGCTGGTTTGTTTTTGCGGTCGTGGCGTTCGGCTTAGGCATTGCGATTGCGGGCGCCCGCTGGCGAATTCCCCTGGTGATGAATTCTCTGGCGGAGCCGTGGGGATTTGTGCTGCGAATGTCCTGCGTGGCGCATTGTTTCAACGTTTTGCTGATGGGGCCCGTGCCTGGCGATATGGCCAAGGCGGCGCTGTTTTCTCGTTGGCGGAAACGGCCGGGCGCGAAGGCGCTTGCGGCCTGCGCCATCGACCGAACTCTGGCTGCCGGAGGATCGGTGTTTTACGGTTTGTTGACAGTGACATTGATCGTGCTTTGTGGCGGGCTCGAACGGTTGTTGAAACTGGAGTACACGACGCCTGGGTGGAGCCTGATGATCGTCGTTGCGGCGGTTGTGTTCGGCGTGATCTGGTTGGTGCGCGGGCGTCTGGCGGGCAATGCGTTTCTCGTGGATTCATGGAACTCCTTTCGGGTTGGCATCCTGCGATTTCGAGATTCGCGGCGAATGGCGGCGTTAGGGGTCTTTCTCTCTTTGTTGAATCAGATTTTGTTTGGTTCGATCCTGGCGATTTGCCTCTTCGCCGTGGCGGGAGAGGATGTCAACTGGGCGGAGGCGTTGTGGGTTTTCCCACTGGTTTCGTCGCTGGCGTCATTGCCTGTTTCCATTGCCGGGGCGGGCGTCAGGGAAGGCGCGGCGGTGCTTTTACTTTCGACCTGCGGCGTTGATGGCGCGGACGCGTTGGCGGCGGGGTTACTGACGTCGTCCGTGTACCTGCTGTGGGCCTTGATCGGAGCTGCAGTTGGCTGGCGGGAGGAGTTGCGTTTCGTCGGAGCAAATCGGACTGAGACAGCCAGGAGTTGATAGGCAATGGCCTAGTCGTCTCAGGAAAGTTTACCAGCTGAAAAGGCGCCCTTGTCGGGTGTCAGATTGACTGGCGCTTCGTGCGGCATTTTGCGATGAAAGTAGAACATGGCCGCCGCCATTAGACCCATGGACAGCACGGCGATGAGATTGGCCGAGTGGATGAAGAACTGGAGGTGATTTAGGTCGGGTTTCCCGACGTTTTTAAGCAGCATTACTACGACATAGCCCAGGTAGCCCACGGCGTCGGCGATGTACATCAGGTAGCCCAGATTGCTCTTTTCGCGAAACACCGCGATGAGTCGTTCAAACAGGGTGGTGTGAAAGGCGACGTAGGGAATGTAAAGCCCGAGGCCGGTCAAAATCATGAAGGACATGGGGCCAAACCAGTGACGTTGAAATCCAAAGGTGGAAACGCAGACCAGCGCTAATCCGACAAAGATGGTGACAATGGCGATCAGGAAGGCGCGGCGGTTGTTCTTGATCATGATGGCCGCGCCCGTCACAGCCATGACGCCAAGCATGACCGCGGTTTCCGACTGCGCAAAAATGGCGGGCTTTCCGCTTTCACCGAGCCCCTTCCAGATCTCGACGGCGAAATCGTCGCGAAAGCTGCGGAGAATGGTGATGAGGATATACGTTGCAAAAAGCAGGCAGAGCCCGGGGGCAAGTTTCCAGAAAAACTGCGAGCGATCGTGTCGGCTCATGGGCAGGCGCTCCGAGCGCATGGCGATGTCCTTTTTCGAGGGGGGAGGAATCTGGCGCAGCATCCAGACGGCTGCGATCAGAGGAGGAATGAAGATCAGCCCGGTGAGAAAGGGCATCCAATATTCTGTGACGCCGTGTTCGAGCATGAGCCAGCTGCCCACGGATTTCACGACGCCGGATGAGACGATGAAACTCGCGCAGAGCCCGGCGGCGAGAGCTTCGGTCACCTGCCGTCCCTCAAGAAATGACAGCACCAGACCAAACACCATGCCCAGCGGGAGCCCGTTCATGAAAAGAAAGACGAAATTCCAGGGAGGGGGAATAAGTGCGAAGAGAAGCAGGGCAAAGTGTGCGATGGCAATCAGAGCCAGGATCGTCCGCCCCCGTTTGGCCGGCGGCATCTCGGAAATGATCTTGATGCCGATGAACTTGGAGAGCGTGTAGCCAAGGACCTGTGAAATAAGGAGGATGGTCTTATAGCCGATGCCCCACAGCATCGTGTCTTCAAAAGTTCCGGCCGTGAAGGGCTTGCGGAAGGCGTACATGCAAAAGTACGCGCTGAACGCGGCGATGATGCAATAGCTGGAGAAAACCGTTGGGCGGGCCGTGGCGAGTTTCTGGCTGATGGACGAGTTCGAGAGATTCATTACGGGGGAGCGGATTGAAGACGCATTGCGGCGCCATGTCACGACCGGTTTGCGGAAACCGGGACTACTGTTTCGCGGTCAGGCCCGTCTTGCCCGGAATTTCATAGGTCTGCTCCTCGATCCACTCTCGACGGAGGAAATTTCGGGTTCGGACCAGAATACGGTCGTCCTCGACGAAAATAAATCGTCCCTCCGGGCTGGGCTCTTTGTAACCGAGGTTGCAGACCGCCAGGTGCAGGCATTCGCCCTCGGGGCGCGTCGTGCCGTAGCCCATGCGATCGACGCCGTCATGCTTGGGATGATTGTGGCCGGACACCCAGAGTTTGACCTCTGGATGACGCCGCAGGATTTCCTTGATGGGAGTCGAATCCGGCACCCGAGTGTTGAACGGATAGTAGCCGGGGAATTTGGCGAGGTAGTCGCCGGAATTGAACACGGTGTCAGCAAGGGGAAGGTGGTGAAAGACCAGGGTGGTGGCGTTCTCCTCGTCCAGGGAGCGTCCGAAGCGGTCGACTCGCGCGGGTTCGATGGGGATTTCGTGGCCGTAGACCGGGACGCCGAGAAAGACCATGCGAATGCCTCGAAGGAACAATATTCCGTCGAGCGGGCGTTTGCTGATTTCGAAATATCGCTGGAGCGTTTCCGGCGTGCGGGCCTCGACATTTCCGCTGAGGTAGTAGCTGTGGCATTTGAGGTTGGCCAGCAGTTCGCCCTGGACGCGCGTGTAGGTGTCGAGTTCACGGCCGTTGATATCGCCATTGAGGACCAGGAGATCGATGTCGGGCATCGTTTCCAGGTCGGTCAGGCACTCTCGCATGAAGCCGGTGTCGCGATTTTCGCCCGACCAACCGAGATGCAGATCGGAAATGACGGCGAGTTTGAGACCGTTTCCGCGCGG
>JBLHKZ010000421.1:0-3830 GCA_047618185.1 Limisphaerales bacterium
ACCGATCTCGACTTCGGCCCCGACGGCGCGATGTACTTCGTCACCGGCGGACGCGGAACCCAATCGGGGTTGTATCGAGTGACATGGGCAGGGAGCGATCAACAACCGGTGAGACCTGGCAAACACGCCATCGCGCGAGCCAGACAGTCGATGCTATCACGTGGAGAACGACGGATTATCGAGACCGGCTCACGCGATCCCTCGTCTTCATCTCTGGGCATCGATGACGTCTTCACACAAGACCCATGGCTGCGAGCCCCTCACCGCCGCACTTTTGACGCCATTTCTTTTTCTGACATGCGTCGGGACGAACACATCTTTCGGCTTCTATTTCAATCCCAGTTGCCGGGCGGATTGAATGAAAACGGATTCTTCCTGTTGGACTCCAGCTTGGAAACCCAACTATCCGCTGCTCGAAACTGGCCCGCGCAGGAATTGCCATGGGTCGCAAACGCCCTAAACGGGTTGCACCTGCATCGCTTCCCGCCCGGCCCGACGCTCGAAACCCTAAGAATTTACGAGATCGTCCTTCTTCGAATGCCCGAGCTCGCGCCCAACCTCAAAAGCATGATCAGCGCAAAACTCCTCGCGCTATTTCCCTCCCGGCACGCAGACGTCAATCGAGAACTCGCCAAACTGCTCATTCAGCTCGAAGCCGCGGACGCCGTTCCTCGCACAATGAAACTCATGGAAGCCGCGACCGAACAACGCGAGCGCTTCCACTACCTCTTCCTCCTCCGAGATGCGAGCAACGGCTGGACGGATGAGCTGCGCGAACGCTACTTCATCGCGCTACGCCAAACTTCCGAGTTTCGCGGCGGCGCCGGCCTGCCCAAGTTTCTCAAGCAGATCAAGGACGACGCCCTCGCCGCCGTGCCCAATCCCGCCGCGCGCCCGCGCTACGCGGCGCTGATGAATGAAAACCGCGCGCCCAAACTCGACTACGCGAAACTCATGGCCGATCGGACCTTCGTAAAAGAATGGACCCTCGACGATTTGGCGAATGCTGCGGCAAACGATTCAAGTCCCCGCAGTTTCGAGAACGGAAAGAAAATGTATTCCGCAGCCGCCTGCGTTCTCTGCCATCAACTCGGCGGAGATGGCCGGGTCTTCGGGCCCGATCTCACCAGCGTCGCCAGCCGCTTCAGTCGCAGGGACATTCTCGAATCTATTGTCGCGCCCTCCAAGGTCGTATCGGAGAAGTATCGAAACGTGACCATCGAAACCACCGAAGGCGAATCGTACACCGGACAGATCGTCCTGCAGGGCGACTATCGGAAATCCGGGCTGAAGCTGGCGCCAAATCCTTTCGATCCCGATCAAATTCAGGAAATTCCCAAGATCAAGATCGCGAGCCAGACGCAATCGCTAGTCTCAGCCATGCCCGCGGGTCTGCTTAACACGCTGACGCAAGAGGACATTCTCGACCTGCTTGCCTACGTCGAGTCCGGGGGAAATGAGGAACATCCAACCTTTCGGCGGCGCGATAAGTAGAACGGAATTCATTCCATTCCCGAAACGCAGCCCCTTATTTCGCAGCGTCCTCCACGGGACGCACGGAAGCGTTCAGCCACTCGAGATACTGGCTATTTCCGCCACTCGCCGGGAGCACGAGAAACTCGGGCGTATCGTAGGTGTGCTTGTCGACCACGAGTTTCTCCAACTCCTCGATTTTCGCGAGCGTGGTCTTGAAAACCATTTGCGCCTCATCCGCCTTTTGCAATTTGCCCTCCCACCAGAAGAATGACTGAATCTTAGGAATTACGTTCACGCAGGCAGCGAGTCGAGCCTCCAACGCGGCAGACGCCAGAGCTTTGGCAGACTTGACGTCTGGGGCCGTGACAAGGACGACGACGTGTTGACCGGTGTGTTTCATGCGGCGATACTTCGCGAGGCCCAGACCCGAAACAAGCGAAATTGAAGTTTGCGGGAATGCTGAAAAGCTTGAATAACACTCCGCGTCCATTCGCTCTAATACCTGCGCCCACCATGATGATTAAAATCAAATCCATCTCCGCCACACTTTTTCTCGGTCTGCTTGCTGTCGCCATCACCGACGCTGAAACCAACCCGCTCTCCGCCGCCTCCGCCGAATGGCCTCAGTTCCTCGGCCCCGATCGCACGGGCGTGTCCGCAGAGAAGGGACTCGCACGCAAATGGCCGGACAACGGCCTGAAGGAACTTTGGTCGGTCAAGCTCGGCCAGGGATTCGGCGGCGCCGCGATCAAGGACAACCGGGTCTTCCTGCTCGATCGCGCAGGCACGTCCGAAGAAGTCGTTCGTTGCCTCGACTTCAAAAACGGCAGGGAACTCTGGAGTTACTCCTACACGACGAAAGAAGTCCAACTGCCCTTCCCCGGCTCGCGATCCACACCCACCGTTGACGGCGATCTCGTCTACACCCTGGGCCGCGTCGGAAATCTCACTTGCGTCAGCCGCGAGACTCACAAGGCCGTCTGGAGCCACGATCTGATGAAGGACTTCGGCTACGAAACGACCTCCCGCTGGGGCTACAGCCAGTCGCCTCTGGTTCACGGCGACCTAATCATCGCCGTCGCGCTCGACGGATCGAGCGGCCGCCTTGTCGCCTACGACAAGCAAACCGGGAAGAAGGCGTGGCAGACCGAGGATATCCATGGCGCCCACTACGTTTCGCCGACGCTCTTCAAGATTGCGGGAGAAGAGCAGGTTCTCATGTTTGGAGCCAACAAGAAGAACAAGCGCGGTCTGTGGACCAGCGTGAATCCGAGAAGCGGCAAGGTTCTGTGGCAATGGGGAGGCTACTTCAACAACATCATGATTCCCGCGCCGACCCAGATCGACGACAACCGCCTCTTCATTACGGGCGGCTACGGAGCCGGTTCGGTCATGATCAAGCTGACCAAGAACGGCGCCCGCTATTCCGTCCAGGAACTCTTTCGAATCGATGGCGAAGGCTCGCAAATTCACCCTGCCCTGCTCCACAACGGCCATCTCTACGCGAACTGGAACACCAACGAAAATCTCAAGAAGGGCAAGATGGAAAAGGGCGGGCTCGCCTGCATCGATCTCAAGGGGAACATCGTCTGGCGAACCGGCGAGAATCCCAATTTCAATCGCGGCAATCTCATGCTCGTCGACGGCATGATCATCATCCTCGACGGTGAACTCGGCGAACTAGCGCTGGTCGCCCCCAATCCCTCAGGCTATCGCGAACTCGGCCGGTCCAAGGTTTTCCGCGACCTCAAGAAACGTAACAATCTCATCTGGGCGCCCATGGCGTTGTCCGGTGGCAAGCTCATTTGCCGCAGTCAGAACCAGTTGAAATGCCTCGACGTCAGCGGCGGCCAATTGGGCGGCGACTAAGGCGTCACAGTCAGAATTTAAGTGGCGTTTCGTTCGATTCATTTATTTGAGACCGCCCCGGAACGCTTCAACGCGGCGCGATAAAATTCACACGCCTGTTCAAAGGTCTTCACGGCCCGCTCCTTGGAGCTGTCGCTCGTCCAAATCGCATCCTCCTCGGCCCAACGCAAGGTCTCGGTCAAACGGGCGACGAGGTACTTCGCGCTCGCTTCAACCGCCGGAAGTCGATCGTCGATCGTCACATAAATTGGGCTGGTGTGTCCGGCGGTCGCTTCCTGATGCCAGTTGTCCGGATCCTTCTTTTCGTGCCGGGCGCGGAGCGTAAGCCAGCCGCTTTGATCGAACTTGATTTCCGCGTCCAGCTCGACTTCCTTCTCCCCGGCCGCGACGCGGACCGTTCTGGCGATCGAGCCATCAACGATCAGTTCCAGGTGGGTGATGGGCCGTTGGGAAAAGCACCCTGCTTTCACGTGAATCGTGACCGG
>JBLHKZ010000422.1:0-3806 GCA_047618185.1 Limisphaerales bacterium
CTCCGCGCCGCTCTCCGCGGCCTTCGCCGCCGCTTCGGCCGCCTTCTTCGCCATCGCGGCTTCCTTCGCTTTCGCCGCCGCTTCCTTGACTTTGCGTTCCTTCTCCAGCTTCGCGTCCACCTCGGCGGCTTCGGTCGGATGAATCTTCCGATAATACTCGTTCGACTTGCTCAGCCGATCCTTGTCGTGCAGCAACTCGTCGAACCTCCCCTGCTCGCTCAACTCGAACTCGGTGTCCATCTTGATCGCCTCAAACGGACAGACTTCGACGCAAATCTGGCAGCTCATGCAGACGGAAACGTCGATATCGAAAACCTCGGGTTGCTTCGTGGGTTTCCCGTTCTCATCCCGCTTCATCACGATGAGGATGCACTGCGGAGGGCACTCCTTCTCACAAATCTTGCAGGCGACACAGCGCAAGCCCGCCTCCGGGCTGTCATCAAAAATCAGAAAGGGGAAATTGCGGGCATTCTCCTGGGATGGAATGCGCTCCTCCGGATACTGGACAGTGGTCATGCGCTCATCGGACACATAACTTCCGAGGAAGTTCTTCGCCGTCTGAACCATGCCTGTCGCTATGCCTTTGCCGGGAATTTCCATAACGCTAATTTTTTAACCACGAATGCACACGAAGTGACACGAATGATGAGCCGGACCAATCCGGTCTCGTTCCGACGGTCCGGTCAGATCCCCGCGATATCAATTGGTGTTCATTCGTGTTCATTCGTGGTTGAAAAAGTCTAACGGTCCACCTCGCCGAGAACGATGTCCACGCTTCCGAGAATGATGACCGCATCCGCGATCGAGTGTCCGAGGCACATGTCCTCGAGTATCGTCAGATTGATCAGGCTCGGCGGACGCACGCGATAGCGATACGGCTTGGTTGTGCCGTCGCTGATCAAATAGAAGCCCAACTCACCCTTCGGCCCTTCGATGCGTCCATAAGCCTCGCCCTTCGGCGGCTTGAAATTTCGTATCTTCGCCTTGGGATCGATGATCGGACCATCGGGAATGTCGCGCAGCGCCTGTCGCAAGATCTTCAACGACTCTCGCATTTCCAGGACGCGAACCATGTAGCGGTCGTAAATATCGCCGTGATCTCCCAGCGGAATCCGAAAATCGAAGCGATCGTAGATGCCGTAGTTGTCGACCTTGCGGATATCGTAGTCCACCCCGCTGGCCCGCAGCATCGGGCCCGTGATTCCGGCGCTCACCGCGAGATCGGGAGGCAAAATCCCGATCCCCTGCGTCCGCGCCATGAGTATCTCATTGCCGGAAAGCAGCTTCTCATATTCGTCCAGAAAATAGGGAAAACGATCGACCACGTGTTTCGCGGCGGTGACCCAGCCCGCGGGCAGATCGACGCGACAGCCGCCGAAGCGCATGTAGTTGCACATCATCCGCGAACCGCTGAGACCTTCGAATAGATCGAGAATTTTCTCGCGCTCGCGAAAGGCATACATCAACGGCGTGCCGAGCGCGCCCATGTCCTGCACCAGAAAGCCGATCAGGCAAACGTGGTTCTGGAGGCGGGTCAACTCGGCCGTAATCACGCGAATATACTCCGCCCGCTCCGGCGGCTGCAGGCCGGCCAACTTCTCCACGCTGAGCGCGTAGGCCCAGTTGTTGGTCATCGAACAAAAGTAATCGAGCCGATCGGTGTAGGGCATCGAGCCCAGGTAGCTGGTCCCCTCGGCGATCTTCTCGTGATTCCGATGGAGGTAGCCAAACACTGGCTTAAGCTTGACGACTTTTTCCCCGTCCAGAACCACGTCCATCCGGAATACGCCGTGAGTCGAAGGATGATGCGGCCCCATCGCCACTTCGAGCAAATCGCCAGAGCCGGCGCCGGAATCCGACGTCCGAGGAATGACTTCGTATGTCTTTTCCCCGGCTCCTTCAGGCAGAGGCGTTTCTCCCGCAGTCAAGCTGGCGTCCGGTTCCAGGCTCACGCGTCGCCCTCCCCTGTGTGATGCGCGCGGGCCTTGTCCAGCACTTCGTCGTGCGGCGTCGGTTCATAATCGTAATCGTCCGGCTCCACGTAGTCCCGGCGCATGGGATGATCCTCAAACTCGTCCCACATCAGGAGTCGCCGCAGATCCGGATGGTTCTCAAACACGATGCCGTAAAGATCGAAAATCTCCCGCTCCTGAAGCTCCGCGGCGCGCCAGACAGGCGTCAGCGACGGAGCCGTGATTTGGTCGGAACGATTCCCGGTCCGCAGCCGCAGCACGACGGGACCGTGCTTCAATTCCATCGAGTACAAATGGTAGACCGACTCCAGATATCCCGGAGTCTCGATCTCGCGAACTTCAACGACTTCCTTGGATTCGCCAGCGACCTCTTTGGTGACCTTCTCCCTCACCTTTTCGACTGAGTCCAGCCAATCCACTCCCGTCACGTTCGAGCAATAGTCGAGCTTCAAATCCGGGTCGTCCCGAAGAAACTCCGCCACGCGAACCGCCGACGCGTGATCAAGCGCCAGGGAATGCTCCGCCGCCGTTCCCTGATTCGCCACGATCTCCACGACCGCCCCGGGCACGGCGGCTTCAATTCGTTCTTTAATGGCTTCCAGCGATTCCATGCGGCGTTAAAACAAACGACAGTTACTCATCCCGCTCCACTTTGGGAGCTTCCCAAATAGTTGAATTAGAGGGCGGCTCCAGATCCTTCGCGCCAAATTTGGGCACGGGAAACTCGCTGGGTTCGTCAGCCTTCAAATGACGCGGACGATCCGGCCCGGTCAGCGGCTGCCCACCGATCTTCTTCTGGAGAGTCATGAAAGCATGCAGCAGAGCCTCGGGCCTCGGGGGGCAACCGGGAATATGAACGTCCACCGGGATAAACCGATCGATCCCCTTGAGCACATTGTAGCCCTGCTTGAACGGTCCTCCGGAAATGGCGCAGGCGCCCATGGCGATCACGTACTTCGGCTCCGGCATCTGGTTGTAAAGCCGGATGACTTGAGGCGCCATTTTCTTGGTGACGGTGCCAGCGACAATCATCAGGTCCGCCTGTCGCGGCGAGGGGCGAAAAACCTCGGCTCCGAATCGAGCCAGATCGAAGCGGGCCATGCTGGTGGCGATCATCTCGATCGCACAACAGGCGAGCCCGAATTGCAGCGGCCACACGGAATTGCGGCGCCCCCAATTGTAGATATCCTCGACCGTTGTCGTGAAGACGCCTTGCTTGTTAAGTTCGCTGCGCAGTCCTTCGTCCATATCACGTCCAGGTCAGGACTCCTTTCTTCCAGGCCCAGATCAGGCCTTCAACCAGCAACAGGAGAAAAACCAACATCGCCAATCCGGCGCCGAGCGAAAGCCCGGTAAACGCCACGGCGAAGGGCAGGAGGAAAATCGCCTCCACATCGAAAATCAAGAACACGATCGCGTAGATGTAATACTCCGATTTGAACTGAACCCAGGCGTCCCCCTTTGCTTCAAGCCCGCATTCGTAAGTCGCGTTCTTGTCTTTTCCCGGCTTATTTGGGGAAACAAATTTTGCCCAGAGAGCGGCGGCGATCAGCGGTCCAACGGCCATCAGAATCCCAAAGACCAGAAAGGTCGTCAGGTACTCGTATGTATTGTAAGCAACCGGCATATTTGGGGCCACGGGCGGAACGGAACGGGGGATACATTGCCAATTGCCAAATCCACCGTCAAGACACGCCCGAAGTTTTTGTGAGATTCCCCGGGGCCGATGCAAACAACGCGCTCCATCGTTGCGCCTTATCCAACAATGAGGCCCCCTTATGCACTTGCCTTCCGACTCCCCTTTCGACCTTGCGGCCCGCGAGACTACGAGCC
>JBLHKZ010000423.1:0-3800 GCA_047618185.1 Limisphaerales bacterium
CGCCAAACCCGACCTCGTAATCGTCGCCTTCGGCATGAACGATTCCGCCGGCCGTCCCACTGATGATTTCCGGAAAGACATTGCAGCCATCATCGCCAAGGTCCGCGCCGACCTGCCGGATTCAGAGTTCATTCTAGTTGCGACCATGTTGGGAAACCGCGACTGGCCGCGCCTAAACCAGGAACGTTTCCCTCAATTTCGCGACGCGCTCACGAGCCTCTGTGGCCAGGGCGTCGCGCTCGCCGACCTGACCGCGGTTTGGACTGAGTTCCTCAAACATAAAAAATTCTCCGACCTGACCGGCAACGGTGTGAATCATCCCAACGATTTTGGACACCGCGTCTACGCGCAGGTGATCGCCGCCCTGTTGACGCCTCCGGGCGCGCCCCATTAAATCTTCTTCAGCCTCTCCATCGCCACGACGTAACATGAAGACAATTAAGGGCATCATCCCCCCGCTCATCACCCCGCTCGCCGATCGCGACACTCTCGACCACGACGGCCTCGAACGCCTGATCGAGCGCCAAATCACCGGCGGGGTAAGCGGACTGTTCGTTCTCGGCACCACCGGCGAAGCGCCCAGCCTGAGTTATCGGCTTCGCCGCGAGCTGATCCAGCGCGTGTGCGATCAGGTCGATGGACGCATTCCCGTGCTCGCCGGCGTCACTGACACCGCCTTCGTCGAATCCGTCGCGCTGGCGAAGGTCGCGGCCGAGGCCGGAGCCGCCGCCGTCGTGCTCACCACGCCCTACTACTTTCCCGCCGGTCAGACTGAGCTGACGGATTACATCGGCCATCTCGTGCCCGAGCTTCCGCTGCCCCTCATGCTCTACAATATGCCGGCGCTGACGAAGGTCTGGTTTGATGTCGACACACTCCGACGCCTTTCCCAGTTCGAAAACATTGTCGGCGTCAAGGACAGCAGCGGCGATCTGAACTACTTTGGAAACCTTCTCAAATTGCGCGCCGAGCGTCCCGATTGGTCATTCTACATGGGCCCGGAACGACTCTTGATTGAAGCGGTTCGCATGGGAGCCGATGGCGGCGTCGCCGGCGGCGCGAATGTTTTCCCCGAGCTGTTCGTGAACGGCTACCGCGCGGCCAAAGAGAACGACAACGCCGCAATGAAGGAACTCCAGGAAAGAATCGATCTCTTTCAACGCATGTATGACATCGGCAAGTACGCCTCGCGCCACATCAAGGCCGTCAAAAGCGCGCTGTCAATTCTTGGAGTCTGCAGCGATTTCCTGGCCGAGCCATTCCACAAGTTCAAAGCGCCTGAGCGCGCACGTGTGGCCGCGATTCTCGACGAACTCGAACGGACGAAGCCGCCACCCACGCCTAAAACTAAATGAGAATCCCAGCGATTTTTCTCCTTAGCCTAGTCTGTTTCTGCCTTTCTGCGGCGCAGCCCTCCCGCGAAGCGGGATCACGTTGCAATGTGCTCTTCATCGCGGCGGACGATCTGCGCGTCGAACTGGGCTGCTACGGCAGCGAGCACGTCTGCTCGCCCAACATCGACCGCCTCGCCGAAACCGGCACGCTCTTCCGTCGCGCCTACTGCCAACAAACCGTCTGCAATCCCTCGCGCGCATCGATGCTCACCGGCCTTCGCCCCGACACCCTGCGTGTCTGGGACTTGCCGACCCATTTTCGACAGAACCACCCTGATGTCGTCACCTTGCCACAGCTGTTCAAGCAGAACGGCTACCACGCCCAATGCGTCGGCAAGATCTTTCACAATTGGCGTCAGGACGACTGGAAAGGCGATCCGGCATCGTGGAGCGTCCCGTCGGTTTTGCACTACAACAGCCATGGCAACGACAAGCCGCTGGTCGAGGGAGCTGTTCCGCCCAACCTGGCCACAACCAAAGGACTGGAGCGTCGCGACGTGCCCGACAACGCCTACTTCGACGGACGCGTGGCCGACACGGCAATCGAAGCGCTGCGCCAACTCAAGCAGTCCGACAAACGATTCTTCCTGGCTGTCGGATTCTGGAAACCTCACACGCCCTTTAACGCGCCAAAGAAATATTGGGATCTATACGACCGCGAGAAAGTCCCCCTGCCTGCGAATCTCACGCCGCCGATCGATGTTCCAGAGATCGCGCTGACCAAGGATCGAATTGGCAAGCTCACCAAAGACAATCTCCGAGAAATGCATCACGGCCATCTCGCGGCCATCAGCTACCTCGACGCGCAGATCGGTCGCGTACTGAACGAACTCGACAGGCTGAAACTCCGCGATGACACCATCATTGTCTTCTGGTCCGACCACGGGCTGCACATCGGCGAGCATGGTCTGATGCGCAAGACCACCGCCTTCGAACTCGACGCCGGTGTGCCCCTGATCATCGCGACTCCAAATCACAAGGCCGGCCAGCGCACAGACGCGCTGGTCGAACTGCTCGATATTTACCCCACCCTCGCGGATCTCTGCGAATTGCCCGCCCCCAAAGAACTGGAAGGCGTCTCCCTCGTCCCGATTCTCAATGATCCAACAAGAACCGTGAAGGAAGTCGCCCTGACTCAAACTCCGCGCCCGAATTATCTGCGCGGAAAGAGGCTGCCCGAGGTCATGGGCTACTCCATCCGAACGCCCCGCTTCCGCTACACCGAATGGCGCGACTTCCAGACCGGCAAGGCCAGGGCCCGCGAACTGTATGACCACAAACTCGATCCCGGTGAGAACCGCAACCTGGCGAAAGCGCCGGATCAGAAAAGCAATCTAAAGCGCCTGAAACGCCTCCTGGCCGATGCTCTGAAAGAAGCACGGTAGGGATCGCGTTCCACCGCGTCCTAAATCACCGCCCTTGAAACGGCGGAAGACTGGCCTGCGCCTTCGGCTTTTCAAAATAGGACGCGGTGGAACGCGATCCCTACCGGCTCATGCCACATTCAACGACAGCGGCATCCGTTGCCCCTGTCCCAATCTGCTTGCCTCGGCTCCGCAGGCCCCCTAAAAATCCCGCCCCTTTCACAACTATGAAAAAATCCAATCTCCTCTCCTTCATCGCCATTGTCGCGACGACCTTGCTTTCGACGCCAGCCTCCAACGCCGCCTCCGCCGATCCAGTCGACGCGCTGATCGCCAAAAAGGGCAAACTCATTTTCGAGGACAAATTCGAACGCTCTGAGAAAGACGACTCGAAGGAACAATTGGGCGGCGATTGGAAAACCAACAGCAAGTCCCGCGCAAAGGGAGCCAAGCAGGGCGATCTCAAGGACGGCTATCTCGCCATGACCATCGGCCCGGAAGCCGACCACGGCATCTCGATCAAGCACGACGCCCCTTTCGATGACGGCGTCGTAAAGGTTCGCTTTCGCATGCACGACAAGAAGGGCATAGGCTTCAATTTCAACGATCCCAAATGCAAGGTCTCGCACGCGGGTCACATCTGCCACGTCGGCGTCAAGCCGGGGAAGACGGATTTCCGCGACGGCAAGACCGGCATCTTCGATAAAGAGATTCGTGCGAAGAAGCTGGCCGGCGCGCCCAAAGAGGAGATCGCGAAACTGACGAAAGGCAAGTTCGCCTATCGCAAGTCCGACGCGAAGACCGGCGTCTGGCACGAGATGACGATCGTCATTCAGGGCGACGTCATGAGCGCCTACCTCGACGGCAAAAAGATCGGCCAACTTCGTTCGGAGGGCGTCGATCACAAGGTGAAACAGAACCTTGCCTTCTCAGTCCCGGGCCGGGCCGATGTCGACGACCTGCGCGTCTGGTCGCTGGACTGAACTTCGATCCAAAAAAGTAACTTGCCTGCGGTTGCCGCGTGGCGCGAGATAGGCGCCAT
>JBLHKZ010000424.1:0-3791 GCA_047618185.1 Limisphaerales bacterium
CGCCCGAGCAAGCGGTTGACAGTTCTCCGGGACGGACGCGAGTATAGCCGGCTTGCATTCAGTCACGATTGCCTCCCTTGATCCAAAACCAGAAATGAAAACAGAAACGACTCGACGACGATTCCTGGCGACCGGAAGCGCGGCCCTGGCAGCCGCTTCTCTCGCGCCCGTAGCCTCGTCCGCTCAAGCTGCCGCCAAGGGCAAGCGCATCGGATTCATTGATTACGACCTGAATGGATATCATCCGCGAGTATTTCTGAAGGCGATGCGTGAGGAATTGAAGGAACGCGGATTTACTCTGGGCGGATGCCATGCGCTGGACGAGGAAAAGAGTCGCCCGTGGGCGGAGAAGAACGACGTTGCGTATTTCAGCGATTTGAAAGCGCTCGATGAGGCGGTGGACTTTTACATGATTCTCGCGCCATCGAATCCTGAAGTTCATCTGGATCTGTGTCAGAAGATCTTTCCATTTCGGAAGCCGACCTATGTCGACAAGACCTTTGCTCCGAATGTCGCGACAGCAAAGCGGATCTTTGGATTGGCCGACCGAATGGGAACTCCGATTCAAACCACTTCCGCATTGCGCTACACCAATGCACAGACGCATGTGGCGAAGGCGGGGCGGGAAAATGTGAGGCACATGACCGCCTGGGTGGCGGGCAGCAACTTCAATGAGTACGTCATTCATCCCGTGGAGCTGATCGTCAGTTGCATGGGACATGAGGTCGAGGGATTGATGCGTCGCGGCCAGGATCCCGAATCGCAGTTATTGATCAATTTCAGCGATGGTCGGACCGGGACCGTCAATGTCTTTAACAAGACCCGCACCCGATACTCGGCCTCGATCACGACGAAGAAAGCGACGGATTATCTCGAAGTGGATGTGAAACAGATCTTCATCGACAACCTGGCCGCCATTTTGGATTTCTTCGAAAGCGGCAAGCCGAACGTCGATCGCCGGGAATCGATTGCCGTCATGAAGATCCTGGAAGCGGCAAAGAATTCGGCGGCCCTGAAGGGGTTTGTGCCGTTGGGCTGAGGCTCGGTCGAAAGCTGACAATCGGGGAGTATTATGGAACGTAAACTAGTCATTTTGACCGAGGGGCGATCGACTGTCATGGCCGCGAAGACCGCGGTCAGCGTCATTCGCTACTGCACCGAGAGCGTGGTGGCCGTGTTGGACTCGACGGTCTCGGAACGAACGACTCAGGAGCTGTTCGGTGTGGGGGGCGATATCCCTGTGGTTGGCTCGTTGGTTGATGCGCCTGAGGCGAATACGCTCGTGATCGGCATTGCCACTGCGGGCGGCAAGCTTCCGCCGGAGATGCGCGCTTACGTGTTGGAGGCGATACGGAAAGGCATGAACGTCGAGTCTGGGCTGCATACTTTTCTGTGTGATGACGAGGAATTTTCCCGGGAAGCTGCGGCCAGCGGCTCGGTCTTACGCGACATTCGCAAGAACAAGGAAAAGGACGTGGCTGTCCGTCGCAACATCCGTGAGGACTGTCTGCGCATTCACTCGGTTGGCCACGATTGTTCCATCGGGAAGATGGTTTCAACCATCGAGTTGACGCGCGCGCTCAAGGCGATGGGCGAGGACGCCAAGTTTGTGGCGACGGGGCAAACCGGGATATTGATCGAAGGCGACGGGTGTCCGGTCGACTGCGTGGTGTCGGATTTTGTGAATGGGGCCGCTGAGAAACTGGTCCTCGCGAATCAACATCATGACATCCTGATTGTGGAGGGGCAGGGGAGCCTGGCGCATCCGAGTTTTTCGGCAGTGACACTGGGTTTGTTGCATGGCGTCATTCCTCAGGGATTGATCTTCTGCTACGAAGCCGGGAGAACGGCGGTGAAGGGATTGGAGCACGTCGCCATTCCGCCAATGCGGGCGATCATGGATTTGTATCTCGCATCGGCAAATATCATGCATCCGTGTCGCTTTATCGGGATTGGCATGAACAGTCGTAATTTGACAGACGAGGAATACACGGAGGAGAAGGCGAGAGTCGCCGCCGAGTTTGGCTTGCCCGTCTGCGATCCGATCCGCGAGGGCGCGGAGCCATTGGCGGAGGCTGTCCTTCGCTTGCGCGATGAATTGGAATTAAAGTCGTGAAGAGGTTGACCCTGATCCGCCATGCGAAGTCCAGCTGGGCCGAGCCGAATGCAAGCGACTTCGATCGGGAGCTTAACCAACGAGGCGCAGACAACGCGCCTGAAATGGGCCGTCGATTGCAGGCGCGGGGCTGCCGTCCGGATGCGATCGTGTCCAGCCCCGCCAGACGGGCAATGACGACGGCGACGATTTTCGCCGGCGAGATCGATTTCGCTGAGGAGAACATCACGACTGATCGCCGGATCTATGAGGCGAGCGTGGGCGACCTTGCCGCGGTTTCCCGGGGATTGGACGACGCATGGAATCACGTCGTGTTGTTTGGCCATAATCCCGGGTTTACCTATTTTGCGAATCTGCTCGCCGATGCCGAAATTCAGAACATCCCCACCTGCGGCGTGGTCGATATCGAGTGCGATATCGCTTCCTGGTCGGAACTGAAAGAGGGCTGCGGACGGCTTCGTGAATTCGATTTTCCGAAGAATCAATGTCCTTGAATGATTAAGGCCGATCCCCCGATCAAAGATGTATATCCCCGCTAGGTTTCGAATCGACGACCCGGATAAATTGCATGCATTCATTCGCGAGAATAGTTTTGCGACGGTGATTTCCCGCGATGGCGGCGGCGCGCCGTTTGCGTCGCATCTGCCGCTCTTGTTGCGCGATGGCGAAGACGGCGGCTCGGTCTTGCTGGGACACATGGCCCGCGCTAATCCGCAGTGGAAGCAATTTTCTGCGAGCGAAGAAATCCTGGCGGTATTCCATGGTCCGCACGGTTACATCTCGCCCTCCTGGTATGCGAGCGAACCGGTGGTCCCCACCTGGAACTACACGGCCGTGCATGCTTATGGCATTCCCCGGATCGTGGAGTCGGGCGATCGCCTGGCGGAGATCGTCGATGAAACCGTCACCGAATATGAATCCGGTTTCGAGCAACCATGGAAGGCGGATTTGCCTGAGGAGTTTCGCCAGAATATGATGAAGGCGATTGTTGGATTCGAAATTCCGATCGCCCGCCTGGAAGGGAAATTTAAGTTGGGCCAGAATCGATATGAGGTCGATGTTTTGGGAGCCTGTGCGGGGCTTGAGGCTGGCGGTTCGGACGCTGACGCAGCTCTCGCAAAGTTGATGAAGAAGGTCAACGGTCTGGATTGACCGGCGGTTCAAGGAAGATCGAAACCGTCCAGCGAATTCATGGATGTTGCTTTGATTTCGCGCACGAGCGATTTCCAGGTCGACGACAGGAATCGTGGATGATCCCGGCTCTCCATCGCGTATTTGCCCGTGGCGGCGGCGAGGTTGAGATTCGCGGTGATAATCGTTTCGTTTTCGTTGTCGGCGAGTTTCAGGACTCGCATATCGGGCGCCACGATCTTGGAATCTCCCGCTGACCATTTCCCGCCTCCTTGCGGGCCGACGCTGTTCGCGAAGACGTAGTAGATCGCGTTTTCAAAGGCGCGTGTTGCGATGCCGTCGCGACCATTGCGTTTCTTTTTGGAGACGGAAAGCGCGTCCATACCGGCGTTGGGGTGAAAGAGGATCTTCGCTCCCGCCATGCTGGCGAGTCGGACGAGTTCGGGATAGCGGCGTTCGTGGCAGATGATCGACGTCACGCAGACACCCTCGATGTGAAATAGCGAGACGGCGTTGCCGGGAGTGAAAATGCGCCGGTCGGAAG
>JBLHKZ010000425.1:0-3785 GCA_047618185.1 Limisphaerales bacterium
CGCAGCTCAACTGTCCGCAAAATGAGAGTTACTGGCCGGACATCTGCCGTTCACTGCCGTCGGAATCACTCAGTTGACGCCGGTGCGCGACTGCGGGACCCACCCGCTTGCCGTACCCGGAAACGACTTTTGGCTTTCAGTATACTCGCTCTAGTCTTTTTCCTTCACGCGGGCGGCCCAGTTTTTCATCCGTGTTTCCAGGATGTTCAGGGGGAGGGCTCCGGCGCCGAGAAGCTCGTCGTGGAAGTCGCGGATGTCGAACTTGTCGCCCAGTTCTTTCTCGGCGTTCGCGCGCAGTTCCTTGATCTTCAGTTCGCCGATCTTGTAGGCGAGCGCCTGGCCGGGCCAGACAATGTAGCGGTCGACTTCGACGATGATGTCGTGCTCGGATTTGCCGGCGTTGGCCTTGAAGTAGTCGATGGACTGTTGGCGGCTCCAGCCTAGGGCGTGCATGCCGGTGTCGAGGACGAGCCGGATGGCGCGCCACATCTCGTAGGTCAGTTGGCCCATTTTGGAATAAGGGTCCTGATAGAAGCCCATTTCCTCGCCGAGGCTTTCGGCGTAAAGCCCCCAGCCCTCGACGTAGGCAGTGTAGCGATCGTTCTTGCGAAATTCGGGCAGGCCTTCCAACTCATCGGCGATGGCGATCTGGAAGTGATGGCCAGGAACTGCCTCGTGCAGGCTGAGCGCCTCCATCTCCCATTTGGGGCGGGTTTCCAGCGCGTAGGTGTTGGCGAAGAAATAGCCGGGTCGTCCGGCGTTGATCGAGCCCGGTTGATAATAGGCGGTGGTGACGGATTGCTCGGAATACGAGGGGACCGGCTTGATGCCGTAGGGCTGCCGGGGAAGCTTGCGGAAAAGACGAATCAATTCCGGATCGGCGCGTTTGCAGATGTCACGATAGCCGGCGAGCAATTGGGCGGGCGTGTCGTAGAAAAATTGTTTATCCGTGCGGAGAAATTCAAAGAACTCCTGCAGGTCGCCTTCGAAGCCGGTCTGCTTTTTGATCTTCTCCATCTCGCCGCGAATGCGTTTGACCTCGCTCAGGCCGATCTCGTGAATCTGTTGGGGCGTCAGGTCGGTGGTCGTGATTCGCCGCACCATGTAGGCATACCAGGCCTTGCCGTCGGGCAGGGCGCTTCGGCCAATAGTCTCACGGCAGTTGGGCACGTAGTCGTCCTTCAGAAAAGTATGCAGCAGTTCGTAGGAAGGCTTCGCGTATTTTTCATAGGCTTCGATTCCCCGTTTCAGGATTCGTTCCTTGTCCTCGTCCGAGAATGATTTTGGAATGCGAGTGAAGGGCCGCATCAGAGCGCTCTTGAGCGGATTGTCGGTGATCTGCTTTTCCACCTGCGAGGGCAGCGTCCGCAAGGGAACTTTGGGCGGGGTCAATCCGCGTTTCAAACCCTCGCGCATCAGGGTGATTTGCTGGTCGACCATCGTGGACATGCCCTCCAGTCGGGCAGTGATGTTCTCGTAGTCGGTCGCGGTCCGGGTCGGCATCATCGCGATCAGGGCGGGGGACCAGGTATGGATGCCGCCCATCTGAGTCATGGGCATGTAAAGGGCGTTGAAACGCTGACCTTCTTGCGACAGCGCGATGTTGCGAATCCAGATGTCGTGATTGAGCTGATCATCCTTGGACAGTCGGGATCGATCGATGGAGTTGATCGCTTTGGAGACAGGTTTGAGCAGATTCTTGCGGTGTCGGATGGCTTCCAGGGAAAAATCCGTCCATCGGTCATTCTGGCCGGGGTAGCCCTTGCGGGTGGAGAATTCGGGGGCGTCAAGTTTCACATATTCCCATTGCCCATCGAACAGCCGGTGCAGGCGTTGGGTGTCGTTCGGGGCTCCCTTGTTGGCGGCGATTTCATTGCAAATGCGCGTGAAGTCCTCGGCGGGCGTCGCTGCGTGGAGGGAGCCGGCCAGAGCCACGAAAACCAGAACTGCGGAGAGTCGAAGAGTGGGCCGTGTCATACCGGGGATTATTTTGGGTTGAACGGGCAAGGCGAGAAAAAAGCCTGAAAATCGATCTTGCAATCGCGGGAGTGTCGCCTAGATTTCGCTTCGCTTTCGGAAGCGAGTGTAGCTCAGTGGTAGAGCGCAACCTTGCCAAGGTTGATGTCGTGAGTTCGAATCTCATCACTCGCTCCATTTTTTTGTACTGATTTCGGGAGGAATCGAGCGACCCAATTGATGGAATAGCGTCACAGTCCCCTCCCCCAGGAGGCGATTGAACACGCTGGCCGGAGGGGGTTGAACCTGCCATTCAGCAGGGATGAAAACAAAACCACGCCCCCAACCAGCCGCACACCTGGCGTTGGCGGACCAGGGTGGGCACGATCAAGCGGCGCATGGATCAAATCATGTATACGCCCGATCTGCAGTGCTTCAGCTCTGAAGTCTACAGGGCCATCGGCGGCAGGAATGCCGCCGCTCCTTGGTGAGCGCTTCGCGCGGACTCAGGCCAGTAGTTCGGTCATCTCGCCCTGGCTGTCGGCGAAGGACTCGGTGGGGACGCCGAGGCGATTGAGGGCGGTGGCGTGGACGTTGGCGAAGGGCGTGTCTTCGCCGAATTTCAGGAACTTGCCGTGCTTGAAGCCGAGTCGTTTGCCGCCCGCGAAAATGATCGGGTAATTTGTGTTGTTGTGCGTTCGGCTGTTGCTGCTGCCGTAGAGGAGCATGGTGTGATCCAGCAGAGAGGCGTCGCCTTCGGGGGTGTCTTTCAGGCGATTGATGAAATAGGCGAATTGCTCGGCGAGGAAGCGATCCCATTTTCCCAGAGCTTCTGCGCCGCCCTTCTTGTTCCAGCCGTGCGCGAGCTTGTGCATGGATTCGCCGTAGCCTAGCAGGGCGGGAAATTTGCCCGCAATGGAGGTCGCTCCGTTCATGTTGCCGAGCTGATAGGTGGCCATTCTTGTGGAGTCGGTCTGAAACGCGAGGAACATCAGATCGTACATCGTGCGGATCAGTTCCAGGGGCGTCTCGTCGGTGGCGTCGAGATGCAGGCCGGTGGCGTCGACTTTGGGCTTGGGCACGTCGAGCCATTGTTCGGAGCGTTCGACGCGCTTTTCAATCTGGCGGACCGAGGCGAGATATTCGTCGAGCTTGGCCTGGTCTTCGGAGCCGAGTCGCAGGCGTAGGGATTTTGCATTTTCGAGGACGAGGTCGAGCATGCTCCCGGAGTTTTGCAGTTCGCGGCGCTGGGCGGCCTTGGACGCGGCGTTGACGCCGAAAAACCGTTCGAACACCTGGCGGGGTTTACTGAGGGCGGGCAGGGGCTGGCCGGTCCGCGAGAAGGAAAGCGTGCTGGATCGCGTGGATTCGCCGACGCCGCCATCGGTGGAAAGCGCGAGTGAGGCGTAGCGGGTCTGATCCGCGAAATGCGCGGCGGCGACCTGATCCATGGAAATGGAGTTTTGTAGTTGGCTGCCCTTGAGCTCCGCGCCGGTCAGAAAAATATCGCTGGTGTCGTGGCCGCCCATCTTGCGGCCGTGCGGATGGGACAGGCCGCCGAGAATGGTGACCTGATCGCGGAGCGGCTCCAGCGGCTTGAGGCTGTCGTTGAATTGAAAGTCGCGGCCCTCGCCTTTGGGGAACCAATTCCAATTCGCGTGCTCGTGATCTTCGTTGGGCAGGCTGACCCCATAGGGGAAATACACGGCGGCAAAGCGGCGCGGTTGTTGCGCCGTCTTCGCGGAGGCATCCATGCCGGCGAGGAGGGGGAGCGCGAGGGAGACCCCCGTTCCCTTGAGGAAGGTTCGGCGGTCGAGATGCCAGGGTTT
>JBLHKZ010000426.1:0-3784 GCA_047618185.1 Limisphaerales bacterium
CCGTGTCCATCTGTGTTTATCTGTGGATAAGAAATCCGACGCTTCTGCGTCAACTCGCCTTCGGGCGCTCCTCGTAGGATTCCAGCGCCGCGGCGGCCAGGCGCGCGAGGGATTCGATCGACGTCTGCAAGGACGGATCGAAGGGGACTACCATTTTCTTGGCGGAATCCTGCGCGTTGATCAGTTGCAGCACTCCGATCACCTTGCCTCTTTCATTCTTGAGCGGCGTGGTGAGGAAGGACATCGACCGATATCCCATTTTCTTGTCGAACTCCTTGGTCCCATGGAAATCGAATCCCTCAACATGGTAGGCATCGGGGATATTGACGGACTCACCGGTGAGCGCCACGTGACAGGCGACTTGAGAATGGTTGGGCTCGCCGGTTTCCGGGTTGATGAGTTTCAAGGGAGAAAAGGGAATGGGTTCCCCGCTGGTGCCGCCCAATTGGATCTTGAGCGAATCATTGCGAAGCATGACGAACTCCAGCTCCCGCGCGTCATTGAGCAGATAGAACGTGCCTCCGTCCGCCGCGCTGATGCCCTTCGCGCCTACGAGAATCTTTTCCAGGAGGCGATTGAAATCCGGCTCCCGCATCAGCGAAATACCGATCGGAATGACCACGGTCACCAGCTGATCCGAGTGGTCCTTTTCACGCTGCAGCTGATCGAGAAACAGAGCCTCCTGTTCGCGCAGGCGTTTGTTCTCCAGGCAGGCGTCGATGCGGGCCGTCAGCAACACGGGATCGAATGGGCTGGAGACATAATCCTCGGCCCCAAGATCGATGCAGTGGGCGACAGTCTCGATCTCGTCGAGACCGGAAATCATGATCACCGGGATGTCACGAAGGGTTTCGCGGGATTTAATTTCCCGGAGGGCGTCCTGACCGCTCATGCCGGGCATCAAACTGTCCAGGAGAACGAGATCGAAGGGTTCGCTTTCGAGCTTCTCCAGGGCTTCTTTTCCGCCGCCCGCCGTGGTCAATCGATAACCCTGACCGCGCAGACGATTGGCGAGCCGTTCCCGATTCAGGAGATTGTCGTCGACCACCAGCAGCGATCCGCTCTTGCCATTGGCCGGAAGTTCCCGCCCCGCGTGGAGATCAACGTCGCTCATGCGCAAGGAACCTCAAGGATGTCGAGCCGGCTTCGCTGCGCGCTCGCTCCCGTTTTAATCAATATTTCACGGACGACTTCCACGAACTGATTACTTGGCGGCGAATCCAACAAAAGATCAAGCCAAACCATGCCCCGCGACGCGCCTTGCACACCTGAAGCGTCCGGACGCCGTCCTCGGCGTCCCATTTCACTGGCGCAAGAGAGGGATTGGCAACGATTGGTTCATCACGTATAAACGACTCGGCTGAAATGGATTCCCTTTCCGACAAGAAACTTTCGTTCTCCACGGCTGTTGAAATTCGAACGCTGCCCGACGGCGCTCGACTGCTCAAACAAACCGAACGAGGCGAGTATCTCGCCTTGACCTCCGAGCAGCGCGACATCCTTGAACAATTTGACGGCGAGAAGACCGTGGAGGAAATTTTGCACCTGGAGCTGGTCCAGGGACGCAATCCGGGCATTCGCGCTTTTTACGATCTCGTGCTGAGTTCGATCAATCGCGGCTTTCTTCGCGAAGACTCTGTCTCGACGCTGAAACAGGGCAAGGAGACGTCGGTGGCAGGCCTTTCGGCACACGGCGTCATTGGCGTCATTTTTTCTCTGGCCATGATCGCGGCCGGAGCTCTGGCCATTTTCACATCCGAGATCCGGCTGGGCGACGATTTGATCGAATGGTTCAAGGCTCTGGCTCTCACCTCTCTCGGACTCAGCCTCTCGCACGCGCTGGCCGGTTCGGCGCTCCACGGCCTGGGCCGGCAGGCCTACGACGCGCGCGTGCGCTGGGATCGCCTGTTGCCCTTCTTCGCGCTCGATACGCGGGACGCGTTCATGGGCGGCCGCGGTTGCGAAATCGCCGTCGCGCTGCGCGCGCTCTGCGCGCCGTTCATGCTGGCCGCCATCGGCTGGCTGTTTGACTCGGACGCGGCAATGCTGGCCAGCTGTCTGGTCGCGATCGCGCTGGCCTCGCCCTTCGGCGAAACGCCAACCCACACCCTGCTCCATTCGGCCTTTCGCAAGGAATACGAACTGCCCAAGTGCGCGCAACGATTTCTGAACGCCAAGCTGTTCGCTCAAATGTTCAACTGGAAGGACAAGTTGGAGGAAGAGAATTATCTGCTCACCTATTCGACCTACGCCATTCTCTGGCTCAGCGGAGTCTTCTATTTCGCCAATTTCCTGGTCCACACCCAGATCGACGCGCTCTACATCGCCATGCTCGCCGAACTCCCCCTCGAGAATGAGGGACTCACGAGATTCGCGCTCGCGCTGCTGTCGGTCATCCTCGCCGGTGTGATCGTCTATTTCGTCTGGCTGATCGTCCGAGGCGCTCATCGCCTGCTGGCGCCCCACTTCTTTCGCGCGGAAACCCGAGTCGTCAATCGCCCCGCCGACCCGGGCCGCCCCGAGGAAGCGGCCACGTTGGAATTTCTGCGAAGCGCCCTGCTCTTTTCCCAGATTTCCGACGACCTGTTGAAGGAACTGGCGGCCGCGATGAAATACATCACAACGGCGGCGGACAAGACCGTCATTCGCGAGCGCGACCCCGGCGACGCCATGTTCGTCCTGCACACGGGCCAGGTCGAGGTTTGCAAGGAGAACGAATCCGGATTCCTGAACGTCCTCGCCACGCTCGGCCCGGGGGATGTCTTCGGCGAGATGGCGTTGCTCGACAAGGCGCCGCGCAACAGCTCCGTTCGCAGCCGAACCGCCACGGGACTTTTCACGCTGGCCAGGAAGGATTTCGATCAACTGCTGGTCAAGGCGCTGGGAGCGGACAAGATACGGGAAATCGTTCAAATTTCCGCGTTCCTGAAACGCAACCAGCTCTTCTCGGACTGGCACCAGAACGCGCTGGTGACCCTCGCGCACAAGTTCTCCCTCGTCGAGCTGCTCGCCGGCCAGAGAGTCATTGAGAAAGACCAACGCAACGAGAATTTCTACATCGTTTACGAAGGCCGATTCAAGGTCGTCAAGGACGACGTCGAACTCGCGACGCTCGGCCCCGGAAAGTTCTGCGGCGAGATCAGCCTCCTGAGCGACGCGCCGGCCAACGCCGACGTCGTCGCCGCGTCCTACGGCAAATGCCTGAAGCTCGACAAACAGGATTTTCTGAAATTCGTCAGCCATGATTTCCTGACCGGGTTAACGATCGAAACCACCGCCGCCTCGCGCGCCAAGGCCGGAGGGCCCGCGTGAGCCTGATGAAACTGATGCCCCTCGCGGCGCTCGGCGTCGCGGGCGCCGTGGGAGTGTCGGCGATGAAGGACAGCGCCAACGTCGTGGACAAGTTCCAGGTTGCGGCGATACAAAACGTGGAACTGAACGGCATCGCCCAGGCCGTGGCCCAGGACTACACCGAATCCAACCGCCTCCCCATCGACAACTTCGCGGATTTCCTCCGATCCAACATGCGCACGGCCTCCGGCAAGCCGCCAGATCGCGACCCCGCCATCGACCCCTGGGAGACGCCCTACAAACTGGAGCAAATCCACAACGGTTTCCAGGTGCTGTGCGCCGGGCCGGACAAGACCTGGGACACGGACGACGATCTGATTCATCCCTTCGATCTGTCCGGGATCAGCGACACCCCGCCCCAAGGAACGCCGGACGGCAACGGCGCCGCCGCGTCCCAACAGAGCAACGTTCGCCCAAAGGCCCAGCAACCGAC
>JBLHKZ010000427.1:0-3758 GCA_047618185.1 Limisphaerales bacterium
CGATCCGGGGGTCTCAGGGATATCGTCAATCACAATGGATTGTTTGCCATCCCGCTTTAAGAAGCAGCAGGCAGATCAGAAAATCTTCCTGCCCATAATATTCCTGCACAAATGCATAAGTGAATGTCAGCGCCACTGGCATCGTGGCCGCTCGCTCATGACCGGGGCCGCCGCTCGCGAAATCTACTGCGCGCCGCCATCCGCTATTTCATTCCGCGGCTCTGAGTCCGGACCCGGGCCGGCGCCGCCATGCACGAGCGCCACCCGTCCGCGCGGCTGGCCATTCACGCCTTTGAAAGCGCCCACGAACATGAAGTCGCCATCCGCTGTCAAGATGCCCTCGCGAACGACTCCATCCGCGCCGCTTTGCGGTCGAAAGGTCGCGTCGAATGAGCCATCGGGCCTCAGGCGGGCAATGCGTCGCGCACGATTCGAGCCCACCGAGCTGAACCGCCCGGTGAAAAATATTTTCCCGTTGGCCTGCGGAGCGATCGCGATCACCGAGCTCTTGAAGTTCAGCTTTGGCTGGAAGGTTCGGTCGCGGGTTCCATCCGGATTCAAACGAACAACCGCGTTGATCACTTCCGGATCTCCGTTGGCGAACTTGCCGCCGACCAGTGTCTTCCCATCGGGCAGAGGAATAATCGCCCAGATCTCATGGTTCAGAATCGCCTCGGGCCTGAATGAGTCGTCCAGGGTTCCGTCCGGATGCAGGCGAGCCAGGCGATGCCTCCCCTTGCCCGCGAATGCTGTGAATTCGCCGCCCACCAGAATCTTTCCATCCGCCGCGCGCGCCAGAGTGTAGATGCGGGCGTTGGCTCCCAGTTCCGTTCGAAAGTTCTCGTCCAGAGTCCCGGGGACCGACGGCGCTTCCACCGCGACTGGCGTCTCCTCGATCGCGGCGGGCGGCGCTTCCGCCACTTCCCTTCGCTCCCTTGAATCGCCGCCAGAGCCGACACCGGATATGTAGAACAAGATCAAAGCCACAACTGCGGCGGCCGCAATCGCGATCAGCTTTCCTTTGCCGCCGGACGACGCCACACCCGATTCATCCGAACCAATTTCATAGTCCACCAACGACTTGACCGAATTGACGCTCGGATATCCCAGCCACGCCAGGGCGTCGGACGCGCTTTGCGGGCGGTGCTTTGCCTCTTTGAAAAGACACGCCATGATCATGCCCGAGACTTCCGAGGGAACGGGATTCTCGACGCCCAACTCCGCCTGTCGCTCTTCCAGCGGCGTCGCCTCCTTCTCCCTGACGTGCTGAACGATGTCGCCGGAATAGAAAGGAGGGTTGCCCGAGAGCAATTCATAGAGCGTCGCGCCCAGCGAATAGATATCGTCCGTGACCTGGGGCAATTCACCGTTCATCTGCTGCGGGCTCATGTGCGTGACCGTGCCGCTGCTGAGATTCTTGAGCGAAACGCGACTCGCCGAATCCGCCGCCTGCGCCGCAATGCCAAAGTCCGCCAGCTTCACGCGACCGCGCGAATCGAGCATCACGTTGCCGGGCTTCAGGTCGCGGTGAATCACACCCTCGCCGTGCGCATAATTCAGGGCGTCGCAAAGCTGTCTGACCAGAGGCTCGAGAAACTCCCAGGTTAAAACGCCGCCTTCAGCGCGGACGCGAAGCTCGCTCAGATTCGGCCCTTCGACGTATTCCATCGAGATGAACGGAGCCTCGCCTTCCGCCTCAAAAAGATCATGGATGCGAACGATGTGCTGATGGGTCAGTTGTCGGCTCTTGCGTGTTTCCCGGCGCAGTTCGTCCAGAGCCGCCGCGTCGCCCGCGATTTCCGGTGGCAGAAACTTCAGCGCGACCTGCTCGTTGAGCCGCAAATCCTCAGCCAACTAGACAACGCCCATGCCGCCTCTGCCGAGAATCTTAATCAACCAGAAACGTCCCGCTCCCACTTCGACGTCCGGCTTCAAACCATCCTTGTTTGACTCCTTTTTCATAACGTCCAGACACTATTGCAGACGCCCGGGTTGGCCGCCAGTCCATATCCAGCCTTGAAAACCGCCCCAACCGTCCCAATTTGCCCGGGGCTTACGGACGAGCGAGAAATGCGTCTGTGGTTAACGCTTTAACGCTTCGCGTTTCTACAATGCATTTGAACAGGAGCAAACAGAGAGAACAGAGAGAACAGAGATCAGCCTCCTCTGTTTCCTCCGTTATCTCCTGTTCAATTTCGGGAATTCTGGGCAATCAGCGCTTTGCGTTGTTCTTGAAACAAGCTCATGCGTAAGCCCTGGCAATTTGCCCAGCCCAAAGCCCGAATTTTTAATTGGCGGAGCAGTCCGATCCAGCCTATTATAGGCGGTTGACATTGGCTTTGTAGTTGGCGAAATCACGAATGACGGAGGCTCGCGCTTGATGCAAATCACCTATTCATACAACGGCGCCGAACAGACAATCGAGATCGACAAGCCCTCTATCGTGATCGGCCGGCCCAATCGCGCCGTCCCGCCGGATCTGGATCTCGATCCGGATAACATGGTTTCCCGCGCCCATGCGCGCATCTCCCTGCGAAACGGCGAATACTGGATCGAAGACCTTGCCAGCAAATACGGCACGCTCGTCAACGGCGTCATCCAGAAAAACCGGCGCCGCGTCAACCTGGGGGACCGAATCCGTGTCGGCAGCACGGATCTCCAGATTCTTTGACCTCCCGATCGAGCCTCCCCCGTCTCTCAACATGCAAATCACCTATTCCTACGAAGGCGCCGAGCAAACCTGAAATCATCGTCGGCCGCCCCAAGATATTCATTCAGCCGGATCTCAGCCTGGCGCCCGATGTCACCGTCTCGCGAACGCACGCGCGAATTTTCGAACGCGACGGCAATGACTGGATCGAAGATCTCGCCCGCAAATACAAAACCCTGCCCTGAGTCGCCCGAACGCATCTCCACGCGGGAACTGCTCAAACGCGGCGCGCTGCAGCTATGCTTCCTTGCCGGCCTGGCCGCCTGCCTGTTCACGGTGACTTCCTTCATGGGAGGCATCGCCCCCGTTTTCGACGCGACCTCGCATTTCCCGGTTCAATACGGCTTCGGCCTCTTCGCGTTCGCCGTCGTCCAGGCCTGGATTCGCCGCTGGAATTGGACGGCCGTTTTTGCCGCCGCGGCGCTCATCAACCTCACTCAGTTCATGCCGCTCTTTTTCGGAGGGCCGACGTCCGAACAAAAATCCGCGAGCCCCGATCTCACCGTGATGACGATCAACGTGCAATCTCAGAACCGGGAACACGAACTCGTCCGTCAGTCCATCACCCGCGCCAATCCCGACGCCTTCGTTCTGTCGGAAGTCAACCAGCGTTGGCTCGATGAAATGACGCCGCTCGAAAAGATTTACCCCTACTCAATCAAACATCCGCGCAGCGACAATTTCGGCATCGCCTTCTTCAGCAAGCGCCCCTTGATCGAACCGCGGGTGGAATTCTTCGGTTGGGGCAAGGTCCCGTCGACGGTCGCCAGTCTGGACGCCGGCGATCGGACGGTGACCGTGATCGGAACTCACCCAGTGCCGCCCTCGAGCCGCTCGTCAGCCCTCGAACGCAACCAGCAACTCAAGGGCATCGGGGAATTCATCGCCGAACACGACCAACCGGTGGTTCTGATTGGCGATCTCAACGCCACTCCCTGGAATCGATTCTACAAGCGCCTGAAACACGATTCTGGCATGACCGACAGCGCGCGCGGTTTTGGGCTTCAACCCACCTGGCCCGCAACCTGGATGGGCAAGTTCCAACAGA
>JBLHKZ010000428.1:0-3744 GCA_047618185.1 Limisphaerales bacterium
TCGCGGAATATCGGCTTTGATTCCGCGAGGGCGTCTGGCATGGTTCCGCCATGTCTGAAATCGTTGACTACCTGCATCACGGCGCGACCAAGGTCACGCCCCGGATTCTCAAGGGAATTCACAAGAATCTGCCGTACCTGAAAATCGAATTTGCGCAGATCGACGAACCCACATATCCCCATCTCGTCAATCAGCTGGAGTTCCTCGCGGATGTGATCGAGGACTTTGTCGAAGGCGCCGATGACGACCTGCCCTACGTGGCCGTGGCGAGCGCCGCCTTCGCCCTGAGCTACGCTCATCAGGAGCTGGATCTGATTCCCGATAACATTCCCGAACTCGGCCACGGCGACGACTCTTCACTCGTTCGCGCCGTCCTGATGGAGCACGAGCGCGCGCTGAGCGACTACGCCTCGCGCCATGAAATGAACTGGGAATCGATCACGGTCAAAGCCTGAGGGGCACAGCCGGCTTCAGTCTTTCACCGCCTGCGAAGGTTCCGCCTTACGGGCGTAGAACGTCATCGATCCGCCCTGGCGAATCAGAGCCGCGAGCAATGTCGCCGGGAGACTCAGCAATCCCAGCGGAACCGCCAGCGCGAGCGTCACGGGAATCTGCCACCAACCCACGCGATCTTCCCTCATGACTTTTGCGCCGCGACCGCGCAGCAGGTTGTAGAGGAGATTGTGTCGCAGTCCGATGCGGTTCAAAATCGATTGCACGAAACTGAAGAAATCAAATTCCGGCGCCAGAAAGATTTGCCGGCGAACTTCCAGACCGACCGCAGCCAGCTCTCGTTTCAATCGACCCGCCGTGAAGTGATTCACATGCCGGGGCACATCGAGTTGAAACCATTTCGAACGACTCAGTCGGCTTCCCAGGCTGCCCCAATTGGGCACTCCGACCAGCAACACGCCTCCCGGCTTCAGCACACGACTGATTTCCCGGAGCAAGGCGGACGGTTCCGGCATGTGCTCCAGCACATGCCAGAGCGTCACGGCATCGAAATGCCGGTCGGGAAACTTCAGGTCGCGCAGTTCGTGCGATTCGACGTTTAACTTTAATTCGTCGCGCGCGAAAGACGCCGCAGCGCTCGAAAGTTCCGTGCCCATCGCCTCCCAACCGCGCGCGTCAAACTCGCGCAAAAGCCAGCCTGGCCCGCAGCCCACATCGATCACGCGCCCCTTTCGCCCGCCCAGCGCCCGCTCCACTGCGCGAGCGCGCGACGCGTAAGTCCGCCGCTGCAGGAATTCCACGATCGCCGGAAAACGCCGACCGCTCGATTTCCGATAATAGCTTTGCGGATAATACCGATCCAACTCATCGAGCGCCGGAATCGGCCAGGTGAAAACCGATTCGCACGCGTCGCAGCGAACAATCTCAAACGCGTCGCCGGAAATGTAATCGCGGGCCGGATAAAGAGGCTTTTGACTCGCCTCCGGATGAGCGCAGTGCGCTCCGGGCGAGTCGCCGCCGAGAGGCTTTTTTTTCAGGGAGTCAGACATGCGTTCAAAATGCCGCGAAGGCGGCTCAAGGGCTAGCATGCGGGCGCGGGAGCGACAATCAATTTGGCGAATGCCCCCCGATCTGCTACGAACTCACGCGCGCCGGCCTGACGGTCGGGGCCGGAAACTCACAGCATGTTTGAAGGTAAAAAAGTCGTGGTCGTCATGCCCGCCTACAACGCGGAAAAGACGCTCGTCAAGACCTACGAGGAGGTGGTCGCCCACGCTTTTGTCGATCTGGTCATCCTCGTTGACGACGCCAGCCAGGACAAAACGACCGCAGTCGCCAAGTCTCTCAAGAAGGTCCAGGTCTACACCCATGAGAAAAACCGGGGCTACGGCGGCAATCAGAAGACCTGCTACAAGATGGCGCTCGAAGCGGGAGCGGACATCGTCATCATGGTGCATCCAGACTACCAGTACACGCCCAAGTTGCTGACGGCCATGACCTCGCTGATCGCCGAAGATCTGTATCCCTGCGTGCTGGGGTCCCGAATCCTCGGCGGCTACGCGCTCAAGGGCGGCATGCCGCTTTGGAAATACATCGCCAACCGATTCCTGACTCTCGCCGAGAACATCCTCACCGGAGCCAAGCTCTCGGAATACCACACCGGCTACCGGGCCTTTTCGGCCGACATTCTCCGACGCCTCCCGCTCGAAAACAATTCCGACGATTTCGCCTTCGACAACGAGATGCTGGTGCAGATCCTCTGGCTCGGCTGCACCATTGGCGAGGTCACCTGCCCCACCAAGTATTTCGCCGAAGCCTCGTCGATCAACTTTCGTCGCAGCGTCCAATACGGCCTTTCCTGTCTGGCCTCCGGCTTGAAGTTTCGCTTCGCCAAAATGGGCATCAAGTCCAAGCTATTTCCCGATGGAAAATGATCCGCCCGCGGCCCTGAAATACAAGATCGCGCTCGCCGGCTAGCGCAAAGCCAGCAAACTGCCTCCCTCCCGAATGGCTGGAGCCACGACTCCAGATCAAAAGCCTGTCGAAGCAAAACCAGAATCCGGCGCAGACAAAATAACCGTCACGCCGGGGCACGGCTACCAGACTTCGATCGGACCTTTGGGAACGGGTATTTCCCCTTTGCGCACGTGCGCCGGGCCTTCATCGCGCATGAACGAGGCAATCATCGGCGCGGGTTGATAGCCTAGCTTTAATTCGCCGGACTCATCCAGAAACTGCTTCCGCCATTCAAGATATCCGTCGAGAACCTCCAGGAAATCTGCTCGCTTCGAAATACGCACCACCTGCGCGTTAAACACTTTTGCCGGTCCGAAACGCCTCGCGTACCAGGGCGCCACTTTCCGAAACATCAAGCACCCCCGCTGCTCGCCAAACACCTCCATCATAAGGTCGAAATGCCGCCGCATCACCCGCACCCGCTCGTCAAACGAGGGTTCCGGACCGAGTTCGCCCGTCTTGAAATACTCTCTGGTCGCACGAAATATCCACGGATTGTAAAAAGCGCCGCGACCTATGCTGACCCCGGCACAGCCGGTCTCCTCCATCATCACCTTGGCCGCCTCTGACGTCGTCACATCGCCGTTGCCAATCACCGGAATCTCCCGAACCGCCTCGACCACGGTTCGTATCCCAGCCAGATTAACCGTGCCGTCAAACCCCTGTTCGCGCGTTCTTCCGTGCACAAAAATTGCCGCAACTCCCACGTCTTCAAGGACTTTTGCCAAATTTGGCGCGGTCAGATTCTGATCGTCCCAGCCCAGCCTCATCTTGGCCGTAACCGGGATATTCACGCCGTCCACCATCCCGCGAACCAGCTTCGCCGTCTCCCCAAGTTCGGTCATCATCGCGGAGCCGCCGCCCACCTTGCACACCTTGCGAACCGGACAACCCATGTTGATGTCAATCGACGAAATCCCGATGGATTCCAGATAGATCGCCGCGTCGCGCATTTCCTCCGGCACGCCGCCGAAAAGCTGCACTGCCAACGGCCGATCCTCCGGCCGGGTCTCGATGAGCTTCAAGGCCTTGGGATTCCTCTCCAGCAAGGACCGCGCGTTGACCAGATCTGTGGTCGCCAGATCCAGGCCGCCAAGCTCCCTCAAGGCGAGCCGGAACGGCAGATTTGTGTAGCCCGCCAAGGGCGACAGAAACAGGTTCGAATTCAATGTGAGTGAGCCAAATTGCACGGTGGCGAGGACTATCGCACACGCGGTTGCACGAAATCAATAAATCGACGCACGGCCGCCTCGCTTTCCAACTCCTCTTGATCGA
>JBLHKZ010000429.1:0-3724 GCA_047618185.1 Limisphaerales bacterium
GGCGGCGCGCGGGCTTATCAGAAGTGGCCGGGTTTCAAGGAGACGTTCATGCCGGACGGCCGTGCACCGAAGAAGGGGGAGATCTTTCGCAATCCCGGTCTGGCGCGCACGCTGGGAATGATTGCCGAAGGCGGCCGTGAGGTTTTTTACGAGGGTGAGATTGCGCAGACGATAGGCGCCTTCATGCGCAAGCACAACGGCTACCTGAGCGCGAAGGATATGGCCGATCACACGAGTGAATGGGTGGATCCGGTGTCGGCCAACTATCGCGGCTACGACGTCTGGGAGTTGCCGCCCAATGGGCAGGGGATTGCCGCTCTGCAGATCTTGAACATCCTCGAAGGCTTCGACATCAAGGCGATGGGTTTTGGCAGCAAGGATTACGTGCATCATTTCGTGGAGGCCAAGAAACTGGCGTTCGAGGATCGCGCGAAGTTCTATGCGGATCCGGCGTTTAACGACATTCCGGTCAAGCCGCTCGTTTCAAAAGAATATGCAGAGGAGCGGCGCAAGCTCATCGATCCGAACCAGCCGGCGAAGACTTATGACGCGGGCAATCCGTCGCTGCGAGACGGCGACACGATCTATCTGACCATCGCCGACAAACACGGAAACATGGTCTCGCTGATTCAGAGCAACTTTCGGGGCTTCGGCTCCGGCATGTGTCCGGACGGTCTTGGGTTTTGCCTGCAAAATCGCGGCGAGCTTTTCTCGTTGGAGGAGGGGCATCTGAATGTCTACGAGCCGCACAAGCGGCCCTTTCACACGATTATCCCCGCGTTCATCACCAAGGACGGCGAGCCCTTCATGAGCTTCGGCGTCATGGGCGGCGACATGCAGCCGCAGGGGCACGCGCAGATCGTGATCAACCTGATCGACTTCGGCATGAATCTTCAGGAGGCCGGCGACGCGCCACGCATTCGGCACGGAGGCTCCTCGGAGCCAACCGGCTCGCGGATGACCGATGGCGGCGAGGTGTTTCTTGAGTATGGCTTTTCGGCCGAGACTCAGCGCGATCTGCAGAAGATGGGGCACAAGCTTGGCCGCAGCTCAGTCGGCTCGTTTGGCGGCTACCAGGCGATCATGTGGGACGCGAAGAACAAGGTTTACTACGGGGCCTCGGAATCCCGGAAGGACGGCCACGCGGCCGGGTATTGAGGCGACTCAAGGAGCGGCGGTCCCGCGATCGCGGATAGTCGTCAACTTTACGCGAAGGGGCTAAATTGCGCCGATCTGTTCGATTCGTTGGGGCTTGTTTTGGCAGTATCGGCGACGAAAGCGGCAGAGGACAGCCGCACTCCAAAACCTGTCGGAACACGAACGGGCCTGGGTTTTCGCGGTAGCGTCTTGGACTGCGGCTGTCCTCTGCCGCTTTTGAAATACGGTCGCGGGATTGCCGATCCTTGACGCCGCTTGGTCTTGCCCGCGCGCCGGCGTTCACGCATCACGGCATCGTGGTTTTACTTTGGGGATTCAAGGCGCACGTATCGCTGACGTTTTATCACGGCAATCTGCTCGACGATCCCAAGGCGCTGTTCGATGACTGCGGCGGCAACGAACACAATCGCGCGCTCAAGCTGCGCGACGGCGACAAGATTCCCGAGAAGCAGATTCTCGCCTGGGTGAAGCGGGCCAGCGAAATCAACGAAAAGGGGCTGAAGCCGAAGGCGAAGAAAGCCGCGCCTAAATCCAAGGTCGTCGCGGTGTCCGCCGATTTTGACAAGGAGCTGAAAAAGAACAAGACGGTGAAAGAGTTCTTCGATTCCTTGTCGCCGAGTTGCAAACGCGCCTATACGGAGTGGATCGACGAAGCCAAGCGCGAGGAGACGAAGCTCAAGCGCATCGCCAAAGGCATCGAGGCGCTCAAGGCGAAGTGGAAACGACCGTATAGTTGCTGACGCCCGCAAGGGCGGCGGTGTGAAAAGTAGAACGGGATTTATCCCGTTTTCCGGATCGCGCCTGTTGGCGCCTGTTGGCGCGTGATACGGGATAAATCCCGTTCTACTTTTTGGCGCGATGCTGATATTTCGCGGGGGTGTCGCCGGTTTCGAAGGAGGCTTCCGGGTCATTCTTTGGCAGCTTGTATTTGCGTCGCAGGCTGGAGAGTTCTCGGGCCAGCTTCTTTTGGACTTTCACGTAGCGTTTGTCGCCGTAGAAATTCTTCAGTTCGAGCGGGTCGGCCTTGAGATCGATGAGTTCCCATTCGTCGACGTCGTCCTCGTAGAAGTGGACGAGTTTGTAGCGGCCGTCGACGACGCCGTAGTGGCGGCGAACGAGATGCCAGCCCGGCCATTCGTAGTAATGGTAGTAGTGCGTCTTTCGCCAGTTCTTCGGTGTGGTCCCGTAGAGGATGGGGACCATGCTGGCGCCCTGCATGTCTTTGGGCATTCGCGCGCCGGCGACTTCGAGAAAGGTCTGGGCAAAATCGAGCGGGGAAACGATGTCGCTGTTCACCGAGCCGGGTTGGGTAACGCCCGGCCAGCGGACCAGCAGCGGCGTGCGCAGGGATTCTTCATAGATCCAGCGCTTGTCGAACCAGCCGTGCTCGCCGAGGTAGAAGCCCTGGTCGGAGCTGTAGATCACGATGGTGTTCTTCGCGAGTCCGGATTCGTCGAGGTAATGCAGGAGGTCGCCGACCGCGTCGTCCACGGAATCGATCGTGCGGAGGTAGTCCTTGAGGTAACGCTGAAATTTCCAGCGAACGAGATCCTTGCCGCTGAGGTTGGCTTTTTTGAGGGCGGCGTTCTTGGGATCGTAGGCGGCGTTCCAGACTTTGAGTTGGTCGGGCGTGAGGCCCCGAGGCGGGTCAAGCTTGAGATCGCCGCGGGTGAGATCGCGGTCGATCTGCATTTCCTGGGTCTGCCGGGCTTTAACTCCCTTGCTGTAATCTTCAAAAAGAGTCGGAGGTTCGGGGAAGGTGACGTCGTCGTATTTGTTCAAATACTTCGGGCCGGGCTGCCAGTTGCGATGGGGCGCCTTGTGCTGGGTCATGAGCATGAAGGGCTTGTCCTTGTCGCGGGTGTTTTTGAGCCAGTTGAGCGTGAGGTCGCTGATGATGTCGGTGGTATAGCCAATGTGTTTGACGCGCTTGCGGTCCTTGCCGGCGCCGTTGGCGTCGAGAAACATGGGCGGGTTGTAGTAGGGCCCCTGGCCGATGAGGACCTCAGAGTAGTTGAAGCCCTGCGGCGCCATGTGCGTTCCCAAATGCCACTTACCGACGACAGCGGTCTGATAACCAACCTGCTGGAGAAGCTTGGGGAAGGTCTGCTGATGGCCGTTGAACTTGTTGCCGTTGCGGACGAAGCCATTGAGGTGGGAATACTTGCCAGTCTGAATGACCGCTCGCTGCGGGCCGCAGATGGAATTGTTGACGTAGCATTCCTTGAACAGCATCCCCTCTCGGGCGATGCGATCGATATTCGGTGTTTTGTTCAGGCCGTGGCCGTAGGCGCTGATGGCCTGGTAGGCATGATCGTCGGAGAAGATGAAAACGATGTTGGGGCGCGGATCGTCGGAACGCGCGGCCGAGGCGGCGAAGGGAGCGGTGATGAGCGCCGCCAGGGCGAGGAATGGAAGGAATGCGGAGATGCGTTTCATGGGGGGGGGGAGTTTGGGGGGATTGCGTTTGGCGGGCAATGGGAAAACAGACTTGGGACACCGAGGACGGCGTCCGTCTCAGGTTGGGTTTGGAATGGGACACCGAGGACGGCGTTCGTCTCACGGG
>JBLHKZ010000430.1:0-3718 GCA_047618185.1 Limisphaerales bacterium
CCCGCGATTTCACCGTCGTGCATCACGAGGATACGGTCGGACATCCCCAACACTTCGGGCAGCTCCGAGCTGATCATCAGGATCGCTTTCCCCTCGGCGGCCAGCTTGTTCATCAGTAGATAAATCTCATATTTTGCGCCGACATCAATACCGCGCGTCGGCTCGTCGAAGATGATCGCCTCCGCATTCTTCTCCAGCCACTTGGCGAGAACCACCTTCTGCTGATTGCCGCCCGAGAGCGTGCCCGCGGATTGCTCGTGGTCGGAAATTCGAATATTCAGGCTTTTGACGTAACTCCCAAATCGCTCCGATTCCGCGCGATGATCGACAAAGCCGCCGCGCGAAAACCCGAGGAGATTGGGCAGGCCAAAATTCGACTGCACGGATTGACCCAGCACCAGTCCCTGCGCCTTGCGGTCCTCGGTGAGCAGGCAGATCCCGGCCGCGATGGCGTCCCTCGGCGTTTTGATCGCCAGCGCTTTGCCATCCAGCTCAATCACGCCCGCCTCCCGCTTGTCCGCGCCGAACACCAGTCGCGCGGCCTCGGTCCGGCCCGCTCCAACCAGCCCCGTCAAACCCACGACCTCGCCCCGCATGACGGAGAAAGACACATCCCTGACACGCGGGGCGCGCGTCAGGCCGCGCACGACGAGCCCCTTGTCGCCAATCTCGCATCGCTCCTTGGGGAACTCATTCTCCAATTTCCGCCCCACCATCAATTCGATCATGGATTCCCGGCTCAGTTCCCCGATGGGCCGTGTTCCCACGCCCACGCCGTCTCGCAGGACCGTCACCCGATCCGCGATTCTAAAGATCTCATCCAATCGATGGCTGATGTAGATCACCCCGATGTCCTGCGCCTGGAGTTCCCGAATAACCGCAAACAAGTGATCCACTTCCTGCAAGGTCAGCGTCGCGCTGGGTTCGTCCATCACAATGATCCTTGCGTCGAAGGCCAATGCCTTGGCGATCTCGACGATTTGTTGTTGCGCCACGGTCAGGTCCCGACAGAGCGCGGCCGGATCGATCGTCACTTGCAGCCGCGCAAAGAGCTTCGAGGCAATCTCATGTTGCTCGCGCTCCGAAACAAAACCTCCGCGTGACCGCTCCTGTCCAAGAAAGATATTGTCCGCCGCCGAAAGTTGAGGAACGAGATTGAACTCCTGATAGATCACGCCGATCCCCGCGTCACGCGCGTCATGCGGCGAATGAAAATCGACTCGTTGCCCCGAGATGCGAATCTCGCCCTCATCCCCCCGATGGGCCCCGCCGAGAATCTTGATCAGAGTGCTCTTGCCCGCGCCGTTCTCACCGAGCAGAGCCAGAACTTCGCCCGGCCGCAGATTCAAATCGACGCCCCGCAAGGCCTTGACGCCCGGAAACGACTTCCGCATGCCGCGCATTTCGAGGAGTAAAGCAGGATCAGACACGCGAGGATCATTTCCGAAGTTCGGGCGCCGGGCAAGAACAGCTCTCGCGATGTCGCATTCCGGGGTGCAGTTCAAAAATAGAACGCGGGACGATTGAGAATCGGGAACCCCAGGCCCTTCCGAGGAGGGGCACCGGAAAAGCGCTCTGCCTGACCGCAAGGACAGTTCCGCTCCTCGGCGCTAAGCTTGGCATCTCAAGTTTTCAAACGGTCGCGTTCGTATCCCAACGGGATTCTGCCCCAAAGCCCAAGGTTGGGAGGCACGACCTACCCTGGGAACATTGGCCAAAACGCGTTTTCAACGCCGAAGGTGTTGCGTCAATTGCCGGCGTTTCTGGACGCAACCCCGTTGGGGTTGTTTCGTTTTGGGCGGGTGACCCAGGGTAGGCTCAACCGCTGTCGCGGATGGCCAACACTTGGGCTGGGGGGCGTAATCCCGTTGGGATAAAGCAAATCCCGGCTGCGTCGCGGTTCGTAAACCTATGGGTAAAGCCAAGCTCCTCGGCGCCAAGGGTGGGTCTGATTCAACACGGAAATCAATCCCCCAAAAAACGAACAGCGCCCCACATTCTCGCGGCGTTCCTGCGTCCACCAACAAGCGCCCAAGCCACGCACGACGCACACTTCCACAAAAAAGCCGCGGCCTTTCGACCGCGGCTCCAGCTTCGACGTATCTCGACGCGCTACTTCTTCGCCTTCGTTTGAATCTTCTTTGATTCCTCGGCTCCGATCTCGCGAATGAAAACATTCCGCCAGCGAATCTCACCGCCGTGGGTCTGCAACTCGATCGGCCCCTTCTCCAGCATTGGGCCGGTTTTATTGAAGTAGTTCACCAACGGAGCGTGATCCACGACAAGCTTGCCATTCAGATGAATGGTGACGATGTCACCCGCCATCACGATTCGAAACGCGTTCCATTCCCCGAACGGCTTGTCTGCCAGCACGAGCGGATCCTTGCCGGGCGCGCCCTTGGGATTGTTCCATAAGCCGCCCGAGCCCTTGTCGGCTCCGATGTGCCATTTGCCGCCCGCCTCGGTGGTGTCCCAGATTTGCACCTGGGGAATGCCGCGCAGGTAGATGCCGCTGTCCGCGAGAGCCACGGTCTTGTAGTCGATGAGTAACTCAAAATCTCCGTAATTCTTCTCGGTCGAGAGATACATGCCATGTCCGTCGTTGACCAATTCGTCGCCATCGACGGTCCAGTGCTGCTTGATGTCCTCTAGGCTCTTCGCTTTTTTCTCCGCCATGGCCTCCTTGTCCAACGCCATCCACTTGGCGGGATCCTCCGTCTTGAGCCCCCACCAACCGTCGAGGTTCTTGCCATTAAACAACGCCTTGAAGCCTTTGGGCGCCTTGACGTCCGCCGCGTTCAGCGTCGACGCCGACAAGACTGCAGCGATGCTAAGAAAAAGGGGGATTGCAATCGATCTCATGGAATTCTGTTTCATTTTTTTAATCGGGTTTCTGGCGGATGTTACGTCACTATGAATGCTTGGCGAAGCCAAACTTCGCGGATCTGATGATGAATGAACGCAAATCCATATCGTGGTTTGAGCCGCGCGGCTATCATTGGCCAAAAGCGCGTCGCGAGCTAAAGTTCCTGCTGGATCTCCGAATGTGGCTGCGGATCTTTGGCATCGTTGTCCTTCTCATTCTCGCTGCAAAAGCGTGGATTACCCCGCTGTTTCCGCATCTCATATTCAATTGGGCGCTGTGCATTCTTGTGGGATTGGCGTTCGGGCCGGTGATGTTGGCAACGGGCGCCTTGCTCTCTTTTATTCCTCCCAACGTTAGCGTCGCGCGTCGAGGCATCACGCGTCAGCAAGGACAAGGCGCTCGCTTTTATCCATCTTCAAAGATCAATAATCTCAAACTTGAAGTGGACGCGGGTTGGACGCTTCTGCGATTTGAATTCAAGGAGAAGACAATTAGACTGGCTCTGGGACTGAAGATTCAGCCGAACGAATTGCTCGAATTCCTTAAGGCTCAGGGACTGGACGTCGAGGATCTGAGATCCTAAACTGACGGGATGATGCGGTCAGCGATGAGGCCCCACAGAATGAGGTCGTAAGCGTCCGCTCACTTCAATTCAGGATCCTTCATCGCGTCGGCCTGGCGATACAGCGCGGTCGGAATCAAGGTTTCGGCCGGGACTTCCTCGCCCTTGAGGTGGGCAATGAACGCCTTCACAATCTCAACTCCCATCTTGTCGGGAAACTGAATCGGGTCCGCGTAGATCTTGCCGTCCTTGATCGCCTGCTTGCCCTCAGGCTGACCGTCGAAACCGAC
>JBLHKZ010000431.1:0-3692 GCA_047618185.1 Limisphaerales bacterium
ATCGATTTCGACCGTTCGGTTGATCGATAGGAAATGCAGGGCGGCCCGGGTGACGGGCTTCCGGTAGATTTTCTTCAAAGCCGCCGCATACATCTTCAGCTGCGGTCCATACAGGGTTTGCTTCTGGTCTAAATCGGATTCCCGCATTCGGTCCGTTTTGAAATCGAGAATCTCGATCGCTTGCTCGGTCACGAGGACCAGATCGACCGCGCCTTGCACGACGACAAACTCTTCGTCCGGCTTGGCGGGATTGTCGCCGGAAAGCAGGCTTTCAATTTCGTCGAGAGAGAAGCGCGCGGTGAAGGGAAGCTCGCGGCGGACGAACTCGCTTCGCGCGCGGATGCCAGCTCCCATTTCCGATGTCCAGAATCGCAGGAGGGCGTCCAGATCAAGCGCGTCGGCTTCGTCGCGGCTGAGGGCCTGCAAACTTACAAGCCGCTCGGCCTCGCTTCGCAAACTCTCTTCGTCGCCGGTCCGGTCCAGCGCAACGTTTTGCAGGAAAGCGTGATGGGCATTGCCGATGGCTGCGGCGGCAAGCCGTGACGTTCCAGCTAGGGCTTCGCGGGCCGGCTGCGGCGACGCAGGGGAATCCTGTGTTTGTCGGAACAAAGGAAGCGCCTCCTCGGCCGTGGTTTCATTGAGACGGCGGCGAATCGCTGTCACCGATGCCTTGGCGGCTTCGTGGGCGGCGTCCTCGTGGGCGTAGTTCCAGGTGATGCGTTCAATCAGGCCATCCAGATCGGTTTCGATTCGCTCCGTCGGGATAACGACGGAGGCAGGGGGCGCGTCAGAAGCGAGCGATAGATCGTCGCTGGCGACGAATGTCCAGGCGAGCGTCGGTCCTGTTCCTTCCGGCTTGAGGTTCCATTCGGCGTCGCCGGTCAGGCGCGCGCAGGCGGGAGCGATCCAATCGAGGTAGCGATTTGCGTCCAGGAGGTTGGGGGTGGAGACGCGTTCGTTGGGATCGAAATTCCATTTCTCCTCGACGGACTTGCGCGAGGCCGAGCCGGTGAGAATCAGGAGATCCCTCGCCCGGGTCGCGGCGACGTAGAGCAGGCGCAATTCCTCGCCAAGGAGTTCGCTTCGCTGGCGTTGGGCGGCGAGCCAATAGGGCAGGCTGGGATAGCCGCGATGGCTTCCGGGCGGGATTACTCGGGGACACAAACCGTGGTGTTCGTCGAGGATCACGCTGCCGCGCAGGTCGATCAGATTGAAGGAGCCGCCGAGTTCGCCGAAGACAACGATGGGAAACTCGAGGCCCTTGCTGCGATGAACGCTGATCAGGCGGACGGCGTTGGCCGACTCGGCGCCGGCGGGCTCGGGCTCCAGTTCGTTCTCCCGTTGCGCCTCGATGTGCTTGAGAAACCGAAACAGTCCCTGGCGTTGAAACTGATCGAACTGCCGCGCCTGGGCGAGGAAACGCTGGAGATTGGCGCGTCGTTGGACTCCTCGTTGGCGAGTCAGCAGCCAGTCCTCGTAACGGCCCTCGTCGATCGCGGTTTCGAGGCATTGCGACAGCGAGCCTTGTCGCGCCAGTTTCCGCCAATGGGCGTGGGACTCCAGGAAACGCGCGACCTTCGGACGGGCCGATTCTGAGGCTGTGCTTTGAATGTCGTCGACGGAGAGCGAAGTTGCGTTGGCTGACTCTCTGTCGAAGCCGCGCAGGGCGGTCCAGAGCGGGCCCTTGCGCTGCGTCAAACGGAGGGCGGCCAACTCGTTCAACGACATGCCGACCAGCGGAGAGCGCAGCACGGCGAGGAGCGGGATATCCTGGAGCGGGTTATCCAGAATTTGCAACAAACTGAGAAAATCGCTGACTTCAGTGGTGTCGTAGAAACCGCCGCGCGCGGCGTCGATGGGGATGCCCAGTCGGCCGAATTCCTTGGCGTAGCTCTCCGCCTTGCCTCGGGGGGAGCGCAGCAGCACGACCATGTCGCCCCATTCCGCGTCGCGAAGAGCGCCGAGATCCTCGTCCCAAACCTGGAAGGCTTGATCCATTAATTCGCGCAGGCGAAGCGCGGCCATGCGGGCCTCCTTTTCGACGCGCGAAAGATCCGCGAGCGCGTCGGCCGGCGAGTCGTCGTCGGGGGATTCCGCGGCGTCCTTGCCGGTCAGTTGGAGGCGCAACTCGACGCGCGGGGGCTCATCGGGCCGGATCGCGTAGTGGGGGCGGCTCTCCGGCGCGCCGAATCGAATGCGCGCGTCGTCGTCGAATTCCACGCCGCCGATTTCCCGGCGCATCAGTCCGTCAAAGAGCTCGTTGGCGAATTGCAGAATGCCTTCGTGACTTCGGAAATTGTCGGATAGCGGAAGCGTCTTTCCCACCGCGCCTGGTTCGCGCCACGCGTCCGACCGATTCTGGAAAATGTGCGGGTCCGCCTGCCGAAATCGGTAGATGCTCTGCTTCACGTCGCCGACGAGAAATCGATTGGCGGAATCGCCTTCGCGGCTGATCGCCTGGATGATGCGGTCCTGCGCGGCGTTGATGTCCTGATACTCGTCAACGAACACCAGATCGAGCCGCTCGCGCCATTCCCGGGCGATGGCGGTCGGGGCGTTCTCGACCTTGTCCCAAAGCAGGCGAAGCGTGAATTGCTCGAGGTCGGAAAAATCCACTGCCGCCTGTTCCTTCTTGGCCCGACTGAAGGCGGCTTCGAAATCGCGCGTCAGACCGAGCAGGGCGAGCATGTGCGGTCGCGACCACTGCCAGTCCTCGGTCAGCGAATTCGGATCGGCGGTGATGGAGCGGAGAAAACGGGCTTCGCCAAAGATTTTCTTAATGGGCTCGCGCAGGCGGGTCTTTTTGCGGTTTGGCCAGCTGAGATCGATCTCCGCAATGCGCGCCGCCGTCTCGGCGATTTGATCGGATTCAGGCGTCGCGGAAAGCCCGGAAAGCGCTTTGAGGCATTGGGCGGCATTGACGTTTTCTTCGGATTGAGCGGCGAGGGTTTCGCGCCATTTCGCGCTCCAGTTCAGGACGCCCTCCGAAAGCCATGCGAGCCAATGCTCAGGCTGCTCGCTTTCGAACATCCGGGATTGCGCGTCGAGCCAATCCTCGGGATCGGGCAATGATTGCGCGTGCGCGTGAAGGCTCATGATTAGGCCTCGGATGAGGCGATCGTTCCCGCGCGCGAGATCGTGAATCAGGTTTTGAACGGCAAGGGCGTCGGGCGTCTTGCCGGAATAATGCTTGTCGAGCAGACCGTCGAGTGTCTCGGCGGCGAGAAGCTTGGAGTTCGCGTCGTCCATGACGATCACGAGCGGGTCGAGCTCAAGTTCGTAGAAATGCTCGCGCACGAGTTGGAGACAAAAACTGTGCAGCGTGCAGATCGAGGCTGTGTCGAGCAGCGCGAGTTGTCGGTCGATCGCGGCGGAGGGAGCGGTTTGGAGTCGCTCTTCGAGTCGTTCGCGAATGCGTCGGCGCATTTCGGCCGAGGCGGCCTCGGTGAAGGTCACCATGAGAATGCGATCGATGGAGATCGGGTTCTCCTCGGCCAGGGCGCGCGCGAGGCAGCGGTCGACCAGAGTCCGGGTCTTGCCCGCGCCCGCGCCGGCGACGACCAGCGTGTCGCCGTTCGCGTCGATCGCGCGTTGTTGGTCTGGCGTGGGGGAACTCATTGGGCGGCGGCGGCTTTAACCACAGATGAACACAGATGGGAATGTGGGTTTCGCGCGATGAATCCAACTGTCGC
>JBLHKZ010000432.1:0-3690 GCA_047618185.1 Limisphaerales bacterium
CCAAGTGTAAATGAAGCCGATCATGAATAGCTGAAGGTTGAAAACCATGAGCGTGGAAACCACAAAGCGATAGGCATGAATCGGCGGCATCCCTCGAATCGGCTCGCGGATCAGATACAAGACGCCTCCATAAATGACGGCGGAAAGCACAAGCCAGCCCACGCAGCGAAAATCGCTTTTCGCCAGCAGATTTCCAATGAGCACGTTGGCCAGGGTGAAGATCAGCATGCACCACGCGAACCATGGGACCAGGGCGTCGCCAGCGGGAAACTCTCCCCCCGAGATCACCAAATCCGGCAACCAGGGAGCAAAGGTCGCCAGCAGAGCCGCAGCGCCGCCGCAAACACCGGTCAATGCAAAGGTCCATTTCAAGGCGTCGGTCTTTTTGGAACTGGCCTTGCTATGAACGATTTTCGGAAACATCACCGCCGCGATCGGACCGACGAAAAGCGCCATCGCGAAGCCCACCATGTGGCCCGCGATGTAGTTCTTGGAGGTTTCCGCGTCGAATAGACTTCTCGCGAAAATCGCGTCTGCGCTCATAAAGAAAACGATGGCTCCCGATCCCAGCACCAGCGGAGCGGCGCCGCGAATCCATTTCCACCAGTCAACCTTTGCCTTCGTGGGCCGAATCATCTCACGCACGGCCCACGCCCCGATGACCAACGCAACGCATTGCCCGAGCAGGGCCGCTCCCAATGCGCCCGCCGCTGTGCGGGAAACGGCCAGGATAATAATCAAGGCGCCGCCGAACCGGATCGCGCCATCGGACAACGCGGTCCAGCCCAACGGGCCAAACTTCTGCGAGCCCTGCAGCAAGCCTCTTACGACGGGAGTCAAGAGAGACGTCAAGGCGATGGTCAAGGTCATCCACAAGGCCGGCGAGCTTCTCAGATCCAGGAACTCCATGATGGCTCCCTGAAATACCGCAACCACCAACAGCATGCCGCACCATAGCGCAACCAACCCCAGCCCGATTCCTCGTGCGCACACGGCAAGTTCACGCCGCGATTCGTCCGTGACGGCGCCAGCCGTCTGATGGGCGAAGACCAACATCAAACCGCCGGCGGGCATGCCCAGGAAATTGACCACCTTGATTAGGTAGTAAAAGTCAGCCCAAGCCGGACTCTCCCTGTCCAGAAGCCGGCCGACCAGCAACACCACTCCGAACATCAACACTCCGCCCATGAAGGTGGCGATCACCATCCAGCCGCTTTGCTTGAAAAACGATGCCTTGGAATCCTGTTCACTCATACGGATTGCACGACCTCCAGTTTGACTTCAACCGCCGGACGATCCTTGGGTTTCTTGAGCGAAGTGAAGAGCCCTTTCCAGAAGCCCATTCCGTATAGAAAATGACACCTAAAGATCAAGCCCCACTGGTGAACTGGGCTGACCTCAATTACTTTCGGATTATCGCCGGATGTTCCGATCCCGAGCGCCTGTGGAAATCTCGCATTGCGATGTCCGGAAACAAACACGGGCATACCGTATCCGAGAAGGTATAAAACTATCGCGACACCAAATGCGCGAAAGAAAATTGTTTCGGGAACGGTCTCCTCAGAAAGCCATGACCACCATCCATAGGTGGCAAAGGCAACGACCAGGGAAAACCAAAACAAAACGAACCCCGCCGGCGCAAAGTTCAAGAGCGAGCCCGAGCTTGGATGCAGCCGAACCTGCTCCGCGCGGCCGCGTCCATAATTCATCAGCATCTTTCGAAACGCCCGAGTGTTCGGACGCGGTCGCCGATGCACGATGAACTCGGGATCATACATCAGCTTGCCTCCTTTCTTTTGCAGCTCGTCCATTAATGCGTTTTCTTCGTTCGGGTAGAGAGCCTCGTCGAAACCGCCCGCGTCGAGAAAGGCGGACTTGCGCGCAATCAGGTTGCACAAGATCAGTTCCTTCTCGCCGCTTTCACGCAGCTCGCCGATCGGGGCGTAGCGCGCCCGGCTGGGCCCGAACGCCAGTGGATTGGCCATCACAGTTGCAAATTCTTTCTCAAGCCGGGGAGCATCGGGTGGACAAAGATTCGGACCGCCGAGCATCTGAACACTCGGGTCGGCAAAACGTTCAACCGCGCGCTTGAGATTCCCGGAATCAGCCATGGAATCGTCGTCCAGAAAGTAGATCAATTCCCCCTTCGCCTCGCGCACCGCGGCGTTGCGCTGAACTGAAGGCTGCTTGCCCCGGGCGACAATGATCTCCAATTTCTCGCGCGGGTAATCCAACTTCCGCGCGCCCTCGACCGCCTTGACCTCCGAATCATCAAGCCTCGCCGCGATCACGACGGTGACGACTGGCAAATCGTCGCTCACGGTTGCGCCCTCAGGAAGGTCTCCAGCATTTCCGGCGCGGCGTTCAACGAATCCAGTGCGATCCATTCATCTGCGGTGTGGGCCTGCGCGATGTCGCCGGGACCGAAAACGATGCTCGGCGTTCCGCCCTGCGACAAAGGCGATCCATCGCAAAAGTAGTCCACGCCAATCGGGTTTCGCTGTCGCGCGATCCCCATGAACTGGCGCACCAATGGAAGCTCTGGATCCGTGTTCAACGGGAGACACTCCGTTTTCTTGTGATTGAAAATGTTGGCGGTGATTCCGCGCTGCTTGAGCAAGGCGCGCAACTCACGACGGATGGAAGCCTCGGTTTCACCGGGCAGCGTCCGCCGATCGATCGTGATCGAGCATTCGTTCGGCACGACGTTGGCCTGGGCGCCGCCCTGAATCGTGCCCACGTTCACGGTCCCGCAACCCAACAGCGGATGCCGGGTCTTGCGCAGAAGCTCCGCGTATTCCGTTTCGAGGACGTCCACGAGTTTCGCCATCGCGTGCACCGCGTTGCGTCCCCGATGGGGCTGCGAGCCGTGCGCCGAAAGACCGCGTGTCTGTAACCGCAGCCAGAAATCGCCCTTGTGCGCGGTGACGACGCGCAACTTCGTGGGTTCTCCGACAATCGCCAGATCGGCCTTAAAACCATGCTCCGCGAAATAACGCGAGCCCATTTGCTCATGCTCCTCGTCCACCAGCCCCAGAAATATCAACTCCGTGTTCGCCGGGCGTTTGCCCTTTGTCGCCACCCGCGCCAGCGAATCAAACATGGCCGCGACTGAGCCTTTGGTGTCGCAGGCGCCGCGGCCGTGCAGCCGCCCTTGCTTCGCGACCGGCTCGAACAATTTGCCGCCAGCGACATCGCCGCCCACCGTGTCCATGTGCGGAGCGAGCATGACCCGGCGCTTGACCTCGCCCCTCGGTCGCAAACGAACGATGACATTGCTTCGGTTCGGAAAAACCTCTTGAAATTCCACGTCCAGGCCCGCCTTGCGCGCTCGACCTGCCAGGAATTCCGCGACTCGGGCTTCGCCGGAAAAGGCGTCCCCCGCGGGTCGAAACGCCGGGTTTACGCTCGGGATGGCGATGAGTTCCCGCAGCAATCGAGTGACGCGCGTCATTCGATCTCCGGTTGGGCGTTCGCCTCCAGGAACCACTTCACGAACAGCGGAATCCCCTCCTCGACCTTGATCTTTGGATCATAGCCAAGTTTCTCGCGGGCCTTGGAAATATCCGCGAAGGTGATGGGCACGTCGCCGGGCTGATCCGGCTGCCGATCGATAATCGCCTTCTTGCCGAGAGAATTTTCGAGGAGTTCAATTAAGTTGCCCAATTGGACAGTCTGCGACTCTCCGAG
>JBLHKZ010000433.1:0-3680 GCA_047618185.1 Limisphaerales bacterium
CCTGGATGCCGTTGTGCGAACCGGCCAGGCTGTAGATCAAGTCCTGCAGGCCGTCTCCGTTCCAGTCGACCGCGCGAAAGGACTCCGTCCAATGCGAGCGCCGCTCGACAATCGCGTCATTGATGGGCCTTCCATTCGTCAGCCGAAGCTCCCGATCGCGCCGCAATCGCAATGCCCCGCTGTTGTCTCGATGTTGCGTGAAAAGCGTTGCGACTCGTTTCTCTCCGTCGTGAGTGACGATGTCGATCTTGCCGTCGCCGTTGAAATCGGCGAACGCCGCGCCCGTTCGCCAGAAAAAGGGGCGTCCCTTTTCCAGCGGGTAAACCCCGTTGTTCGACTTGGGATCGTTGGCTCGCGCGTTCGATTGGGAGCGCAACTCTGCGGAATCAGGAAAACCGTCGCAAAGGATTTGCCGGCGGGCGCCAAATGCAGGCGTTTCGCGTGAGCCGATGTTGCGATACCAGAAGATGCGGCTGGTCTCGTTCGGGCAAACCAGGTCGCGCAGCCCGTCGCCGTCCCAGTCGACGAAGTCCGGATACGGGTAGCCCATGTCGTGCCCGTTGTGCGGTTTGCCGAGGATCTCGTTGCGTCGAAAACGAATCGGCCTGCCTTCCGACAAGATGAGCTCGGGTTCGCGAAACGAGGGTCGGTTTTGTGAGCCCTCGTTGATTACGATGCGCGGCCAGCCGTAGCCGCCGCCGATCAGCAGGTCAGGATCGCCGTCGGAGTCCCAGTCGCACAGGCGGGGCCAGGCCTGGTCGCTGAACGTCATCGTCGCGGACTCGGATTCAGCCCGCCCGATTTTACGAAACCGGCCTCGATCGGCGCCTTGTTCGGGGCGTTTCAACTCGAAGAACGAAAGTTCCTGAAAGGCGTCGTGCTGAACGATCAGGCCGTGCGCGGCGCCGTTGCGCCAGGCGGCGATCGAGGAAATTTGGGCCAGATCAGTTTCCGGCAGCAGACGCTCTTCAGTGAATCTTGGCGGAACTCCGCCAACGTTCCGTCGCCACGCAATCCTGTAGAAATCGGGTTGTAGGGAAGCGCCCCCGCGAAGGCAGACGGCGTCACTTCTGCCGTCCCAATCGACGTCGATGAAGCGCGGCTGCCGGCCGGCATTGAGCGCGATTGGCGAAGCCCCGCGGAACGGCCAGCCTTTCGGATTCTCGTTTCGCACCCACGTCCCATCGACGACCAGGTCAAGGGCTCCGTCGCCGTCCAGATCCACGGCGCTGCAGGCCTGCCAACCGGAGATCGTCGTCGCCCCGGCAGGTTTGAAGTCGGGCAGGCCGCTGAACTCAGACCGGTCGGAGCCGAGAAAAAACTCCGCCTTGTTGGCGCCGCGTTGGGCGACGACGAGATCCGGCGCTCCGTCGCGATTGAAATCCGCGAAGTCGATGGACGTGTAGATCTGGTCAAAGAATGCCGCGGATTCGGCGCCCTGCTCGCTGCGACGAAGTCGAACGGGATCACCGAATAAAAACTCCCGCTGCCCGCCGCTCGGAAAGCAAAGCAGGCTGTTCCACGGTCGACCTGGCCGATGCGCGTAGTTCCAGACGCCGGTCAGGTCGGGGCGGCCGTCGCGATTCAGATCGTGGAGGCCCGGGGAATAGGGGATCGCAATGGGCGCGGGGCGCTTGGAGTTGAAGCGCAGGAGATCGCCTACGCCGATCGGCGGCGTGAATCGTTGAGGGCGCAACGGCGGTCGATCCGGGCCGACGCGAAATTGGATTTCAAACTCGCGATGGTTGGGATCGCGGATCACGAACTCCAGGCGGCCCTTGTCCCCGTAAGCAAAATCCTCTGATCGCGCGTGCGGCGTTCGTTCTCCGGTATTTTGATTCACGACGCGAATGGAATTTGGATCCAATCGCCCCATGACTCCCGATTGCCGGATCAAGTCCGGGAAATCGATGAACGGATCCATCGGCGTGTTGGCAAACGGCAGCGGACTCGTGACTGTCAACCGAACGCGGAGCTCCTGCGACGCGGCGCCGTGAACCGTCATGCATAAGCACGCCATCGCGGCCGGGAGCCAGGAACGCGCCGCCGTCTTGAAAATTCGGAGTAAAGAAAAAGCTGAGCGGCTGGACTTCATCGGCTGGGTTTACGCGATGAGATTGAATACCAGACGCCGGGTTGGCAGCAAGCCTGCGCTGGAATCGGAGGGCCTGGCCATTTTGGCATCCGGGCATTTCAGTTGCCTTCGCCGGGGCGCATTCGTTGATCGTCGCGGTCGCGGTCTGGTCGCCGATGGACGAACCGGTTTACGAGGATCGTAAGATCAGTGAGTGGATCGGTGACTATAATATCAGTCCCGAGAAAACCGAAGCGGCTATGCATGTCCTGCGGGAGAACGCCGAAACGGCGCTGCCCTGGCTGATGAAGGAGATTCAATGCAAGCCATCGCCTCTGATGATCAAGTTTCGCGACTGGCTCGGCGAGTTGCCGTTCACCGAGGAATACGGCGACGACTGGATGGACCGGCTAGCGAACGCCGCTCTGGGCATTTCAATGCTCGAAGAGAAAGGGGCTCCAGCAAAACCGATGCTCATCGATCTGCTGAAAACGGAGGCTTCTGTTCAAGGTGACCTGCTTGTTCTGAATCCTCTGATTGCGTTGAGCGGCCTGGGCGAGGGCGCGACCGAACCTTTTCTTTTCGCGCTGAACCATGATGCTTCCGCGGTGCGCTATTCGGCCGCTATTGTATTTAATTTTCACGAGGAAAGGCGGCAAGTAAAAGCATTGCGTCTGGACGTGATCGAGAGCCTTGCAAAGCAATCGCGCGCGGTGAATGTGGCGGATCGCGTTCGAGCTGTTCAGGCGCTCGAGTTATTCGACATTGGCGATCCGCCCCGCGTCGGCGATCCGGCCGCGATTGAAATCTGTCTCCCTTGTTTGACGGACTCCGATTCGAAAGTGCGCGCTCATGCAGCGTGGTCGTTGTACAGGCTGGATCATAGATCTACGGAACTGAAGCGAGCCTTGACCGAGGCAACATGGCATCCGGATTCTAGATTAGTGGATCTGGCCGTTCACGCGCTCGAGGAGATTGCCAGTGAATCAAAGACAAAGGAAAGTCAGAGCGAGCGCGTCGGCTCGACAAAAGAATGAGCGATGATGCGCGGAAGGGAGGCGATCTGAGGCGTCGGAGGATTGTGATGCGCGCGCAGGAATTCTGTTGCGCTTGCACGGACTCGTTCTAAGACTCGGATCATGGTTTCACAGTTCTCTCTGTTTTTTCGAACGGCAAAGTTCCTGACATTTTCGTCGTTCGTTCTGTCGTTGGCGTTCCCGCTTCTCGCCGCGGAGTCGACGCGTGTTTTCAAGGCGGGAGCTTTTGCGATGAACATCAATCCCACGAAGATGCCCGTGATCGTGAATGGGAGCTTTCTTGAGAAAACGACGGACACGGTTCTGGATCCGCTTCATGCGCGCTGCCTTGTGTTGGACGACGGCAAGGAGCGCATTGCCATCGTGGTTGTGGACAGCTGCATGGTTCCTCGGGATTTGTTGGACCAGGCGAAAGAGCTGGCAAACAAGGCGACCGGCATTTGTGTCGATCGGATGATGATCTCGTCGACGCATACGCATTCCGCGCCGTCGGCGATGGGCGCGCTGGGAAGCTCCCCGGATCCGAATTACATCAAGGAGCTTCCCGGCATGATTGCCGAGGGCATCAA
>JBLHKZ010000434.1:0-3619 GCA_047618185.1 Limisphaerales bacterium
TTACGCGGCGATGATTTGACTCATTGGCCAGGTTGTTCATCTCGAGTGGATCTTCCCGCTGGTCGTATAGTTCAATTCCCTTGTTGCCCCGGTTTTCTCCCCATTCCACGTATCGCCAACGATCGGTGCGGACGCTGAAGCCGGGCGCTTCGCGAAACGTCGTCTGGATAAACGCCGGGCGATTCCAGCGCGCCTTTGGATTCTTCAGCAGGGGGACGAGGCTCACGCCTTCAATGGCGGCGGGCGGCTTCAACCCGGCGAGGTCGGCCAGGGTGGGGTAGATGTCGACGAACTCCACGATGCTTTCGCAATCGTGAGTCGCCGCTTCGATGCCGGGGGCGTCGATGATGAGCGGCGCGCGGGCGGATTCTTCGAAGAGGCTGTTCTTCCGCCAGAGCCCGTGCTCGCCGAGATGATAACCGTGATCGCCCCAAACGACGACAATCGTGTTCTCGCGGAGCCCGAGTCGGTCGACCTCGGCCAGGAGGCGTCCGACCTGGGCGTCGACAAAGGAGACGCAAGCGTCGTAGGCGAGAATGCATTCGCGGGCCTGTCGTTCGGTGGTTCCGAAATTGGGCCACTGAGAGGTCGAGGCCAGTGCGGGGCTGGGCACGCGGCTTCGATAGTTCGGCGGAAGTTTGGGCAGCGGTGTTTTGGCGAGGTCGTAGAGGTCGAAATACTTCTTTGGCGCGATGTAGGGGATGTGCGGTCGGTAGAGTCCGGCGGCGATGAAGAAGGGTTTGTCCCTGTTCGCGCGCAGCAGTTTGATGGTTTCATCAACGACTTTGCCGTCAGTCTGCTCCGCGTCGGAGCCTTCGGCTTTGAGGTAGCACATCTGGTCGGGCAGGGGGAGTTGCGGCGTGTAGACGGTGAGCAGATGCTCCTCGTCCTTGTCCCGCCCGCGGGGATTCACCACCTCATGCCAGGAGGCCGGATCGTCCGGGCCGCTCGTGCCGATGTGGGTGGGATTGGCCTGATGATAGATCTTGCCGACGCGCGCCACGTGGTAGCCATTCTTCATGAACAACTGAGGCAGGGTGACGACATCCGGGACGAGGTCGCGGAAGAACATTCGGTTGTGCGTCATGCCGGTCGTTTGCGGGCGCAGGCCGGTCAATACCGAGGTCCGGCTCGGGCCGCAGGACGGATATTGGCAATAGGCGCGGTCGAAGCGCACTCCGCGACGGGCGAGTTTGTCGATGTTCGGCGAGGCGATGTGGTCAAACCCGTAGCAATTCAGGCGTGTGTTGAGATCGTCGATCGCAATGAAGAGGACGTTGGGCGTGGTGGTTGCGGCGAACGAGGTGAAGGTGAATATCAAGGAGCAGAGCGTCACTAGAAAATGCAAACGTTGTGGCATGGGCGCATCACAGCAAATGCCGGCGGATGGCTCAAGTTCTTTGACCGCCTTGCGGCGATTTGGACTGCGCGCGACTTGTCGCCGCTTTGGACCTCGTGACTTGTCACGATCCGGCGTAGCGCGGGCCTTCGAAGGCTGCAAGAAGCAGGCGACAAGTCGCCCGATATAAAAGCGGCGACAAGTCGCGCGCACTCCATAACGCGTCGGGAGTGGTTGGCTATTTTTCAATGAGCTTCGCCGCTGCTTCGATCTGAGCAGCCATGCGATTCAGCGCGTCTGCGGCATGTCCAATTTGTTCGTCGGCTTCCTTCCATTTTCGCTCTTCGATGGCTTCGCGGACTCCCGGAATCGTTTTGACGCCGTAGCCGGTGTAGAATCCGGGCGCGTAGATTTGATGTCGAAACCAGGGGCGTCGAGGAAGTCCCTTTTCATGAATCAGCGCGCGCTCGGTCTGGTAGACGAGTTGATTGAATTTCGCGAGTTGGGCGTTGGACAGTTCGCGGTCGCCTGACTGAATCGGGGCCAGCGCTTCGTGGAAGACTGCGGCGGCTTGTTCGAGCTCGCTGGCCGAATTGAGGAGGGGCGCGAAATTGATGTGTGGAACGGGATCCTTTGGCGACGGCGGAACGTACTTTTGCGTCGGGTCGGCGACGAGTTTGAAACGATTCTCCGCGAGGAGTCGATTGTGGGTGTCGGTCTCCGTTCGCATCGAGTCGGTGACCTTCAAGATGTCGTCAACGTAACGATTGACGGTATTTGCCTGAGCGTTGAAATCGAAGGGGAGGATGTCGGCGTCGGCGAGGCGGAGGGTAATGCGGCCGCACATTTTGGCGAGGGCGACGCCGTAGCTGTAGTCGGGGTCGATATAGGTCGAATAGTGATCGAAGGTGTCGAAGCAGGTGTGGTATTCGCCTCCGACGCCTTCGCCGCGAAAGCTGATGTAGTAGGAAGCGATGCCCAGATGTTGAAGAAAGGCGGAGTAGTCCGAGCCGGAGCCGAGCGCGTCAATACGGATGTTCTTGCGCGTGCGATATTCCTTTTTTTCGGCGGCGGTTCCACGGAGGAGTTTCGCCGATCGCAATCGCTCGGAAACGCTGACCCCGGTGAGCGGATCTGGCACCTGATGGGCGACTTCAGCCGCGACGGTCTCAATGGAGTGCGCGCCGCCAATCCGGAGAAAGCCGCGGGCATTGGTGTCGGTGTTGATGTAGGCGACGGCCTTTTCTTTAAGCTCATCGCGATGATGTTCGACCCATTCGGTGGAGCCGAGCATGCCGGGCTCTTCGCCGTCCCAAACGCAGAAGACGAGGGTGCGTTTGGGGCGCCAGCCGGAGCGGGTCATTTGCGAAGTCACGCGCGCCTGTTCGAGCAGCGGCACGAGTCCGCTGATGGGATCGCGGGCTCCGATGACCCAGGCGTCGTGATGGTTGCCGCGGAGAACCCATTGGTCGGGAAAGGTCGATCCTTTCATTTTCGCAATGACGTTGTAGGTCGGGACGAGATCCCAATTGAACTCGGCTTTGAGTCGCACGACTGTTTTTCCGCCGCCGAGGCGATAGGTCAGCGGCAGGGCTCCACGCCAGTCGGAGGGGGCGACCGGGCCGTCGAGCGCTTTCAGCAGCGGTTCCGCGTCGACCGAGGAGATTGGCAGGACGGGGATCTTCATGATCGTCTCGGCCTCTTCGCGAGGCAGGCGTTTGGCGTCCTTTGTGGCTCCGTAGTTCGGAGTAAGCGGATCGCCGGGCCGCATGGGCAGGTCGATGACGGAGCCGCGTTGGACGGCCGTGCCGTGCTTGTAGGCTCCGTTGGGATAGGCGCCGCCCTGGGTGTAGCCGTCGGCGAGCGGATCGTTGTAGATGATGCAGCCAATCGCGCCCTTTTCAGCGGCGACTTTGACCTTGATGCCGCGCCAGGAACCTCCGTAACGCGCGATGACGATCTTGCCTTTGACATCGATGCCGTGCCGGTCGAGGACTTCGTAATCTCGCGGCAGGCCTTGGTTCACGTAGACTAGCGCGCCGACTACTTCGCCATCGCCGGAGTAGGCGTTGTAGGGCGGCAGCGCCTCTTTCTCCAGCGCGGCCGCCGCGGAATCCGTCTTGACGATCTGCTCAGTCAGCGAGGCCTTGAACGGGTAGGGGCGAAGCAGAGAGAGTTCGCGCGTCTTCGGCGTGGGAAACAGCACGTGGAACACTTCGATCTCAGTTTCGTAGCCCCACTTGCGAAACAGGTCGGCGACAAATTCCGCGTTCTCCTTTG
>JBLHKZ010000435.1:0-3604 GCA_047618185.1 Limisphaerales bacterium
TTGACCACCTTGTCGTCCTCGATCAGCGGAAGGTCGGGAAAGCGAGCCCCGGCGGTCGGATGAAAGGGCCACATGTCGTTGGAGTAGGGCAATCCGAAGTAGTCGTCGAAGCCGTGGTGAACGGGGAGGAATTGTTTGTGATGGCCGAGATGCCATTTGCCGTAGGCCGCGGTGGCGTAGCCCTTTTGCTTGCAGACTTCGGCGATGGTCATTTCCTTGTCGCTGAGCCCGTGGGTGTTGTTGGGGCCGAGCGCTCCGTGGATGCCGATACGATTGGGGTAGCAGCCGGTCAGCAGTCCGGCGCGCGACGCGGAGCAGACGGGTTGCGCGGCGTACCAGTGCGTGAACATCCGCCCTTCGCGGGCCATGCGATCGAGATTGGGAGTCTCGAATCCTTTGGCGCCGAAGACGCCGACGTCGGCGTAGCCCTGGTCGTCGGTGAAAATGATAATGATGTTTGGCGGGCGTTTCTCGGCGGCCATCGTCGTCGAGGCGACCAAGGTCGAGAAAACGACGGCGAGGAGGGCGAGCAGAGCGAGGGGGCGACGTTGGGTCGGGGCTGATGCGCGGGAGACAGTGTGCATGATAGTTCTTTGCTTGGGATTTCCCGGAGATTAGTCGACGACTCTGCCCTGAAAAGGAATTATTCGAGTCGCGCGTGGGGGCGGGCGCGTCTCGTTCTTTGGAATTCGAGTTTGCAGAAGCGGACGCGACCCACCTCTCCCCATGAACCGTGGAAAATCGGAGCGCGGGTCTGTGACCGGCAGCAAACTGGCAGTTTGCGCGTGGCTGCGGGTCACAGACCCGCGCTCCGGCCGCCACAAATCCAGGTTCAGGGGCGCAATGCGCGAAGATAGGTTTCGGGGACATCTGACTTCTCCGAGGAGTGGTTCTGCTACAACGAAAATAACGATTTCCCAAAATCTGATCTGCGCCCGACTTGGGCTGGCGGTGAGTTTGCGGGTTTCAACGGGAGAGATGAAGGGCTATTGTGCGCGAGGCTACGGAAATCGCTCTTGGCTGAAATCGGGGCTCGTATGCCGAACACACATGAAGCACGCAGGAGTAGAGGAGTTTCTGTCATCCCGCCCGGAAGCGCGCGATTGCCTCGCGCTGTTGGGGCTGTTTAGGGACGGCGCGTGCGCTCGGATGATGGAGGCGGTTCTGCTCGAGAGCAATTCCGACAGCGCGGGCGCCGCGGATCTTGAGGTCGTCTTCGAGCGTATTTTGGAGGACGTCGAGCGGACGGAGTTGCTGACGCGAAAAGGCGATCATTGGTTCGCGGTGAATGAAGCGGTCGAAGCCGGCTTTCGCGAAACCTATCTCGATTGGCCGTCCGCCCAAAGGAAACCCTGCGTGGGCGGTTTCGTGCGGGCGTATGCGCGGTTGGCGAAACGGATCGTCGGACTGAACAGCTTGTCGCCCGTCAAGGCTCGGGGGCGGCTCCGGCCGGAAATGTCTCATTTGGGCAGGGCGGTTGGATTTGCGGCGGGAGCGTCGAATTGGACGGCGGCGCGGGCGATGCTCGAAGCCATGAAAATTGGGGCCGGGCAGGATGTCGCGCTCGACGACTGGCTGTTCGTGCTTCAGGAGACGGCCGCGAGCGCGGAGCGCGAACGCGAAGGCAATGCTGAAGCGGGGAATTTGTGGGCGGAGGCGGTTGAGGAGCAGTCGCGGGTTGAATTGAAGCTGAGGCGGTTTGAGGACGCGCGGGAGCACGCTCTGAATCTGGAAGCGCATTTCGGGAGCCGTTCGGATGACGCCGGATTGTTGCGCGCGCGCTATCGGCTCGGGAGAATCGAATTCGATTCGGATCGGTTTGTGGAGGCGGAGACTTGGTTCAAGGCCTGCCTGGACGCGAAGCATCCGGCAGCAGGTCCTGAGTCGATCGATATTCAAGTTCTCATTTATCTGGGAGCGTCTCTTGCACAGCAGGAGTGGCCGGACGACGCCGAGCCCTATCTTGTTTCCGCGCTGGCGTTGGCTGAAAAGCGCGATGACGAGTGGCACGTGGCCGACGCGCTTTTACAATTGAGCGTCATTGCGGAGCAGCGGGGCGAGTATGATGTCGCGCGTGTCCGCGCCCATCGGTCCCTCGAGATTCGGGAGCGGCTGGAGCATGACGTCGGGCGCGCGCAAGCGCTGGGGCAATTGGGTTCGATCTCCCTTGGACGGAACTGCCCGCGGGACGCCGAGCGTTTCTACGCGGACAGCCTTCCCCTTTGGAAACGGATCGGCCGCAAGGATTGGGTGGACCACACGCTGAAGAAGATCGAGGAGGCAAGAGCCGGACGGATCCGGCCGGTCGCCGCGCGGCGACCGTCGGGCCGGCGCGATGACGCCGACGAACAGGCGGTCGCCGAGGCGGAGATGGCGCGCGTCTATTTTGAGCGCGGCGACCATGACGAGGCGAAGGAGTTGCTGTTGCGATGTCTCGATCAGTTTCGAAAGTCCGACGATCGAAAGCGGCTGGGTTGGACGCTGGCGCAGTTGGGGCGCGTCGCCGCGATCACGGACTCCTTTTCCGTGAGCCAGATGTATTTCGAAGAGTGCGTCGGACTGATGACACGCGACGGCCAACGGGAGGCGTTGGCGACCGTGCATCTCCAATTTGGCCAGGCGGCGGAGCGCCACAAGAAGACTCGTTTCGCGGCCCGGCAGTATTCCGAATGTCTGCGGCTGGCCCGCGCAATCGGCGATGAAAAGCTCCAGTCCAAGGCGTTGGATCTCATGACCGAGATAATGTTCGCGCTGGGAGAAAAGGAAATGTCCCGGGACTACGCGGCGTTGAATCTGGAGATTCGAATGCGGCTGTCCGATGAGCGCGGTGTCGCCGGGGCGAAGTTTCAGCTGGGGCGGGTCGCGACGGTTCGGGGGGAGTTCGCCGTGGCCCGCGATCGCTTCGTGGAATGCATTGAAGCGAGCCTGGCGGCTGGAAAGCTGATGAATGCGGGCACGGCGTTGAAGCACCTGACCTTCGCGTGTGAGCTGGCGGCGTGTAATCCGGACATGACGGACGTGATCCGGTCCTTCGGAGACCCGGATCACTTTATTGTGCGGCACTGGGATTCCGAGCTTCTGAATCAGATCAAGCCTCTGGACGACACGCCTCTGGTTTGGCTGCGCAAGTGCCTCGTGATGTCGGAATCCTCGCCGGAGGCATTGCGGGACTTGTTGAAACTGGACTTTCTTACTTCTCGCATGCCGGAGTCGGAGCGGGAGAAGTGGGCTTCGCGCGCTTGAATAAGCGACTAAGCCGGGCGCAGGAGGATTTCCTCGGCGACGGCGTTGGGGGGGAGGTTGATGGTCAGCATGACGCAGGCGGCGAGGTCCGCGGCCTGGAGCATGCCGGGGCGCAATTCCATGGCCGGCGGATTGGGGCGCTTGTCGAGCAGGGGGGTATTGATATCGCCGGGATAAATCGCGCAGGCGCGAATGCCGTTGGGGCGCTCCTCGGCGTTGATGGCCTTACTCAGACCGGACTGGCCGAACTTGGCGCAGATGTAGGCGGGGCCGGACTTCTGGTTCGCCCACAGGCCAGCTTCGGAAACGATGTTCACGATGGTTCCGCTTTTTTGCTCGCGCATGCTGGGCAGCACGGCCT
>JBLHKZ010000436.1:0-3602 GCA_047618185.1 Limisphaerales bacterium
GTCTCGGTGAAAACTACGAATCCGTGGTCGCCGAGAAGGAGGCCGAAGCCGTGCTCAAGGCCGCCTGCGCGCCCGAAGATGTCGCCGAAGCGATTCTAAGTCTGGTCACTGGCTCGGACATGGTAACCGGCCAGACCCTCGCCTGCGACGCCGGCCACATGATCGGCCCGGGATTTTAGGCGGCGTCCCGTCAAACAAGATTGGAAGTGGATGGAGCTTACTCCTCGCGCGGAGCGCGGCTGTGTCGTTCCGACCAGCCGCAGCAAATTCCCAATGGCGAGGCGTCAAAATCCAATTGGATCAGCTTGCTCAAGAAAACACTCAGCGGCTGGTCGGGACGACACAACCGCGCTCCTCTTCACACGTCGGATTCAAAAGCGTGATTCTCATCGACTACTTTCGATCGCGCACGCATTCCAAAAAAACGCGTAGCAGACGAGGTAACGAGGCTCATTTCTCGAATTTCAACCGCGGGTCGTCCAGATCGAGCCGGTACATCATCTGGTTGTAGTCGTAGCGTGGCGTGGGAAACTTCGCCCGTGAAAATGTGCTCGCGTAGGTGCCTTCGAAATAGATGAAGCGCCCGCCTTCCTGATCGAAGAATGCGTGATGCTTCGGATTGTAGAACGTGTATTTGTCGTGCGTGACAATCTTTCGGGCGTTCCGCCAGGGTCCCGTCAGGGAATCCGCCTCCGAATACCAGACCTCGCCGAGATAGGAAGAATCCCCGCCCGCCTGCACCGCGATTTGAATCCATTTCTGGCGCTGCGCGTTCCAGTTGACCGAGCCCGAGTGCATGTGAATTCGCTTGCCCGATTCCACATCGACGGGAAGAAATCGCGCCTCCTCCGCCTGCAATCGGCCGGATCGAATCAACTGCTGCTCCTCACCCGGCCCGGTCGGCGCGGCGTCCTGCTTCCAGCCATACACGACGGCGCCTTTCGCGTTCCGTTCGACAGTTGCGGTTTTAATGTCGTCGCCGCTTCCAGCCTTCAAACAGGTAAACGCCTCGTAATTGTCCGGGTCCTTCAATCCCGTGAAATCGACTTTCACCCGCACGGTCGGGAAGGGTTTGGCAAAATAGAAATAGTCGCCGCCCTCCTCCTTCACACGAATTGCGGGACCGGCGGGATGCCGCCAGCGATTCTTAAGATCGAACTCGGCGATTTTCTCAAACACCTCCTTCTCGTCGTTGTAGACCGCGAGTCCGTGCCCGAGCCTTTCACCGAGATTCTTCATCCGCATATAACGCGCAACGATTCGCTCAGTTCCAGATTCATCGGCGATCGGCATCAGCGTCTCGATCCAGACCACGCCTTTCCCAGGCAACGGGCACATCTTCTTGCTAAAGCCATCTTTGTTCACGAAGTAGCGTAAATTCACTCCGACACTTGGGTCCAGGCCGCCTTCGCCAGGCGGATCTGAAAGCGCGCCCGAAACATGAAACTGCCCCAGCGGATAACGCGGCCGATTCGTGTCGCCCCAGATCCAGAGAATCTTCCCGCGATACCGAACCGCGACCACGGAGTCCTGACCAAAGACGCGCCCATTTAGCAGAGGTTCCTCGATCGGGACAGGCTCTCCAAGCAGACGACTATCCCGATAGATGCCGCCGCCGGTGATTCGATAAATCCGTTCAGCGACATTCAATCGTTTCAGCTTCAAGGTCGCCTCGCCTCCCGGCGTTGTCTTCAATCGAATGCCGCGATAACCAAATCGGTCCTTGGCAAATTCATATCCGTGGCTGCGCACGTGGAAAAAAATCGTCTGGTTCATCAGCCCTGGTTCATGAAACGCCGCCAGTCCATTGCTGTCGGTGTAAAGCCGGATGTGATTCACGGTTTCCAGTTCAACCATCGGAACGCCCCTGCCGGTCACTTCGTCCACCGCCTTGATCTTGAACCACTCCGCCGCGGCGCCGCGAGATGACGACGTGGCCAAAACCGCGCAAATAGAAAGCAGCGGGAGAATGAGGGAACGACGGCGATGCGCGGGCATATCCCATTTAAAGCGATAATCAGCGCGCAGCGCAACGTCGAGGACGCCGACAAGCCCAGTTGACAACAAAGAATGACTTACGGGCCGAAGGTCCGACCGCGCAAAGCGTAGGTCTTCAGACCTGCGGTATCAGCCCCCCACGGAAGAGCGGCCTGAAGGCCTGTGCTCTGCGCGATTGGACTTTCAGCCCAAAATGGCGCCGCGCCTCCGCTCACACCCGCCGCTCACGGTTGAGAATTCAAGTTGCCCAAACCCGAATGCCTGAGATAATCCGCCGCACTAAAGAAAGCTCATTCCAGCCCTGACCCATCCCATGATCGCCAAAGCCCATTCCCGCAAATCCCTCTCCTTACTCCTGCTCATCGGCCTGACCTGCGCCGCCGTCGCCGAAGACTGGCCCCAATGGCGCGGGCCCAATCGTGACGGGGGCTCCACCGAGACCGGCCTGCTAAAGCAATGGCCGGAAGGCGGCCCCAAGCTGGTCTGGAAAGCCGATGGTTTGGGCGCCGGCTATTCGAGCGTCGCCGTCGCGGACGGCAGAATCATCACCCTGGGCGACCTCGACGACGGGAGCTATGCGATCGCCATTCAGGAATCGAACGCCAAACCGCTCTGGAAAACCCGGATCGGCGGGGCCGGCGGCCACAGGAAATATCCTGGCACTCGAAGCACGCCGACCATCGCGGGCAAACAGGTTTTCATCCTAAATCAATTCTCCGACCTGGTTTGCCTCGACGCCGCGACCGGCAAGAAAATCTGGAGCCGCAACCTCGTCGATGAATTCGGCGGCAAGATGATGTCCGGCTGGAAATACAGCGAATCGCCGCTCGTCGATGGCGACAAAGTCCTCTGCACGCCCGGCGGCAGCGACGGAACCGTGCTCGCGCTGAATCGAAACTCGGGCAAGCAGATTTGGAGGACGACCGATTGGACCGACACCGCCGGCTACTCCTCCATCATCATCAAGACGATCCACGGCAAACGCCAATATATCCAACTCACCGGCGCCAGCGTGGCCGGGATCGATCCAGATTCAGGCGACATTCTCTGGCGAGCCGCTCGTCAGGGCAAGACAGCCGTCATCTCCACTCCAGTCGTCGAGGAGAACATCGTCTTCGTCACCTCCGGCTACGGCGTCGGCTGCAACGCATTCGGCATTCATAAGCAGGGCGCGCAATGGACCGCCAAGGAAATCTACGCCAACCTCAACATCGCCAATCATCACGGAGGCGTCGTTAAGCGAGGCAATCATGTCTTTGGATCCAGCGGCGCGACATTCCGCTGTCTCGACATCGAGACCGGCGAACTCGCCTACAACGAACGCAGCGTCGGCAAGGGCGCCACAGTCTACGCCGACGGTCATTTCTATCTGCGCAGCGAGAAAGGGCCCGTCGCGCTCATCGTCGCGACGCCGAAGGGTTTGACGGAAGTCGGCAGATTCCAGCAGCCGAATCGAAGCGGAAAACAGACCTGGCCACATCCGGTCGTCGCCAACGGCAAACTCTACCTTCGCGATCAGGACATCCTGATCTGCTACGACATCGCCGCGAAGTAGTCACGACGATTGGCAAAAACGGACCCGCCTCAACTGAACGCCGAACGCC
>JBLHKZ010000437.1:0-3598 GCA_047618185.1 Limisphaerales bacterium
TCTCCCGCAAGATCCCGCGTTTGCTCTCTCCCTTGGCAAGGGCCCGTTGTCGTATTTGTGTCCACTGTTTCATATCGGCATACATGCCCATTCTCAGGGCTGATGCCGCACTTTTCGAGCGCCCCTTCAGGGGCGCTTACCCGCCGCACTTTTCGGGCGCCGTTTACACAGCAGCTCGCCGTCGGGAATATCCAGCACCTGGGCAGTGACGCCCAGTTTACGGGCGCAGGCTATGACCTCGGCCTCCCGACGTGCCGCGATTTCTTCGCGGGTGCCTTTGCGATCGCTCAGGTCGCCGTTGGTCGCCGAGACCAGCTTCACGTGGCGCCCGAGCTTCGCCCATTTCACCGCCGTGCCACCGGCCTTGTATTCCGCATCATCCGGATGACCACCGATGACCATGATCCGCAGTTTTCCACCGTCGTCCTCGGCGTGGAGCTGGGCGAATGGTAAGAGGAACAGGGCTATGAGATTGAGAATGATGTGTTTCATGCGGTGGACTATTGGAGTCATGGATGGAATTGATCGGAAGCTCATGGATACTTCGTGGGATCGAAATCCGGATTGCGTTTCATCATCTGGGCCGAAACCCGTTTGCGCCAGGCCTTGAGTTTCTTGCTCAGGGCTTTGGCCTTCGCGGGTTGTGAGGCGGCAAGGTCGTTTTGTTCACCGATGTCGTTCTTGAGATTGAAGAGTTGGACTGTGCCGTTCTCAAAGTAATCCAGCAGCTTGTAGTCGCCTTCCCGGATGGCTCCGCCGGGGCTTTGCATGCCGTGGTTGCTGTAGTGCGGGAAGTGCCAGTAGATCGCGCGCTTGTCGATGTCTCCACCGCGGACGAGCGGGGCGATGCTGACGCCTTCCTTGTCGCTCGGGATTTCGTTGCCCAGCCCGATCATGTCCAAAATGGTCGGGAAGAAATCGACGCTGCTGACGGGTGTTGAGCAGGTGGTCCCGACCTGGCCCTGCTTCGGCCATTTGACGATCATCGGGACGCGGATGCCCCCTTCATAGAGCCAGCCTTTGGCGCCGCGCAGCGGGAGGCTGGAGGTGGAATAGGCGCGGTCCACATCCTTGTCGGCGACGACCCGGGTGGGATTGCCGACGTTGACGGCGGCCATCCCGCCGTTGTCGGAGAAGAAGATGACGATGGTGTTGTCTTCGATCCCCAGCTCTTTCAGCTTGGCAACAATCCGTCCCAGACTCTGGTCGACGCCCTCGACCATCGCGGCGAATTCCACGTTGTCCTGTTTCTGCCGCACCTTGATGGTTCCCTGCGGCATGACCTTGTGTCCCGCGAACCCCGGAGCCTTGATCAGTTTCGCGAGCTCGGCTTTCGATGGGGTGTCAGGATTGTCCGGATTTCCCTCCAGGATGAAGTCAGGCCCGTCGGTCCCGCCGCCCTGCTTCAGCTTGCGGGTATACTTTTCGACAAGATCCTTCCGGCCCTGGATCGGGTCGTGCACGGCGAAGTGGGACATATAGAGGAAGAATGGTTTGTCCTCCCGGCTCTCCAGCCAGTTGAGCGCCTCGTCCGTCAGCCGATCGGTGAGATAGTCCCCTTCCTTGCTCTCCAGATTTTTCATCTTGAAGGGACCGTGGAAGGTGCGCCAGTTGGCCGGAACATCGGGCACATGGATGTCAAAACCATGCTGCATCGGAGTGGTCGGTTTTCTTCCCAAATGCCATTTACCGAAGATGGCCGTTGAATAACCTTTCGCTTTTAACGCTTCGGCGATGGTGACTTCCTTTGCCGGCAGACTCTGGTTGATCTCGGCATTCAGCAGGCGCTGGAACGGAAAGTTCCGCCGGCCTCTCAACCAATCGGTCAGGTTCAACGTCGCTGGATATTTGCCCGTCAGAATGCTGGCGCGCGTCGGTGAACAGACGTGGCAGGCCGCGTAGGCGTCGGTGAAGCGGACGCCCTGCGTCGCGAGCCGATCGATGTTGGGTGTCTCGTAGAAGGAACTCCCAAAGCAACCAACATCCGACCAACCCAGATCATCAACCAAAAAGAAGACAACATTCGGGGAACGTGACGTTCCATCCAGTTGGGGCTTCGCCTGCCCTGAGCTTGTCGAAGCGGCCGCGGATGAGGCGCCAATGGAGCCGAGAAGGCAGACGGCAATTGTCACGGTGCGAAGGATGATATTCATGTGGATCTGATATGGATTGTCGGTTACTCGGGTTTCGGATCGACGGTCCAGCCTTTCGTGCTGATCTTTCCGTAGTAGGGGTAGTAGTCCCAGTCGGCCTTTCCGCCGGTCACCCGGGGATCTTTGGTTTGCTTCAGGTGATCGAAGAGCTGTTCACGCAGGCGGCTTTGCGCCGGGAGATAGCGCATGTTCCCGGCGACGTTGTTCATCTGGTGCGGATCCTTTTTGAGATCGTAGAGTTCCTCGGCGGGGCGCATGCCAAAGGAGAGTTCAGCGAGACGGGCGACGCCGTGTTCGTTGCGATGTTCCATCATGAAGGTCTTGGTCGGTGAGGTGTCGATCTCGCCGTAGGGAATGGACCGGGCGCAGACGGTCGGATCAGGAGAACCCGAGGGCCAACGGGTCGGTTCGAAGTTGTGGATGTAGAGAAAATCCTGGGTGCGGATCGCGCGGCAGGGATAGCCCTTGCCACCTTGGCGGCAACCGTCGTGACGTTCCATGGCGATGTACGCGGCGGGGCGTTCCAGCGCCAGCTTCCTGCCAAACGTGTCCATCAGACTGCGCGCGGTCATCATCGATGGCGGCTTCAGACCGGCGGCTTCCAAGAACGTCGGGGCGAGGTCGCTCAGGTTCACAAAGGCGTTCACATCACGGCCGGGCTTGCGGATTCCCTCGGGCCAGCGGATTGCTAGGGGCACGCGCGATCCGGTGTCGTAGAGGCTCGCCTTGGCGCGGGGAAAGGGCATGCCGTGATCGCTGGTGACAACCACGATGGTGTTGTCCAACTGCCCGGCGTCTTCGAGCATCTTGAGGGCGCGCGCGACCTGCTGGTCAAAGGTCTCGATCTCGACGAGGTAGTCGAGGATGTCGTTCCGTACGATATCGTTGTCGGGGAAGATCGGCGGCACGATCGCCTTGGCCGGATCCTTCCCGGTGGCGCGCCCGACACCCGACTGAAAACCGCGATGAGGCTCGTGGGTTCCCAACCAGAAACAGAACGGCTTGCCCGCGTCGACCTGCGCCAGAAAATCGTCAAAGTTGCCCGCGTAATCCTTGGCGGAGACGCCTTTATGGGGCGGCTTCACTCGGCGTTTCCGAAAATCCGCCCCCGCTGGATTAACCGTGCGACCACCCGGCTCCAAACGCCCTGGGCTCCAGCCTTTTCCGGTGAATCCGATGACGTAGCCCGCGTCCTGCAGCAGGCCGGTGTAGGTGGCGAACTTTGCCGGCAGTGTGCTGTGGATGTTCCCCGCCTCCTCCAGTCGCCAGATCGGTTGCCCCGTGAGAATGGAGCTTCGCGAAGGCCCGCAGGTCGGCGCGTCGCAGAAGGCATGCACAAAGCGCAAGCCTTCCCGCGCGACACGATCAAACGCGGGTGTCTTGATCACCGGATCGCCGTTCGCGCCAGTGTGGGCGTAAGACTGGTCGTCGGAAATGCAGAACAG
>JBLHKZ010000438.1:0-3551 GCA_047618185.1 Limisphaerales bacterium
TGGATCGCTTATTGGATTCTCCGGCGCCCGGACGCGCGGCAGCGCATCCCTGCCGTCAGGTGGCAAGACTGGCCCATTAAGCCGAAACGAGAACTATCCTGAAATTCGAATTGCGCCCACTGTAGGCCGGGATCGCGTGACAAGTTACGCAGCCGGCCATACGTGATTTGAGCCCGCCAAAGGCTTGGCAAAATTGCCTGGCAGCCATTAGGGTCCTTGCTCCCGTAAATCGAAACCCGAAGTTCGCGCCGCTCTCGGGCCGCGACTCAAAATTGACCCTCATTCAAAAATGAAACGCTCTTTTTCACGACGCACCGCGCTCAAGGCCATTGGCATCGGAACCGCCGCCATCAGCCTCCCCAATCCGCCCAGCTCCAGCGCCGCCAAGGCAACCGGCAAGGCCACCTCCAAGAGCGACTGGCATACCTTGCCTGATCGCGTCTGGCTCGGCGCTGATTATTGGGCCAACCCGATGGAGGATTGGCGCATCGTCAAGGGCGCCGCGGAATGCAGCTCCCTGAAGGGCGACCGCAATATTCAGCTTCTGACCCACCAGTTGACCAACTTGAAGGGCAAGCTGGAGATGTCCGTTCGGATCAGCCAGGTCGAGATGAAGGGGAAGGATGGCGGCGCCGGTTTTCGTCTCGGCAATCGCAGCGACATCAATGAATACCGGAGCAATAGTTTTTCGCGGGCGCAGCTCAACGCGGGTCTGAGGGCGGGCAAGCTCTTCATCGGCAGGAAGGAAATCGCCATCAGCGGCGCCGCCAAACCGAAGGGCGTGACGCTGCGGCTGACCGGCAAGCCCGAGGGCGCGAAGTATTCTCTGACGCTCACCGCGACCAACGCCGCCGGCAAGGAACTGGGCAGCGTCACTCAGGTCGCCACCGAAACCATGCTCCTGGGCAACGTCGCGCTCGGCAACAATTACGGCGCCGATGGCCGCGCCAGGGGCAAAGCGAAAGGCAAGGCGAGCGGCGGCGCCGGCTCCGCGCGCTATCGTTTCGAGAATTGGACCGCCAGCGGCGACGCCTTCACAGTCACACCGGAGCACAGCTTCGGGCCGATTCTCTGGTCGCAATACTCGCTCAGCGATTCACGCGGCAAGGATGGCTACGTCATGAAGATCAGCGCGCTGACCGGTCCATTGGGCGAGAAGGACAACCAGGACATCGAGCTGCAAGTCAACAAGGGCGGCGGCTGGCGAAAGGCCGGAACGGCGGCGCTCGATACCGATGCCTGGACCGCGACTTTCCGCGTCGCCAATTGGAACGAAAAAAAGGAGACGCCCTTCAAACTTATCTTTCGCCAGAAGCACACGGACAGCTCCGAGACGAAGCACGAACGCACGGGCAAGATCAAAGCCAACCCCGTCGGGAGGCCGCTGCGCGTCGGCGCGTTGACTTGTCAGAAGGACTACGCCTTTCCCTACGAACCCGTCGCCAACAATCTGTTGAAGCTCGATCCGGACATGCTCTATTTCTCCGGCGACCAGCTTTATGAAAACCATGGCGGTTACGGTTTGATTCGCGATCCCGCCGGTCCGGCCATTCTGAATTATTTGCGTAAGTTCTACATGCACGGCTGGTCCTTTGGCGAAGCCATGCGCGATCGGCCGACAATCTGCATCCCCGACGATCACGATGTGTTCCAGGGAAATTACTGGGGCGAGGGCGGCGCGAAGATGCAGGATCTCGAAGGCGGCGCCTCATCCAAGGGCGGATATCGCGAGCCCGTCCGCATGGTTAATGTCGTGCACAAGACCTGCACCGCGCATCATCCCGATTTCGCAAATCCCAAGCCGGTCAAACAGAACATGAGTGTCTATTACGGCGACATGGTCTATGGCGGGGTCAGCTTCGCTATCATCAGCGATCGCCAGTTCAAGAGCGGCCCCGAGAAGGTCGAGACGGGTAGCGGACGCGCGGATCACGTCAAGGACATGCATGTCGACACCCTGCACCTCGACAAACCGGGCCTGGTCCTGCTCGGCGAACGGCAGGAGAAGTTTTTGGAGCAGTGGGGCGAAGACTGGCGAGCGCACAACATGAAAGTCCTGCTCAGCCAGACCGTGTTTTCCGGCGTCGCCACGCATCACGGCGGCTACGGCGGCTACCTCAAGGCCGACCTCGATTCCGGCGGTTGGCCGCAGACCGCGCGCAATCGCACGGTCCGCATTTTGCAAAAGGCCAAATCGCTGCATATCAATGGCGATCAGCATCTTACCACGCTCAGCCAGTACGGCGCCGACAAGCAGCGCGACGGCTCCTGGTCCTTTTGCACGCCCGCTATTGCGGCCGGATACCCGCGTTGGTGGCGGCCCGATGAGATCGGCATGAAGCACAAGAACCGTCCGAAGCACGGCCTGCCCAACACGGGCGAGTTCATCGAGGGTTTTGGCAACAAGGCGTATGTCTATGCGGTCGGCAATCCCGAGGTCGGCAAGAAGAAGAACCGCTACGAACTGGCGCACCAGAAAGCCAGCGGCTTCGGCCTGGTGACGATTGACACGAAGAAAAAAACCTACCTCATCGAGTCGTTCAAATTCTCGATCGATCCGACCGACGGCAAGGCCTCGAATCAATATCCCGGCTGGCCGGTGACGATTCAGCAGAAGGAAAACGGCGGGGATAATGTGATCGGGTAGGGCCGTCGAATTGGCGACGGCGTGAAGAGTAAAACGGGATTTATCCCGTTTGTGCGAAAACGGCACGGAATGAATTCTGTTCTACGATGCGGGCGGCGCCCGGGTTCCATCGACAAAAAGTAAACCAGCAACAATCGATTCACCTGACGATGAAGATTCCTCTGTTTTTCCGCGGCTCCTCAATCACGTTGGCGCTCGCCATCCTCATCTCGATCTCGCTATCGCCCTCAACCGCGCGAGCCGAGCACGAGGGCAAAGTTCAGATTTTGCTGCTCGGCGACAGCACGACCGAAGGCAGCATTCCGCGCCTGCTGAAACCCAAGGGGCCGCATCTGGAGAAGGTCATCGAACAGTTGCTCGCGTCGGAGAGCGATCTGCCGCCTTGCCGCGTCATCAATTCCAGTCAGAGCGGGGAATACATTCAGCGGCTTTTCACATCGAAACGCTACGAGCGCAATGGGGAGAAGCATCCCGGCATTGATTACATTTTCATTCGCTACGGGTTGAACGACCGGGCGCGGATCAAGGATTTCGCCGAAAATTTCCCCAAGGATTTTCATGAGTTGATCGCGCGCCTGCGCAAGGATCATCCGAAGGCTCTGATCATACCCATGACGGTGATTCCCTTCTCGGGCGAGGAGGCCAGCAAGGAGATCAACGACCTGGTCCGGCAGGTTGCCAAGAAGGAGAAGCTCCCGGTCTTCGACATTTTTCCGCGTTACGCGGCGGAGTTGAAGAAGGGTCACAACATGCTCAACTATCGACGCTATCCGGTGGCGAAAGTGCCGGAGAAATACCTGCCTCTGGTGAAGCCCTACGTGATCGGCGATCGAGTCGTTGTGATGGACAACGAGCTTGATGGCATTCTCGGGCACCTTCCCGGCTGGACGGGCGATCGGCATCC
>JBLHKZ010000439.1:0-3545 GCA_047618185.1 Limisphaerales bacterium
CGTCCTGTCGCCGAAGATGAAAGAGGCGTTTCCCATTGTTTTCCTGGGTTGTGAAGTTGGGGAAATTGGCGGTGTTGTTGGCGGCAACGGCGCGACCCTGATCGTATTTGCTGTCGAAGGACTGGATGCTCCGAACGAATTGCGCGATGGCGTTTTGGATGCGGGCCTCGGTGATTGTAGGATCGCCGTAGACAATGGCGAAGAGCGCCTGGTATTCCCGGATGGGGGAGAGTTTGGCGACGAGATCGGAGAAGCCGGGATCGCCGTTGGTTCCGCTGAATCCCATTTCGACATGATCCTGGATGGGCTGGGTGGTTTGCGCCTCGAGGCTGGCGGCGCGTTCGTCCCAGAAGAACCGAACTTCTTCGGCGAAGCGGGCGTTGATCAGTCGGGTGGAGTGGCGTCCGGTGGTCCCGGCTACGCCGACGCTGGCGGTCACGAGATCGCTGAAGGCGTGTTCCTGCTGGTGGCAGGAGGCGCAGGCGATGGTGTCGCTGCGCGATAGCCGCTTGTCGTAGAAGAGCGTCCGGCCAAGCGTTGCTCCCAGATCGGTGACGGGGTTAACGCCGGGGGTGTTGTCTTCGGAGATGTAGGCTGGAACGGATTGGTTGGCGTAGTTGGGCGGCTGCGTGAGGTCGATGGTTCCGTTTTGAGCCAGTGTCGTCACGGCGGGAAAGGCCAGGGAGAATGCGATAATAGCTTTCATGGCGGTTTGAGAACTAGCATGAACCTGGCCCATGACTGTAAAGGGGAAGTAAACCTTGCGCGGATTCGCGCAAAGATTTGGTAAAGCCGTTGGAACGAAGGGGGCTCTGCGGCGAACGGACGCGCTCGATCAGAACTTAAGGGTGACGCCTTCGCGGGCGCCGAAGGTGAAGAGGTCGGACTTGAATTGCGTCGCGCGGTCCACGCAGGACTTGACCCGTTCGTCGACGCTCAGGTCGCTGGTGGCGGGGTCGTGATGAAAGAGCGCGAGTTTCGTGACGCCGGCCTGAATGGCCAAGTCGGCGACAGTCAGGCAACTGGAGTGCCCCCAGCCGACTTTGGATGCGTATTCCTCGTCGGTGTATTGAGCGTCGGCGATGAGCAGGTCCGCGTTGCGAACGGCGTCGACGAGTTTCGCGGGCGCGGATCGAGGCTTTGTTTCCTGGCGCGGATCGGGCAGGGCTTCTCCGTTGACGTGCACGATTTCGTTGTCGGTCAGGTAGACGATTTTAGTTCCGTCTTTTTCCAGTGTGTAGCCAAAGGCGCCGCCGGGATGGTTCAGGGGAAAGCAGGTGACATGAACGCCGTTGATGTCTTTGGCGCCGTCGTCGAGATGGTCGTCGATGATCTCGGCGCGAAGTTCGCCGAAACCCACCGGGAAATAGGCGGAGGTCATTTGTCCGGAGAGCAGGCGGTGTCGGCTGTGGTCGCCGCTTGAGGCTCCGTAGACGCGGATATTGGTGTCGGCGATGTAGGCCGGAGCGAAAAACGGAAAGCCCTGAATGTGGTCCCAATGGGCGTGAGTGATGAGTAGGTGCAGCTCGTCAGGGGGGCGCTCGCGGGTCAGTAGATCGTTGCCGAGGCCGCGAATGCCGGAGCCCGCGTCGCAAATGAAAAGCGTATCGTCGAAGCGGACTTCGATGCAGAGGGTGTTGCCGCCGTAGACGCGGGTGGAGTTGCCGGGGGTGGGGATCGATCCCCGCGTGCCCCAGAAAGTGACGAATGCCGCCATAAGATCAGCCTTCGCGGTAGCTGAATTCGCTGTCCGCCACTTGAATCAGATCGCCGTCGCGAATGATGGCGGAGTGGACCTTCAGTCCGTTGAGGAAGACTCCGTTGCGGCTGCCGTTGTCGCGAATGACGTATTCGTCCCCACTGCGATTGAGAATGGCGTGGTGGCGGGACGCCTTGGGGGAAATGAGTCGGACATTGGCGTCCTCGGCGCGCCCGATAATCAATTCCTTGTCGGACAGTTTGAAGAGGCGAATTCCGCCGTCGCCCTCCGTCTGCTCGAGGTAGTGCGGACGGGTGATGCGGCCTTTTCGGGGCAGGACACTGCTGGTCGCGATCGTTGCTTCTTTCAATGGTTTGTCCATGTGGATCGCACGGGACCATCCGCTTCGAAGCCGCGACTGTCAATTTTCGATGCGGAATGGTCGGGGCTTGCGTGTTGACTCATAAGGAAAGACACCGAAGCGGGATCGTCGATGAGGAATCGAAGGTCCCGTCGACTCAAACCTAAGGACACCGTGGCGCATGGACGTCACGATGAGCCAAAACAGCAGGAAAGAATATCTCCAGAAGATGCGTTGGCGTTACGCCCAACGCACGGGAAAACGGGGCAAAACGATGCTGATCGACGAGTTTTGCGAAGTCACGGGCCACGAGCGCAAATACACCATAAAGCTTCTTGGCTGCCGGCGTCGCGATCCTAATCGCTCCGCCCCGCAAGACGGGGCGCAAGCCTGACTATGGCGATAGTGGGAGGCGCTTTCGCACGCCGCCCAATGTTCGCGGATGTGGCCGGCCATCTCTGCGGCCGTCCTTTGCTCCACGCTCAGACTGCTGACGTAGTAGCTGAGTTGGCTCTGCTCCTCCACGACCTGGCCTCGGCGCAGCGTCTGACGTTCGCGCTTCACGGCGACCATCTGCCAGCAGCCGCAGAGGCCGGCCTCTTCAGGACTCAGGCCGACGCGCTGGGCCTGCCAGCGTTGCAATCGTCCGTTTTCCTTGCTCCAGCCCGAGTCGTATTGGGCGCAAAAAAATCTCCGGCAGCCGGGCTTGAGCCCGCTCCAGTATCCCGCTTTGATTGCCCTTGAGGCCGAAGATGTAGTCGCCCCCCAGTCAAATAGTGGGGCTCTTGGAGCAGTTGGTCGAAGCGAGGAGGCTCCTCGGGTAGAAGAGGCCGGAGGCGCACACGCGATAAAATGGAAGGTTCGGCAGTCGATTTGGGCTTGGCCATGTGGCAAGCCTGATTAAGGGGATGTGAAAAGTTTAGTCGTTTTTATTTGAACGCCTGCGGTTCAACGTCTTTCGCACTTCAGGTGAAGCGCCCATGTGTCCTGCGTTGGTCAAACGCGACAATCGGCGGCAGCGCATGCGGAGCGTCAGTTGTGTTCGGCAAGGTTGCTGCTTTGAGCCTTGAGCGGGATCCTTTCGGTCAAAACTCCCGAAGCGCTTGCCGTTTTCGCCTGTCACACAAACGTCACATGATTGTCAACAAATCGGGAGCCGTCTGTGAACGCGCGGAGTGGAAGAAGCTGGTCAAGCCCGGCGACTTCTACGTTGGCGACCGCTATTACGGCGAAGATTACGACCTGCTCCGATTGATGAGCCTCAAAAACTGCGGATATGTCGTGCGAATGCGTCAAAACACCTAGATTCCGACGTCAAAGATCGAAAGCAGCAACCTTGCCGAACACAACTGGCAGGATGCCTGCGTTACGTGCGGGAGGCGCCGCTTTTTTTACGCCATTCTAATTTCCGACGTTTTTTGACATGCGCCCGCAGGGCTTGAGCGGGGACGGATTCATTGTAGGATGCGGGGACGTGATTCGACG
>JBLHKZ010000440.1:0-3528 GCA_047618185.1 Limisphaerales bacterium
GGCGTCGAAGTTCTCACCAGCAGCCTGCACGGTCCGCTTTGCGGACGCGTTCAGAACTGGGACGACCACGCCGTCAACCACCACGTCTTTGACGCTTTGCGATTCCGCGCGCCGAATTACGATCAGGCCGTCTCGGCGCTCATCGAGGACATTTATGCGCGCGGGCTCGATAAGCGCGTGCTCGTCGTGGTGACCGGTGAGTTTGGCCGCACGCCGAAGATCAGTTTTCAGCCCAGCACGGGAGCGGGCAACGCCAGCGCGCCGGCGGGCACCAAGCAGCCCGGACGCGATCACTGGCCGCGCGCCTTTTCAAACATCTGGGCCGGAGGCGGCATCGATGGCGGCGGCGTGATCGGCGCCAGCGACAAACGCGGCGAGGACGCGATCAGCCGGCGCTTTGGTCCCGGCGATTTCCTGTCCACGATCTACCATCACCTCGGCATCGACGCGGCGAAGATTACGATTGAAGATTTCAACGGCCGCCCCACGCCGCTCGTAGATCACGGCCGCCCGATCCCCGAGTTGATTGCTTAGTTGAACCGCTGCCGGCGGGTGGTGTTCCGGAGAGTCGTTGCGCCATGTCATTCAAGATTTACTGGCCCAATACGGATTGCGGAATTCACATTGAATTAGATGACGCCTGGGCCGGTTAAGAATTGGCCTGTCCATCATGTGGGGCAAATGTGACGGGGGATTTCGTCGGTGGACGTGGGCGGCCGATTCGTTTCTGGGCGGTGATCTCCTCCTTTCATCAGCGCACCGGCGATATGGACGCGCTTTATCTGTTGTTGCTTCCGTGAATTTGACGTTTGCGTGTCGGCGCTTCGGAGTTCATCGCAGCATTCGAAAGCGATCGTCCTTTTTACCCATGACGTTATCAAGATCTCCCCGGTCGTCCTGACCATCCGTGCTGATGGAATAAATGACATAGCCGGGGTTGAGGAGACGGTAACGCAGCGGCCTGCCGTCGAACGGATCAGTGAGCACGTCGGGAAGGAACTCCGGAACCAACTCGTCGAGTGTCTCCGACATGGCATTGTCGTGGGCGAGCCGAAAACGTTCGATGGCGATCGCGGTTTGAGCGACTCGGAGCGTGGCGAGTCGCCTGGCTTCGCGGAGGGCCAACTCGCTGAACGTGTTCAGGAAGATTTGAGAGATTTGGTGACCGGATTCCCCAAAGTGGGCCGAGACGAGATCGTCGATTGACTCGCATTCTCGGAGAGCGGCAGGGAAGGGTTTGCTGACCGCATCAATGAAACGCGCGACCGTCTCGACATAGAAATCCCGGTCGCGAGCCCAGAGGCCAGTGGTGATGCTTTCGACTCGCACGAAGGAGGCTTTGGCGCGCTCGGTCTTCGTGAACATTGCGCGGTTGCGCGAGGGATCGAGTGGGAAGGTGTTCTCAAAGTAAATCAGGCCATAGCCAATCGAGCCGGCAAAGGGAAGGCGCACGTTTCCGGGGGATTCGCGGCCTTCAAAAAGACGTCGAAGGCGTTGGAGTTGCGGTTCGTTGAAGGTGTGGCGATTCAGGATCTCCTCCAGGCGTTTGACCACGTCAATATGGCCCGCGATTCGAATGAGCCTCGCGATCCAATCGGGTTCGGCGGTTACGGAATCAGCGGCGCTCATGGCGGATTCGAGCGAATGGATCGCGCCGTCGAGGTCTTGGGATTCAGCGCGGAGCCATGCGTCGTAGGTGAGCAGGAGCATGCATTGCCGGAGCTTTGGCAAGTGATCCGGCGCGGCGTTGTTTTCTTCATCGTAGTCCAGCGGATATCGGCAAGCCGGATGTTGCGCGCCTTCGTGAAGAAGTTCGATGGTCTGCTGGTTGTCCGCGACCCATTGATTCATGAAGGCGATCGAATGCGCAGGGTAGGAATCTCCAAGTTTGATCTTATTGAAAAGCGGCGAGTTCGTGCTGGAAGTGTGGTTTCCGGCGAGCGACGCAAAGGCCGGCACGTAGAAGTCCGCGGCATTGGTCGCGCCCGTTGGCAGGGTGTAGGACTGGTTTAACTCGGCCACTGTGACGGGAAGCCCCTTCTCTCTGACCTTTGCCACCCTCGCGTCCGTGCGGTTCGTGATCACTGCGTGTTGGATCAACAGGGCAATCGTAATCGCGACCAGAACGCAGCCCGCAATCAGGCTCTTCGGACGACGCCTGGCGAGTTGGGTGATGGATTGTCTGGTGGATGAACTCAAGGCGCACAATTCGACAGGCTGCGGCGAGTTTTGTCACGCGGTTGTTCCGGGGAGCCGTGGAATGTGGTGAACGCGAAGCTGAAGCTGAGGCTGAAGAACAGGCATGTGAAGCGCGCCGAAACCTTGGATGGCAACTTCCTGAAAACCGGCGAGACCAAGATTGCGGATGACGGATTCACCGCGCCGGAGGATGCGCTGTATTTGCTGTTGCTTCCGTAATGTCGGCGCGCGTGGCGTTCGTGGTTGGGCCGGCCGTAGACCGGAGTTGAAGCGGGCATCTCAAATAGCGGCAGCGATCCAATGCCGATGGGGCGAGAGTCCCCGCGAGCCCACTTCAGTATCCCGAAGGAAATATGGCGACTCTGCCGTCCCTTCAGCAACTTCGATATGGGCTCGAGGGACTCTCTCCCCACCGGCATTTTGGATTCCTTCGGATGGTGCGCGCTCTCTTGCTTTGCTGCGTGGTGTCTATTCGGAAGCTCTTGGCGCAGTTTCCTTGCGAAGCTAATTGGCAAAGCGCGGCTCCGTGTAGGGGAGGGTGGCGTTCTTCATCGAAGGATTCTGAAGCGCAGGTCGTCGGAGCTTAATTCCCTGGATTCGGGATCTCGTTGTTGCTCCTTGCCGTCCCTGCCGATCGAATAGACGACGAACCCTTTTTTCAATCGCCGATAACGCAGTGGCTCTCCATCGAAGGGGTCGGTGAGAACGGATGGGAGATAAACGGGAGTCAACTGGTCCAGTGTCATGGGCGCGTCGTCGTCGTGGGCGAGCCGATAACGTTGGATGGCGATGGCGGTTTGAGTCGTCCGAAGTATCGCGATTCGTTGCGCTTCTCTCTGTGCGGAGCCCGGGGTCCAGTGCAGCAGTAAGCCGGCAATCACATTTTTAAATTTGAGACTTTGTGAATTCGCGTATTCTTCGGCTGCTTCTGTTTCGCGCAAGGCGGCGGGAAAGGGCATTTCCAGCGCATTGATGTAGCGGGCGTAAACATCGACAAATAGTTCCCTGTTTCGCCCCCATAGTCCGGTGGCCTTCAGCAGGACCAGGGTCGCGCCGTTCATGATCTTCTCGAATGTAGATTCTTTCGCGTAACGATCTCGAATTTTCAATGGACTGCCCTGCTGAAACGGAGTTTCCAAGATGTCCAGGCCTTTGCACATTTCGCCGGCATGGGCGCTCCGCAGGTTAGCCGTCGTTTCGCGGTCCTTGAAAAGGCGGCTCAGGCTCGTTAGTTGCTCATCGGTGATTTGATGGCGATTCAGGATTTCTTCAAGCCGGAATGCAACGTGCGCGAGGCCGCCCATTCCCAGTCGTTGAGCATATATTTCC
>JBLHKZ010000441.1:0-3448 GCA_047618185.1 Limisphaerales bacterium
CAATGCCAAGGGACAGAGCGGCTGCAACTGCCGCTAATCGAGATTTGTTGTTCATTTTTTTGCTTTCCTGAAGGTGTTTCCGCGCAACATGGATTCCATGGCGCGAGGGGGTTCGCCCGCGAGCCGACATGGCAAACGGGCGATAAGTGGGGGGGCGGGGTTCAGGAGAGCCGGGGCGGGGCGCGTCCGCGCGCGGAAGAGGTCGAAGTGGAAGCGGGGACGTCCGCGTCTTTGGCGCGGGGCAGAAAGCGCGAATTGGGTTCGCCAACTGTGACCTGGGGAGGGTCGATCAAATGGGTCAACTGTCCGGCGGCCATCTTGCAAATTGCGCACCCATCGTCCGAGTGATCGAACGGCGCCGGATGTGAGTCAGGGCGGTCGTGGTGGTGATCGCAATCGGAATCTGCCGTCGCCGCGGAATGCAGCCGCTCATGCCAATCGGCGGAGACCGAGGCCAAGCTGAGCCCCGCCATCAACAGGACGCAGGCTAACGCTACCGCTTGTCGAAATCGAAGCCGGACGTTTGGTTGAGGATTACCGTTTTGCAAATCGATTGCATTAAGCCGCGCGTTAGGGACCCTGTCAATTCAAATGGCGCTGCCTGGGACGGCCGCCGTCGTTCATTTTGAAATAAATGCGGGGAGGATAAATGCGGGTGTTGAGGTGAGCATTTTGCCCATGCCTTTGTTGTGGGCGGTGACGACGGTGATCAACTCGAGTTCGGGAAGGATCAGGATGAACTGCCCGCCTGCGCCGCGTCCGGAAATGCAGTCGTAGTTCTGGTCGCCGACCTTCATGTCCCTGCGCCACCAGAAATATCCGTAGGACGTGCCTTGCTTGTTCGTGTGAATGCGGCTCGTGGCTTTCTCGATGAATGCCTTGGGAATTAGCTGTTCGCCGTTCCATTTGCCTCCGTTCATGACGAGTACGCCCCATTTGAGCATGTCCCGGGAGCGCATGCTGCTGCCGGCCGCCGATTTGGGCAATCCGCTCACATCGTCCTGCCAGGCAAAGTGGGTGATGCTCAACTTGCCAAGGAGTTCCTTCTCGACGAAATCTTGCGCTGAACCCGGGACGACCGCCTCGAGGATCTGCATGGCCATGGAAGGATCGGAGCCCTGATACTTGTATTCGCGGGGCGCCGGCGGAATGGGCGCGCTGTGTTCGAGATAGGTCTGGATCTGGCCCTGGCCCTTGAGAACGTCGGGCGTTTTCATGATTCGGCGCGCCTTGTCTTTGCCGATTCGGACGCCGGATTTCATATTCATGGCCTCGGCCAACGTGATCGCCTCGGCGCCGGGCGCGAGTTTGCTCAGGTCGAGATCCTTCAGAAAACTGACGACCGGTTTGTCGAGATCGGCCATGCTGAGATGTCCCAACTGAATGGCGCGGCCGATGGCCATCGCGGTATAGGACTTGGTGATCGACATCTGGTAGTGCGGGAAATTGATTCGCCCGCGCCGGTAGTAGGATTCGAATAGGAGTTTGCCCTGGTGAAACAGCAGCAGGCTGTCGATCTCACCGTGTTTGCCGTCGGCAATTTCTTTCGCGAATTTCAGAATGGCTTCCTTGTCTTCGCCGTTCGCGCCCAATTTGCCCACGGGGATGCCGTCTTTGAGGTCCTCGGGGGTGGTGTCGATGAAGGGCGTCTTGAGATCGGGAATGCGTTTCTCGGCGGCGTAGGAAACGTCGGCCGCGTTGAGGTCGGTGACTTCGGGGGCGAGACCGTTGCTTTCCTGGGCAGGCAGGGCGATGGCGAAACTCAGCGTGGCGATTACGGAAAATATTCGGTGGATCACTGGAGTTTTCATTTGGTTGGTCGAGGGACGATAGGGGCGTGACTCAATTCAGATGCCAGTCAGCGCCGTCTTTCATGATGCTGGCGTTGATCTTGAGGAGTTGCGCTTTCAATTTCTTCAGAAGGGCAGGTTCCTGCTCGGCGAGGTCGGTGGATTGACCGGGATCGGTCTTCAGATTGTAGAGCCGGTAGTTTGCGTAGCCGCCGCGTTTGATCGTCGTGATCCACTCTTCGCGAAACATATTGCTGGTCGAGAGTTCGTAGTCCGGGTCGGCGACCAGTGAGTAGTCGCCATCGCGCATGGCGACGATAGGGCGGGCCTTTTGCAGATGCCAGAAGAGGGGCTGATGACGTTTGAAGGCGGCGGCTTTCCTTAACAGCAGTGGCGAGAGATCGCTGCCGTCTAGGTGGACGCCCTCTGGCTTCGGCAAGTCCAGCAAGCCGCAAATCGTGGGCAGAACATCGACCAGTCCGGCAGGCTCGGACGAAACGACGCCCGCCTTGATTTTGCCCGGCCAATGGAAGATGCCTGGGACGCGAATGCCGCCTTCCCAATTCATGCCTTTGCGGCCGCGCAGATTGCCGGTGCGGTCGTTGCGATAGCTGCCGTTGTCGGAGGCGTAGATGATGATCGTGTTCTCGGGCGGGGCGACTTGGCGCAGTTTCTTGAGCAGTCGGGCAATGGCGCGGTCAGTGTTGTCGATTGTTCCCGAGTAGATCGCGGCCTTGTCTTTCAGTTTGCCGTAGTCGCTGACGATCTTATCCGGCGCGGCGATGGGCGCGTGCGGTTCGTGAAACCAGACGTTGAGGAAAAAGGGCTTGTCGGGATCGTGGTTCTTTTCCAGCCAGGAGATGGCTTCGTTGGCGACGAGCTGACAGGAGTAGCCCTTGAGCGGACCGACGGGTTTGCCATTGCGAATGAAGTTTCCTGGATTGCGATGGCTGGGCTCGGCGTTGTTCCAGGTGGCGAACCAATGATCGAAACCGTGCTTGTCGGGCGTCGGTTTCTCACGGTCGGCGGTGGGCAATCCAAGGTGCCACTTGCCGACGTGAACGGTCGCGTAGCCCGCCTTCTTCAAGATTTCGGCCATCGTCACTTCGCGTTCCAGCAGATGTGATTTCTGGCTGGGATCGTGGATCCAGCTGTAGACACCGGCGCGGATGTGATGACGGCCGGTCGTGAGCGTGGCGCGGGAAGGGGAACAAACAGCGCAACCCGAATAGAAATCGCTGAATCGTGTTCCACCTGCGGCGAGGCCGTCGATCGTGGGTGTTTTGACCGGGCCGTCGTAGCAGCCAACATCGCGGAAGCCGAGGTCGTCAGCGAGTAGCATGACGACATTGGGCCGGGACGCCGCGAGGCAACAAACGGCTGTGGAGAGCAGGGCGAAGAGGGAAAACGCGCGAATCATGAGAGGAGAATGTGGCGCGGAGGGTGCGCTGTCACTTTTTAATGGCGGCAGCGATCCGAAGCTGGTGGGAGAGGTCACGCGAGTCCGTATCGATGCTCTGTAAAAACTCCTGAGTTTCTCTAATCCCTTCGGGATACTGAAGTGGGCTCGCGGGGACTCTCGCCCCACCGACTTTTTGCCTTCCTTCGGGAATCTCGAGTTCTGCTGCTTGTCGGCGAGAAACGAATTCGCGAGTTTG
>JBLHKZ010000442.1:0-3445 GCA_047618185.1 Limisphaerales bacterium
GTGTCGATCGGATGATGATCTCGTCGACGCATACGCATTCCGCGCCGTCGGCGATGGGCGCGCTGGGAAGCTCCCCGGATCCGAATTACATCAAGGAGCTTCCCGGCATGATTGCCGAGGGCATCAAGCGCGCAAACGATCGACTGCAACCCGCGCGAGTGGGTTGGGGTGTCGTTGACGCTCCGGACCATACAAATTGCCGCCGTTGGATTCTGCGCTCGGATAAGATGCGCTCTGACCCTTTTGGAGATAAGACGGTTCGGGCGCACATGCATCCGGGGCATCAGAATCCAGATTTCATCGGGCCGGCCGGACCGGTCGATACGGGGCTGACGATGCTCTCGGTGCAGACGGCCGAGGGCAAGCCGCTGGCGATGTTTGCCAATTTCTCGATGCACTACTACGGCGCGGGAGCCTTGTCGGCGGATTATTGCGGCGCCTTTTCCGAGGAGTTTGCGAAGCTGATCAAAGCGGGCGATGGGAGGTCGGGATTCGTCGCGGCGATGTCACAGGGCACGAGCGGCGATCTACAGTGGATGGATTACGGAGCGCCGCGCGGGACTCGCGATTTGCGCAAGTATTCCGCTGAGCTGGCGACAATCGCGAGAGGGGCGTACGACAAAATCCAATACCGACCCTGGGTGTCGGTGGCGATGGCTGAGACGAAATTGAAACTGCGCCGCCGCGTCGCGGACGAGAAGCGTCTGACGTGGGCGCGGAAGGTCACGGCGACGTTGACGAATCGGAAGCCGAGATCGCAGCAGGAGATCTACGCGCGGGAGCAGATGATCATCGCGGCGAATCCGGAGCGTGAATTGATCCTGCAGGCGGCGCGCGTGGGCGAGCTTGGCATCACAGCGATCCCCAACGAGGTCTATTCGATCACGGGTTTGAAGCTGAAGGCGCAAAGCCCCTTGCAGCCGACGATGAATATTGAGTTGGCTAACGGAGGCGAAGGCTACATCCCGCCGCCGGAGCAACATCGCCTGGGCGGCTACACGACCTGGGAGGCGCGCAGCGCGTCGCTCGAAACGAACGCCGAGCCGAAGATCGTCGAGGCGCTGTTGAGCCTGTTGGAGAAGGTTGCCGAGAAACCGCGGCGCGCGGTGGAGGAATCGCATGGCGCGTATGCCAAGGCGGTCATCGCCGCGAAGCCGTTGGCGTATTGGCGGCTGGGGGAAATCTCGGGGGCAATCGCGCGTGATTCATCGGGCAACGGGCGACACGCGAAGCTGGAGCATGGTTATGCGCTGCATCTCGAAGGTGCGCCGGGCGCGGGGTTCTGTGGGGCGCGTGAGAATAACCGTTGTGTTCAGTTTGCGGGGGGCGGCCTGACGGCGACCCTTGACGGGCTTCCTGATAACCACACGGTCGAGCTATGGTTTTGGAATGGCTCTCCTTCGAAAGACCGGGACGTTATTGGCCGATTGTACGCGCGCGGCCCGGAAGTTCTGGAGCTCGTCAGGCATCCGCAGGGTGGCGGCGCGATGTTGCGTTTGACGATTGCCGGGCAGCGCCACTCTCCGACGCGCGGCGAGTCCGTGATTCGAGCGAAATCCTGGCGTCATATCGCCGTGGTTCATCGCGCCGGCCGGGTTTCCGTTTGGCTGGATGGGGAGGAACAGTTCCAAGCCCTGCTCGCGCCGGATGAGTTTGCCGTCGGCCCGCACAGGGGGTTGACCCTCGCCAGCGGAGGAAAGGATTTCCCGGGGTTTGAGGGGCGATTGGACGAGGTCGCGGTTTATGACCGGGCGTTGTCGAAGGAGGAGATTCAACAACGCGTCCAGTTGTCAGGCATCGAAGCCTGGCGCGAGGAGAAGCGCATCGCGGCGCGCAAGGCGGTCGAGGCCCGCGCGCAGCAATTGGAGGGGCCAAAGATTGATGCGAAATACGAGACGGCTGTCGCTGCGTTGAAGCCGGCGATTCGGTGGTCGTTTGACTCGGTGAAAGAGAAAAGCGCCGAGGGGCGCGGGACGCGGAAATTGAGCGGAACGATCGAAGGCGGAGTGGAGTTGTCGAAGGGTTCTGCCGCAGCGCGTAATATGGCGGCCCGATTCCACGGCGGGCGGGTCAAGGCGGACGCAAAGCCGCTGCCACTGAACTACAGCGTCAGTCTGTGGTTTCGCAATGATCAGCCAAACGATTCTCGCTCGGTAACGGGCTACTTCTTCTCCCGCGGGCCGGATGGCGATCAGACTTGTCCCGGCGACCATTTCGGAATTGGCGGAACGTATCGGCCTGAATTCACTGGGAGGCTGATCGTGTTTAATGGAAATCGGCTTGATCAGGTCGTCGCGGGGCGGACGACGATTCAACCGCGAACCTGGAATCATGCCGTGATGGTTCGCAAGGCCGGACGCGTCACGGTCTGGCTGAACGGCAGAGCGAAGCCGGAGATTAACGCGGACCTGCCGGCGTCGATTGACGCGAATGAAACGAGCATCTACTTCGGCGGTCGCAATGACAATTTTTCGAATCTGAACGGCTATTTGGATGAGGCGGTTCTGTTCGATCGCGCGTTGACCTCGGATGAGGCGCGCGGGCTCTTCGCAGCGGCGGGGGTGAAGGCGCCGACTTCAGCAGTTGCGGAGTCGAAGCCCGAGTTGGAATCGATGCCGCGCTCGCCGACGGCGGGATTGAAATCGATTCATGTGCCGGAAGGTTACGTGGTGGAACTCGTCGCGGCCGAGCCGCTCGTGCTCGATCCTGTCGCGATCGATTGGGGCGCCGATGGACGATTGTGGGTGGCCGAGATGGCGGATTACCCGAACGGCATGGATGACAAGGGCAAGCCAGGCGGGCGCATCCGAGTCTTGAAGGATTCGAACGGCGATGGGAAATACGACGAGTCGACGCTGTTCGTTGACGGGCTCAATTTCCCCAACGGCGTGATGGCCTGGAAAAAGGGCGTCCTGATCACGGCGGCTCCCAAGATCATTTACGCCGAAGACTCCGATGGCGACGGCAAGGCCGACTCGCAAAAGACGATGTATGAGGGTTTTTTCGAAGGGAATCAGCAGCTGCGCGTGAATGGTCTGCGTTGGGGGCTGGACAACTGGATTTACTGCGCGAGCGGCAGTCATCGCGCGGGCTATGGAGGCAAGGTGACGATCCGCTCGCACACGGGGACGTCGTATGACGTCGGCAGCAGCGACTTCAAGATTCGGCCGGAGACCGGCGAGCTGATCGCGGTGTCAGGTCCGTCGCAGTTTGGACGCGATCGCGACAATTGGGGAAGCTGGTTTGGCGAGCAGAACAGCTATCCCATGTGGCACTACGTGATCGAGGATCACTACCTGCGGCGCAATCCAGATGTTGCGTTCGACTCGCCGAAGAATACGTTGACCGAGCGCAATCCCCGGGTCTATCCGGCCAAGTCGCCGCAGAAACGGTTTCACAGTTTTACGCAATCCGGCCGCTACACTTCGGCCTGTTCGGCGATGGT
>JBLHKZ010000443.1:0-3424 GCA_047618185.1 Limisphaerales bacterium
TCGTCACCTCGGATGCTACGACCCTTTCTTGGAACGCTGCCGCCATTCATGTCGCATTTCCCGCAGTCACTGGTCTGACTCTTCTCCTATCCTGACGCGCATGCGCTGAGCCGTGCCAGGCATTTCCGTTCGCCTACGGCTCAGCAGGAGCTTCGCCCCACCCGCTTCGCGTATACGGAAACGACTTTCGGTATTCGCTCCAACCAGCGGAAACTCAAGGGCGCTCCGACCAGGCGCGAAGCAGGCGGATGCGCTCCAGAGCGAAGGTCGGAATCCGACGCTGATTCCCAACGAGACCCTCCAGAATTTTGACGATTTCCGTTTCGGCGCGAGCCGGTTCGACTCCGGCGTCGATCAGCCGGACTGCCGCTGCGGACTGCACTCGGGCGTTGGGGGAGGATAGCAATTTTAGGAGAACCTCACGCAGTTCGTCGGTCGCGCCTTCGATGAGACCGAGGCGAGGCAGCGCCGATAGTGCGTCGGCGAGTATGGCGTCGTCCTTCCGCTCATGTTCACGCAGAACAATCTCGATGAGCCTGGGCCGGGCTTCGGTCCGCGCATAATAAACCCATTCATAGGCAAGGTCGCGTTTCGCCTCGTCAGGGTGGTCGAGCTCGTCGAAGTGGGACAGGGCGACCTCGCGGACGGCCTCCGGATCGATGGCGAGCACGGTCATGCGAAGGAGTAATTTCACATTACGGTCGGTGGATTCCGCCCTGATCGCCTCGAGGATGGCGGGCATGGCGCGGCGAGCGGCGGGACCGAAATGAGACAGCGTTCGGGGCGCGGCTTTGCGGAATTTGAGGTCTCCGGTGGCGAGGATTCGCGCGAGTTCATCCACCACCTGGTCGTTCAGCGGCCCCAGTCCGTTCAAGGTCTGCTGGGCGACCGCGTCGATGGAGAAGAGCCCGGCGCTGACTTTCGCCGGTTGGGCCGATCGCAAGTCGGACAGAGCCCGTTCGACGGCCTTTAATCCGCCGCCGTCGCCTCCGACCGGCTGGCCAAAGGCGTCGAGCAATCCGCCGCCGCCGCTCGCTCGCGATTTTGACTTAATTTTTCGGATGGCCAAACTGGCCGCTCTTCGCACACGCGCATCCGGATCGCGCAGCAGGGCGCCCAGCTCGGGGCCGACGACTTCCCCGTTCACCCCCATCCGGCCAAGTGTGTTTGCGGCCTTTTCCCGAATCGCCGGGGATGGCGACCGCAGCCTTCTTGTCAACGACACCATGACCTTGGCCGCCGCCTCCGGATCCAGCCTCTTCAAAGCCAGCGCCAGCGCGAGCGGGTCATGTTGTGGCTTTGGATCGAGGGACCATTTCGCCAGCGAGGGGATGAGGGCGCGCGCCAGATCTGTCCGGGCCGCGCCACTGAAATAGAAGCCTCGTTCACCGATGATGGCATAGAGCGTCGCCTTGCTGTTCTCGCCTCCCTCCGCAAGCAGTCTCTCCAGCTCCGCGATTACGTCCTTGAGTTGAGCCTCGCTCAGTTTTCCCAAGACCTCGCTGGTGTATCGAAAGACGTCTTCCCGGTTTTCCCTCAAGGCGTCAACAACGGGAATAATCGCCAGTTCTGCGTAAGGCCCGTAGGCCCCTATCGCTCGCGCAGCGGCCGCGCGCGTTTGTTTCAAGGTGAAGGAAGGCGAATTCGAGAGTCGCATTGGCCCGCCGGGAATAGGTCTCGGATAATTCGCTGGGTCCTCCTTTGGTCGGGTCAGATAGGCGATCAGCTCCGGCACGACGCGATCCGGGTCGGCCTGGACGTGTCGGAGCGCTTTGAGCGCCGCCAGCCGCGCATAGAGATCGCGGTCGGAGATCGCGGCGAGCAGGGAGGGCACGGCTGAGCTTGCGTCGTGATACGGATCGAGGAATTCCAATACTTCAGCTGCGTTGCGACGGATATTTGGGTCCGGATCTTTCATCGCTTCGCTCAATCCTGGAACGGCCGACGCGCCGACCGAAAAAAAGGCGCGCTTGATGTTCTCGTGCGTCAAATGCTGAAGGAGCGAAGGAATTGCGGTGTCGCCGAGACTGCGAATGCCGGAGAGTCCGCGAGTATGGCATTTAATGTAGTTGTGATCTCCGTCGCGAACGCTACAGGCGATTTGATCCAGCAGGTTGGGAATCGCGTTGGTTCCCATGGCCCGGACGGCAACGCCGATCTGCTTCATTTGCAGGGCGCGCAATTCCCGATCCCGCGGTTCGTTGGAATCGGTGTCTCGGCGAACCACATCCTCGAGCCAGGCTGACAGCCCGCGACCTTGATGCGTGGGTTCGCCCTCGGCGTGAAACGGCCCGCTTGCGACGAGATCGGCCGGCGCTTGCGCGGGGTCGATCAGGCGAAGCGCCGCGATTGCCCGGCGTTGCTGTTCCGGGCTTCCCGATTCGTAAATCTTCAATAGCAACGGCACGGCGTCCCTGGCTTCGGCGCCGATTCGCCCGACGCGATAGATGGCGTCGCGATTGTCGAGCGCTGAACTTGATTTCAATCGCTTGAGCAGGATGGGCATGAGCCTGGTTGGATCGTCGGTGATCTGCAGGATGACTAGTTCCGCAGTTTTTTGGAGATTGCGGTCGGAACCATTTGCCAGTTTGAGCAACTCGGGAAGCGCAGGCTCGGCGGCGTAGCCCAGCGATCCCAGCGCGCGGATAATCTCCGGCTTGATAATGGGGTTGGCGTTGGGCAGGGCGTCGGTCAGTGGTTGAACCGCCTCCTCGCCGAGATATTTCACGACCAGTTCCGGAACCGGAAAGGAGGCGTCCGGTTCATCCAGCAAGGCGACTAGGGCCGGAGCCGCGTCGCTGGCGTCATCACCCAGAATCCGGCAGGCCCAGGCGGCCTGGAAATGCACTTCATAAATCGGCTGCCCGGCGTCGATAAATGGGACGCTTGACGCCAGTTTGTGAAATCGTCGGCCGAGATCTGAATCGCGCTTTTTTAGCCGCGTAATCAAGTGGGGAACAATGTCCGGCCCCATGGCCTTGACGGCCGCCTCGGCCTCCGCGCGATTTTGCGAGTTGGGCATGCCCAGATCCGCGAGCCAGGTGGACAGCGGCCTGCCTTCATGCCCGGGTTCTTCCGCTTGAAAGAGGACGATGCCGACGATGATCGCGACCAGGAGCGCGGCGCAGGACAAGGCGATTTTCTTTCGGCGATTCATCCTTAAATGGGTCGGGTCGGGGTGGGAAAGAGGAACGTAGCCCGATGACGGTCGATTGTCCAATGCAGCGCGGGCGGCGCAGAGTTGCGGGGAGCATGGCGCCTTGCTGGAATGTCAGAGGACAACGGCCAAGGCGACCCACCCCTGACCCCTCCTCGGAGACTGTGTGAAGACTCCAAAACCCCGTAGCAGCCGAGGTCACGAGGCCCAAATATCAACGACTTACGGATCGAAATAAGCCTCGTTGCCTCGTCTGCTACAGTTTTT
>JBLHKZ010000444.1:0-3394 GCA_047618185.1 Limisphaerales bacterium
CGCAGGAGAATCGTCGGATCATTGGTGTGATGCAGGACGTCGACGAACAGGGCGATGTCAAAACTGTTGTCCGGGTGGGGGATTGTGTCCCCGTCGAATTCCTTCACCGGAACCCTGGTTTGTTTGCGGACGAGCACATCAATGCCCTCAGCAGTCAGGTCCGGTCGTTGTTCGCAAAGCGCGCGGGTCAAAGTTCCGTCGCCGCAGCCGATGTCGAGAACGCTGACATCCTGCGGAATGATTTTGCACAAATGCCCGGCGAGAACGCGGACGCGTCGATTGAAGACGTAGCCGTCGTGAATGCTCGCGATGGGATTCATCTCATTGGCGTTTGAGGCCCAGCACGCTGAAGAAGAAGCTCGCCAACATGGTCTGGGATCCCAGGGCAAGCGCGAGCGTCGAAGGAATGATAATGCGAAGTTCGTGAGTGGGCTTTAGATCGCCGAAATTCGCCCCTCGCCAGTCGGCGATGGCGACGCCGGTTCCGACTACCCCCGCGAGAAAAATCAATGCCCCGACAATCAGCCCGACTTCCAGCGTGATGTATTTGAAGGCGCGACTCAGCCGCGGATCTTCCGGCAGCAATCCCTCGGTGACGGCGAAGACTTTGGTGAACATCGCGAATTGAACGGCCTGAAATCCGATGAACACCAGACCGGATGCGTAGAGCATCGTATGCACGTCGAAGGTGACGCCATTGAGAGTTTGCGGTCCCGGCAGGAGCCACAGCCCGACGGCGAAGCCGGTCAATATCATGAACAGGCCGGGATAAAGGAACAGCCAGCGCGGGCTGTACATCAGCATGAAACGCAGGTGCCGCCAGCCATCGCGCCAGCTGCGCAGGTGCGGCGGGCGACTGCGTCCGTCAGGCGAGAGCGTGGTCGGGACTTCGGCGATCTTCAGCTTGAGCAAAGTCGAGGTGACCACCATCTCGCTGGCGAATTCCATGCCGGTCGTCTGCAAATCCATTGTGTCAAAGGCGGCCTTGCTGAAGCCTCGCAATCCGCAATGAAAGTCTCCGGCGGGGCTGTGAAAAAAGAGACGTCCAATGCCGGTGAGGACCGGGTTGCCGAGGTAGCGGTGCAGCGGAGGCATGGCGCCGGGTTGGATGCCGCCCTTGAAGCGATTGCCCATCACCAGATCGAAGCCTTCGCGAAGCTTCTCGATGAAGGGCGCGAGATTGCTGAAATCGTAGCTGTCGTCCGCGTCGCCCATGATGACGTATTTGCCACGCGCGGCGGTGATCCCGCCCCGGAGCGCGGCTCCGTATCCTTTGACATCGACCGGCACGACTCGGGCGCCGAGTTTCTCCGCGATCGCCTGCGAGCCATCCGTGCTGCCGTTGTCGGCGATCACGACCTCGCCGCGGATATCGTTCTCTTCGAGCGAGGCTTGAGCCTTGCGAATGCAGGTCTCGATCGTCTCGGCCTCGTTCAGGCACGGCATCACGATGGACAACTCGATCGGGGAATCGTCGTCGGTCGAGGCCGGAGTGGCGTTAGGTTTTTCCACGGATTCGATAAGGCGCATTCTGCGGGCGAAGGCCCCGCGATAACAGGCGAATTTCGGCTAATAAACCCGAAGCCCGGCGTGAAATCCAATTTTTAAACGCGCCCGTTTGGGTGAAGGGGGGAAGACGGGCGGTCGGGTTGCGTTTCAATTCCGCACTCAAGGCAGGAACTGATTCGCAAAACTCACCCATGGCCCCCCTCTCAACTTCCTCATGCTTCCTCATTGACGCGACGCGGCTGGGCGGAGAATTTACCCGCCGTCTTATGGCAAAAATACAACGCGCATTACTCTCCGTTTCCGACAAAACAGACCTGGTTCCCTTCGCTCAAACCCTGGCCGACGCCGACGTGGAACTGCTTTCCACCGGCGGAACGGCGCGCGTTCTGCGCGATGCGGGGCTGACCGTAAAGGACATCAGCGACCACACCGGCTTCCCTGAGATGCTAGATGGCCGCGTCAAGACGATGCATCCGTTGGTGCTTGGCGGCTTGCTCTACATTCGCGGCAACGCCGAGCACGAAGCGACGGTGGCGGAGCATGGCATCAAGCCCATCGATCTGGTGGTGGTGAATCTTTATCCCTTCGAGGCGACCGTCGCCAGGCCGGACGTCACATTGCCGGATGCGATTGAAAACATCGACATTGGCGGGCCAACGATGCTGCGCAGCGCGGCCAAGAACCACGACAGTGTCACGGTCATCACCGATCCGGCGGATTACGCGGAGGCGGCGCAGCAGATTAAGGCCAATGGCGAAACGACGTTGGAGTTTCGACGCAATCTCGCCGCCAAGGTGTACGCGCGCACGGCCGCCTACGACACCGCCATTGCCGGTCACCTGGGCAAGGCGTTCAGTGAAGACGCAGCGGCGGCGCAACTGCCGGCGGGGTTGAACCTGAACTCGCCGCAGACACAGACGCTTCGTTACGGCGAGAATCCGTTTCAGAAGGCCGCGCTTTACGGAAATTTCAAAAACTACTTCGAACAACTGCACGGGAAGGCGCTTTCGTACAACAACATTCTCGACCTGACCGCCGCGGCGAATCTAATCGGCGAGTTTTCGGGCGAGGCTCCGACGTTGGCAATTCTCAAGCACACCAATCCCTGCGGCGTGGGGCAGGGCGACAGCCTGAAGGACGCCTGGGACCACGCCTTCGCGACGGATAATCAGGCTCCCTTCGGCGGCATCATCGCGGTTAACCGGCCGCTCGACGGCGCCTGCGCGGAATCGATCGCCGAGATCTTCAGCGAAGTCATCGTGGCGCCGGAATTCACGCCCGAGGCGCTGGAGGTTTTGCAGAAGAAAAAGAATCTTCGCCTGATCAAGGTTCTCAAGGATCTGTCCGAGGCTCCGGCGTGGGACATTCGCAGCGTGGGCGCGGAATCCTTTCTGGTGCAGGAAAGTGATCGCAAGCAAACGACGGTCGACGATTTGAAGGTCGTCACGAAGCGCCAGCCGACTGAGGAAGAGCTCGCGAGCATGCTCTTTGGTTGGAAGATCGTGAAGCACATCAAATCGAACGCCATTCTCTACGTCGGTCCCGGCCGCACGCTCGGCGTCGGCGCGGGCCAGATGAGCCGCGTGGATTCCAGTCGGATCGCTGTCTGGAAGGCCGGCGGCGCGGGGCTTGCGTTACAAGGCAGCGTCGTCTGTAGCGATGCGTTTTTCCCTTTTGCCGATGGATTGATTGCCGCCGCTGAAGCCGGCGCGACGGCCGCGATTCAGCCGGGCGGCTCCATGCGCGACCCCGAAGTCATCGCCGCCGCCGATGAGCGGGACATGGCCATGGCCTTCGCCGGAGATAGGCATTTTAGGCATTAGGCGGATTGGATATCCTGCGGCTCAGCCAGGCCGGCTTTTGGAGTTTGATTTTTTGTGGTCGT
>JBLHKZ010000445.1:0-3371 GCA_047618185.1 Limisphaerales bacterium
TTATGGTTCTTTCTCGCCGGGTTGCTGCGGCTGGTCCCGCGGACGGGACACAGACGCGCTCCGATTGAGCGACGGATCAAGACACCGCCTGCCCTCCTTGGCTCACGCCACGATTTCATTCACGACCTGGCCGTGCACGTCGGTGAGGCGGAAGTCGCGGCCGGCGTAGCGGTAGGTCAGGCGTTTGTGATCGATCCCGAGAAGGTGGAGTATGGTCGCGTGAAGGTCGTGCACCGGAACGGGATTCTCGACGGCCTTGAATCCGAATTCATCGGTCGCGCCGTAGACGGTTCCACCCTTGATCCCGCCGCCCGCCATCCAGAGCGAAAACCCCCAGTGATTGTGATCTCTCCCGAGGGTTGCGCCGCCTCCCTGAGTTCCCAACTCCACGGTGGGCGTGCGCCCGAATTCGCCGGTGCAAAGGATCAATGTTTCCTCAAGCAGGCCGCGCTGGTCGAGATCGCCGATGAGCGCCGCCAGTCCACGATCGCACTGGTTGGCGACATTGCGGTGGGCGGTCTTGATGTTGTTGTGGCTATCCCAGGGCTGCGACTTTCCGTGCCATGTCTGCACGAAGCGAACGCCGCGCTCGACCAGTCGGCGGGCCATCAGCAACTGGCGATTCTGCGGGCCGTCGCCATACATTTCCTGGATGTGCTTCGGCTCCCGGCTGGTGTCGAAGGCGTCGGTCGCCTCAACCTGCATGCGATAGGCGAGCTCAAATGATTGGATGCGCGCCTCCAAAGCGGCCTCGTCGGGACGCGCGGCAAGGTGGCGGGCGTTCAATTGGCGCAACAGGGCAAACTGCCGGCGTTGTTCATCGCCGGTGAGGCGGGAATTCTGAATGTGCGCGATGAGTTTTTGCGGATCGGTCTTCGACGTGTCCACCAGCGTTCCCTGGTAAGCTCCCGGCAGGAACCCCGACCGCCAATTATTCGCGCCGCTCACGGGGAGTCCGCCGGGGCATAGCGCAACGAAGCCCGGCAGGTTCTGGTTTTCCGATCCCATGCCCCAGTTCAACCACGAGCCGACACTCGGCCTGACCGCGCGCTGGTCGCCCGTGTTCATCAGCATGAGCGACATTTCGTGGCTCGGCAGCTCCGCGTGCATCGACCGGATCACCGCCATCTTGTCGACTTGTCTCGAAAGGTTGGGAAACAGATCGCTCACGGGAATGCCGCTCTGCCCGTGTTCCTTGAACTCAAACGGCGAAGGCAGCGCGACGCCGGTTCGCCGTTCGGTTTGAAGATTGTCATAGGGCAGTTCCTGTCCGCCCCGTCGGGTGAGTTCGGGCTTGGGGTCGAAGGTGTCGACCTGGGACATGCCGCCGTTGAGGAAGACGTGGATCACCGACTTTGCCTTTCCTGGCAAATGAATCCCGGCGGCGGCCTCGCGGCCCATCATTCCGGCCAGCGCCAAGGACCCGATTCCCAAACCGCTTCGGCGGAGGAATTGGCGACGGGAACAATCGATATTTGCGAGTTCGGGCATTGGGCGGCTTTTGTTCAATCGACGAAATGAAACTCATTCGCGGCAAGCAGCGCATGCGCGAGACGGGGCCACGCCTTTTGGGCGTCCGTTGCTCCGGCAAGATAACTCAACGCGAGTTTAATTTCTTCGGCGCCCGGTGTTCTCGAATAGATCCTTTGATAGATCAGACGCACGCGGTCTTCATCCGTTTTCGCCTTCAGAATTTCGGGAAGTTGAACCAGCGCCTTCGCTCGATCCTGGATGTAGTCAGAATTCAGGGCAAAGAGCGTTTGCTGCGGGACCATGGTTTCCGGGCGCTCCACCGTGCATGAACTGGGATCCGCCCCGTCGAACGTGCTGGCCATCGTTGAAATCACATCGCGATTCACAAAAGCGTAGACGCTGCGGCGCGGGACCGTTTTGGCGTCCTTTTCCTCGAAGGGTTTGCCGCCTGGCCGTGAGTTCAATTTCAGTTCACCGCTCACCGCCAGCAAGGCGTCGCGCATCGCCTCCATCTCCAGCTTGCGCGCGGGCATTCGCCACAGCAGCGCGTTATGGGGATCTTTCTCACGCGCGCCTTGGTTTTCCAACGCCTCCTGCTGATAAACGGCGGAGAGCATGATCCGTCGGTGAAGGCGTTTGAGCGACCAGTTGTCCTCCAGCAGTTTCCCGGCGAGGAAATCCAACAGCTCGGGATGCGTCGGAGGATCACCGCGAGTCCCGAAATCGTCCGGCGTCCGGACCAGTCCGCGTCCGAAGTGGCGCTGCCAGACCCAATTCACGATGACTCGCCGCGTAAGCGGGTTTGCCGGATCGACGATCGCCCGCGCCAGACCAAGCCGGCGTTTTCCCTCGGCAAATGCCGTCGCCTTTTCACCGGACAGCGCTGAAAGAAATCGCGCGTCCACCCGCTGGCCGCGACTGACGGGATTGCCGCGCAGGAATACGAACGCTTCCCCCGCCGCGTCCTTCGATTCCGTCAGCGTCATCGACCGTGGCGGCGCCTTGGCGGTGAGATTCAAATTAGCGATCGCTCCCAGCGTTCCCCTGACGCTGTCCCGCACTCCGCGATTGAGCATCTTCAGATAAAAATCATCGTCGAAGACAAGCGCGGTCGGAGAACTGGGATCGTACAGATGATGGCGTAACTGGCGTTCAATCGAACTGTTGACGGCACGGTGCTTCGCATCCTGATCAGGCGCGAGCTTCCCTCCGACGCCCGCTTCGATCGAGGCTGCCAGCAGCGACGTCATCCAGCGCCGATGCGCGTCGGCAAAAACAACGCCATAGACATCCGCCGCCTCGATAAACGATTTTGGTTTCCCGGCGGCAAGGGCGTCGATTACGCGTGGATTCCAACGCGGCGCCTTGGTCGTTAGGCGATGCTCATCGGCAAATTTCTTCGGGTCGCCATTCTCCTTGATCATCGCCTCAACGACCTCCTGGCAACGCTTCGCGAAGTCTTCCCCGCCGAGCTTCGACATCCGATGCCAGGGGCCGAACACTGGATCGTTTTCATCCAACGTCTTCAGGTAGCTCCGCCATCGCTCCAGGATGACCGGACGCAGATCCTCCGTGCGGTAGGACAGAAAGGTTGTCGACGTGTCCTGCTCTGGCGTTCCTTTCGCCAACTCACGCAGGTACATCCCGACCTGCATGCGCAGCCGCCCGCGAAAGACCTCACCCTGTTCCCGCACGATGTCATCGCGAAGATGTTTACGGCGAGCCAACTCGGCCCGGTAGGATTCCGCCACCTCGGGACTCCCCACCAGCGGCAGCTCCAACGGAGCCCGACTGCTGCCCAACGTCGCATGGAGCGCGTAGTAATCAGTCGTCGGGATGGGATCGAATTTGTGATCGTGACAGCGGGCGCAGGCGACCGTCAGACCGAGCAAGCCGCG
>JBLHKZ010000446.1:0-3358 GCA_047618185.1 Limisphaerales bacterium
TTACCTGAACCCATGCAAAGAAAAAAAGATGTTTCGGTGGCTCGCCAACAAGCAACGCTTATCGCTCGATTTGGGAGAAAACGTCTGGTTCGCCAGGCTTCGGGAGTCGGAACCCTCGTCGGTGACAAAAACTCAGAGCCAACTGAGGTGAAGGAGTGGATTGCTCTGTTTGGGCAGGACATTGTTCTGGCGTCGTCCCAATGAGGAATCACTGTGGGGAACAGACAAAGGGGCTGAATAGTTCGCCAATTCAGTACGCAAATAAGCCCTGGCGTGTTCCCCACCCGCCAGGGCTATTGGCTCAAGATCGGACGATCCTTAGTTACGAAGATCGAGATCCGAATTCGCTGAGTTGATTGAACCTGAAGGCAATTCCTGTGCCAAAATAGGGCGCGATTGGTCGATTAATTGAAATAGTCACAGATGTGGCGCGTTTAGATAACATTTTGCGGCGCAAGCTCTTCGGAAGCGTCCTCGTGTGTGTCCAAGGGATCAATCTGACGAAAAAAGCTGAAACCGACAGCACGGAGAAGCAGACCTACTTATTGAATCTGAAGGTGTTATTGAATCGGAAACCTGAGTTCATTGCCGCTTGAACCTGCGGCAATTGGCGAGTTGTGGGCGACTGAGACCATGCGCCAGTGTTTACCGTGGGAGTCTGAAATCCGTGACGCCACAGGGGATAGCGCGGCTGGTATCCGTAGTGCACTGGATAACTGTAGGAAGAATATCCGGAATATCCGCTGTAAAGGTGGTTTGGATAGTAATTGTTTGCCGCTGGCGCGCTTGGTTGCTGAATCGTGATATAGGTGGACTGTCCAGCGGGTTGCGCGATCGGAGCGGAGGGCTGCTCCTCCGCCTTGCTAGCGGCTGCAAATTTCGCGGCTTCCTGGATTCTGGCCAATCGTCGGCGAGTTGCCGCCTCGGCTCTTAGTCGGCGACGTTCCTGGTCACGTCGGTCTGCGGCAAGCACTTCCGATAGCTGGATTCCGAGATGAGCAAGAACGCCGGGGTGCACTTCTTCCGCGTCGAATGCGAGAGGCTTGTTGTCTATGCTACGGAAAACTAAACGACGACCATAAGCTTCCTTGAATGTGACAGCATTCGCGAGCGACTTGCCGTCGACGGCGGTGAGCTCATCAAATGAAAAGACTCGTTCGACCCGGCCGTTCCTATCACGGTGGACAGACTCACGGGGCGGCGCTACTTCGGCCATTTGACGGGCGATTTCGGCGGCAGAAAAACGGGCTCGCTGGGGCGGGTTTTGGGATGTTTCAAGCCTATTCAACGCGGCCTCGAGCTTAGTGGCGGCTTCATCCAGAGATTTGCTGAGCTCTTCGACTTTGGTTGTCAGATTCTCGTGTTCACTGGCTTGGGGCTGGTCTTCGACTTGAAGCGAGGAGGCATGAAGATTGCCGGATTGGAATCGCGTCGAGTTGGCAGCGGAGGGATGCGAATTAGTGAGATATAGAGCCCATGCGCTTGCCAACAGGCAGCAACTGGCGAAGAGGTTTAGTTTTCTTGTCCGGGCCATGAGCGAAAGTATGGGGCTGGTAATCTGACGAAACAACGCTTCTGATTAATTCACGTAATCTGCCGCCATTGTTCTGTCAACGAAATGAATCTCTGGCTCGCTTTTCGGAGAGACTCCGCTCCGCGGAATCAGTTCTTGTCGGGCGCTCGATAGAAATGCTCAGGGAAGGGGGCGATTCGGCTGCCGGTGTTGCGCCGATGTCGAAATTTGGTCCCGCGGTCGCTGACGAGAGGGAGATCCATTCCGGAAGTTTCCCGCAACGTTTGAAACAGCTTTTGGTTTAAGGACTTAACGATGTCCTGGTGCGCTGGACTGTCGATCAGGTTCTTTCGTTCGCGCGGGTCGTCCTGGAGATCGTAGAGTTCGTCGACGTCCCAAATCCCGTGGTAGCGGATGTATTTGTAACGTTGCCCGCGCAGCGCGTGCATCGTTGGCGTTTGGGGGTAGTTGCGTTCCCAATAATACTCGTAGAGCAAATGCTGGCGCCAGGGGATCTTCTGGCCTTGAGCAAGTTTCAGGAAACTGGCCCCGTCCATTCGGTCGGGCGTTTTCAGACCCGCAACCTCAAGAAGCGTCGGGGCGATATCGATGTTGGCGACGTTCTCTTTGATCTTGGAGCCTTTGGTCAGCATCTCCGGGCAATGCAGGAGGAGCGGGACGCGCATCGATTCTTCGTAGGCGCAACGCTTGTCGATGAGACCGTGTTCGCCGAAAAGAAATCCGTTGTCTCCCATGTAGACGAGCAATGTGGATTTCAGCATGTCGCGCGATTCCAGCCATTGGATGATCCGCCCAACGCTTTCGTCGACGGCAAGGATAGTTTCGCAATAGCGGCGATAATATTGGGCCATATCCAGATCCGTGTAGTAGGCGAATTCCACGCCGTGCCGGCTGTTGCGCTGGTTTCGGACCCACATCGGCGGGTTGGTGAATAAGTTGGGATGGGTCGTGGGGCTTGGCGGTTGGGTTATCGGTTCCTTTTCGTATCGGTAGGCGTAGCGATTGGGGGGCAGAAAATCCGCGTGTGCGGCTTTGTGGGAAAGATAGAGAAAGAAGGGTTTCTCCGCGGTTTGATCGTCGAGCCAATCGATGGCGTAGTCCGTCAATTCGTCGGTGATATAGCCTTTTTGCGGCGCTCGCTTGCCGTTGATGTTGAATCCGGAATTGGTCGCCTGCGGCACGTACCTGCCTTTTACTTTCAGGCCCGTCGCGTGCGGCCAGTAGACTCCCTGTCCCTTGAATCCAACCCAATGATCGAAGCCTGGGCGGCGATCGTCCCGCTCGCCTCCAAAATGCCATTTGCCGACAAATGCAGTGCCATAGCCGGCCTTTTGCAAATACTCCTGCACGTAGACGTGGTCGTCGGGCGCGGGATTGTAGTTGTCCACGACGCCGTGATTGTGGGCGTATTGCCCCGTGACAATGGATGCCCGGCTGGGCGAACAGAGCGATGTGGTGACGAACGCATTCTCAAAATGCGCGCCGTCGCGGGCAAGGCGATCCAGATTGGGCGTCTCGATGAACGGATGCCCCATGAAGCCCATGGCGTCGTAACGGTGATCGTCGGTCAGGATGAAAATGATATTGCGCGGTGGCTGTTGTCGCGCCGGCGTTTGATCGGTTTCAGCGGAAAAGGCCATCGGAGCCACAGCCCATGCCAGTCCCGCGGCCCACGCGAGGCTCTTGGAGGCGGCGCGAATTGTTCGGCGGGGATCCGGCTTCAAGTGGAGCTGCATGGAGGGTTTCATAGTCCGAGAAGGCTTGTGAGGGAATCAAAAACGAGGCCAATGCCTGGGCGCCGTTTCGGGCGCGGTGCGATCTGGT
>JBLHKZ010000447.1:0-3327 GCA_047618185.1 Limisphaerales bacterium
CTTTGCCGGATCAAGCGCGACTCCGGTCAGATCCTGAATCGTGTAGGTGTACTCGGCGTTGTTGAGTCGACGCAGGACGACCGGTCCCGGATCGCCCGCGCGAGCAAGAGCCTCGGCGTCGAGCGCGCCTTGGATCCAGGTCTTGAGTTGGCCGAATTCTTCGGCGGTGGGTTGTGATTTGCCCTCGGGCGGCATCTCGCCGATCTCGAACTGGTGGAGAATCTGCTGCCAGACTTTCGCGTCCTTGCGCACGTCAGCCTGGGATTTGAATCGTTCGAGATCCAGCTCGCCCTTGTGTTTTTCGGTCGAATGGCAGCCGAGGCAGTATTTGGCGACGAGGGGTTGGATGCGGGAGGTGAAATCGGCGCCGGTGACAAATGATGGGAGAAGAAAGGCGAGCGCGAAGAGTAGAACGGAATTCACTCCGTTTATCCATGTGCTGCGGTCTGTTCGAGCCAGAAAACGGAATGAATTCCGTTCTACTTTGTCTGCGCTTCCACCGTGTGTGCTCATCGCGAACGCGCCTGGATTACCCCACCAATGGCTTGAGCACTTTTCCGGCGATGCCGGTCAGGCGGAAATCGAGGCCCTGGAAGCGGTAGTTCAGCTTCGTGTGCTCAATGCCGAGGAGGTGGAGCATGGTGGCGTGGAGATCGTTGACGTGGACTTTATCCACGACAGCGTTGTAGCCGAAGTCGTCGGTGGCGCCGAAGCTGAAGCCGGGCTTGATGCCGCCGCCGGCCAGCATCATGGAAAATCCCTTGATGTGATGGTCGCGTCCGCTGCCCTGCGCCATGGGCGTGCGTCCGAACTCACTGCCGAAGATGATCAGCGTGTCGTCGAGCATGCCGCGTTGTTTGAGATCGCTGATCAGCGCCATGGTGGCCCGGTCGACCTCCTTCGCAGAGATCTTCATTTTGCCCTTCACATCGCCATGGTGATCCCAGGAGCGGTGGTAAAGCTGGATGAAGCGCACGCCGCGTTCGGCAAGCCGCCGCGCGAGCAGGCAATTCGAGGCGTAGGATCCGTCGCCCGGCTCGGCGCCGTAGAGGTCGCGGATGTGTTGTGGTTCGTTCGAAGTGTCCATCAGATCCGGCACACTGGCCTGCATCTTGAAGGCCATCTCATACTGGCTGATGCGCGTCGCGATCTCCGGATCATCGAAGGAATCCTGTAAAACGCGATTCAATGAATTGACCGTGTCGACGACATCCTTTTGACCGGCGCGGTCGACTCCCTTCGGCGAACTGACGTAATGCACGGGATCTCCCTTGGCATGAAACTGCACACCCTGGAAATTGCTGGGGAGAAAGCCGCTGTGCCACTGGCGTGCGGCAATCGGCTGGGCCTGACCGCCCTTGCCGAGAGACGTCAGCACGACGTAGCCGGGAAGATCGTCAGCCTCGGCGCCGAGGCCGTAGAGCAGCCAGGAGCCCATGCTTGGCCGACCCGAGACAGACGTCCCGGTATTCATGAACGTGTGCGCGGGATCGTGATTGATCTGCTCGGTGTGTAGCGAACGAACGATGCAAACATCGTCGGCGACCTTGCCGATATTCGGGAACAAGCTCGTCATGTGCTGGCCGGACTGGCCGTAGTTTTCAAACTCATGCTGCGGGCCGAGGCAGGTCAGTTTTCGGCCCTGAAGCTGCGCGATGGGCTGCCCCTTGGTCATCGACTCGGGCATGGGTTTGCCGGCCATCTCCGCGAGCTTCGCCTTGTAGTCGAAGGTCTCGAGATGGGTCATGCCGCCGGCCATGCAAAGATGGATCACGCGTTTGCACCGGCGTGGAAAATGCGGCTGCTTGATCACCCCGGTCCATTTCGAACCTGCGGATTTCGCTTCGCCAGCGAACAGGGCGGGGTTCATCAGGGATGCCAAAGCGGCGGAGCCGATGCCTGCGCCTGAGCGGCTCAAGAATGACCGGCGGGTGAGAGCGGCGAGATGTGATTCGATATCAGTTTTCATGAGCCTGAAGCGTTGGTTCCTTCTCAATATCTGGAAATGGTTTCGTGCAGGTTTAACAGCGCGCGGGACACAGACGTCCATGCGGCGATCTCCGCGAGGTTTAGATCCTCGGGCTGGTCGGACTCGCCCGCGCTGATGAGTTCCTTGGCCGCCGCTTCATCGGCCGCGTATTTCTTGTGATGATTTTGATAGAGCGCAGTGAGGAGCTTGCGTTCGATGTCTTTCGGTTCGCGAGCAAGGGCGTTCTGGTAGGCCCACGCCAGCTTTGAATCAATCGACGCGCCGCCTTCGCGGATAATATTCTCGGCGAAGACACGGGCGGCTTCGACGTAGCTTGGGTCGTTCAACAAGGTCAGCGCTTGAAGCGGCGTGTTCGAGGTCGGGCGTTCGGCGGTGCATTCCTCGCGACTGGGGGCGTCAAACGCCTTGAGCATGGGATGCAGAAAGGTCCGTTGCCAGTGGGTGTAGACGCCGCGGCGATATTGATTCTGTCCGGAGTCGTGCTTGTAGGTGCGCTTGGGAAAATTCAGCTGCGCGTAGAAGTCGGCGGGTTGGTAGGGCTTAACGCTGCGTCCACCGAGTCTTTCCACCATCAGTCCGCTGATCGCGAGCGCGTTGTCACGCACCATTTCGGCGTCGAGTCGAATGCGCGACTGACGGGCCAGCAATCGATTGAAGGGATCTCGTTCGTCAAGCGCAGTCGAGCCTTTCGACGACTGGCGATAGGTCGCCGACATCACGATTTGTTTGATGGTGTGCTTGATGTCCCAGCCGCTATCGATGAACTCCACCGAAAGCCAGTCGAGCAGTTCGGCGTGCGTTGGGGACTCGCCCTGCGAGCCGAGGTCGTCGAGCGATTTGGAAAGGCCGATGCCGAAATACATTTTCCACAGACGATTAACGAACACGCGCGACGGCAACGGGTTGTCGCGCGAGGTCAGCCAATTGGCAAGGTCGAGGCGGGAGAGTTTGCTCGGGTCGGCGGCTTTGGGCGTCGGCAGAAACTCCGGTGTCGCGGCCTGGACCACGGGGCCAGTTGCGTCCATCCAGTTGCCGCGTGCGAGGATGCGGATCGCGCGCGGTTTCTCTCGTTTTCGTGAAACCAGGGTCGTGGTGATGGCCTTGTCAAAGGCGGCGCGACTCTTCGTCTGTTTCGCAAACTCCGCGCGGGTTGGATCGAGCAGCGCTGTGACGCCGCGATAGTATTTGGCCAGTTCAGCTTTTTGCTCCGGTTTGCGTTGGTCTCCGTTCGCGCGGATGATTTCCCAGCGTTTTTGTGGCATGGCGAACTTGTCGAAAGTCGGCCGGTCGACCGAGCTGGCCGACACGCGGAATCTCCCGATGATGTGATTCTTCTG
>JBLHKZ010000448.1:0-3318 GCA_047618185.1 Limisphaerales bacterium
GAAAGGCGTCGCGAATCTGAATCCCGTTGAACTCATACTCAAAAGTTGGTCGCTGTTTGTCATCGAGCGTGTAACCGCGAAACTGAAAACTCGGAGAACGCTGGCCTTCCGCCTTGGGCCACGCGTCGGCTGCGGCTTTAAGCACGGCGAAGGCCGGCCCTTCGGGAAACTGCACAACGCCCTGGCCCTGAACGCGAACGTTGCCATGACCCTGCCCGCGCCAGACGCCCGAGGCCTCGATGAATTCGCCGTGCCAGATCGCCGCCAGTCGGACCTGCCCGGCGTCAAAGGACAAATTCACACCAGCCGGATAACCCACGCCGATGCCGCGCTTGCCGATGCCTGGATAGCTTCGCCGAAGCATCACCGCCTCGTCCTTCACGACCAGCTTGAGCGGTTCCAGCCGAATGCCGGCCGGCTGTCGCGCCTCGGGTCCGCGAGCCAGATATTGCCAGAGCGCGTCGCGTTGCTGTGACGCGTTTCCGTCCAGCACATCCGGAAGCGCTGATTTCCCCCCGGGCCAGAAGGAGGGCATGATTGTCAGCGGCGAGGCGCTTTGCGGATCGGTCATGTAGCGGTGAAACCAATGCTCCTCCAGGCGCTCATACATCAACAGGAGATCCGTCGCTTGAATCGTTGAGGAACTCTTCCCCCGAAAGGGGTGACAGCTGACGCAGCTCAATCCCCGCGTCCCTGCCAGTTCGTGTCCGATTTTCCGCGCCTCGCGGACGTCCTTCACGCGTTGGATTCCAATTGGCGGCGCTCGATCGGCGCGCTTGATCAGATCGACGAGCGTCTGGACGTTCTCTTCGCCAAAGCTCGGCATGCGCGTCTTCATGTAGGGCCGCGCCGAGGCGCCGTGGGCGACGACCTTGCGCAACCAGGGCATTTTCAACTTCGAGCCAACCAGCGAAAGATCGGGAGGGACACGCCCCTGTTCGCCCAGGTTGGGATCCGCCGAAGTGAAATAGGAATCGCGGTCCGCGCTCGGCCCGCCAATGCCGTCTCGCTTATGGCAGGCGTAGCAATTGAAGCGGGCCATCTCGATTTCGATCTGCTGATGACGAGTGGGCGCCGGCGCGTTCGGCTTCAGCGCGGCCTTGAGCGCGTCGCGTTGATCCGCGCCAAGCTGATAATGCGGCCACGATCCGCTTTGATTCGACAAGCATCCTTCGTCCAGCCGAGTCGTCTGTATCGGAGACTTGACGGTATCGGCGTCGGGTTGATGGCAGTTCAGGCACCGGTATTGTTTGAGCGCTTCAGCTCCCTTCTTGGACATGCCGCGATCCACCGTGAAAACGGCCTCGCCACCAGCTGGAACCTTCTGTTTCCGAAGCAGGTAGCTTGCAATGTCAACCGCCTCCCAATGGTCCAGCCCCGCGTCGGGCATACGGCCACCGGGTCGCACGGCCAGCGGATCCTCCAGAAACTTGACCAACCCATCGAGATGATACTTCTGTTCCAGCGAACCCAGCGGGACGGAATCGGGAGCGCCAGCTTCTGGTGTATGACAGGCGACACATCCGACCGAGTGATAGAGTTTGCGTCCACGACCGACGGCCTCCTTGTCAACTTCCTGAAGGCGGACGCGTCCGGTTGACCAGGCCAGCAGCTGGTCGGTAATCGCGGCGACGACCTGCTGGCGTTCGTCGTTCGACAGTCCGTGAAGCATGTCCGGCATGGTTGTGCCGGGCTTGGCGGCGTGCGGATTGGCAATGAACTGCGCGAGGAAATCCGGCCGAAGGCGCGCAGTCGGATTATCGAGCGTCGGCGCGCCCTTGGGTTGGATGGACGCATTGGCCGTTCCCAGATCATGACAGGCGGCGCAGTTCAGCTCACTAAGCAGGACCTTCCCCTTCTGAGCCGGCGTGAGTTCTGAATGGTTCACTAGGCCTGAGACAAATGGCGAAGCCTGCGCCGTGACACCGAGCCGCATCACATGGGAAATCACAACCGCCAGGAAAATCCACCGGACAACAGACGACCGAGAAATGCGGGATGACAAATTCATGCGTAATCAATTCTTCACTGCGACGCGAGCGGGCATCTTCGCGCCGGTCTCTTTCAGCCAGTCGTCCAGTTTGCGTTTCAATCGGTTCGCCAGTTCAGGTTTTCGCTTCGCCAGATTGTGTTTCTCCCCGAGATCTTTGGCGAGGTTGTAAAGTTCAAGCGAGCCGTCGTCATAGCGTTGTATCAACTTAAAGTCTCCTTCGCGAATCGCGCCGCCGAGCCGGTTGCGCTTGTGAAACGCGTAGTTCGGATAGTGAAAATAGATCGCGTTACGTTTCAACGCGCCAGACTGTCTGAGCAAAGGCATCAGGCTTTCGCCGTCGAGAATCTTGCCGGGCAGCGGCTTCAAACCGACCGCATCCAGAATCGTGGGAAAGGTGTCCATGCTGACGACCGGCGTCGAGCAGGTCGAGCCCGCCTCAACCACGCCCGGCCAACGAACGATCCAGGGCACACGAATCCCGCCTTCGTACAGAAATCCCTTATTGCGACGCAGCGGCTCGTTGCCAAAGAGCGATCCATTGTCCGACTTGAAAATCACCAATGTGTTGTCGCTCAGATTCAAATCATCCAATGCCTTCAGCAGCCGTCCCAACGCGGCGTCCATCCCTTCGATCATCGCCGCATAGGCGGGGTTCTTGTGCTTGCCGCGCTTCGTGTGTTTCTCGATCAGGTCCGCCGGCGCCTGAATCGGGTAATGAACGGAGTAGCTCCACAGGGACAGGAAGAAAGGGCGGTCGCGGTTCTTCTCGATGAAGGCGATCGATTCGTCGGTCAGTCGTTCCGGAAGATAATCGCCTTCCTTGCGCGGCGTGATGTTGGAGATCTTGTACGGCTCGAAATAGCTCGGAGGCCCCCCGCGCTGATTGCCGCCGATGTTCAGATCGAAGCCTTGATGCTCCGGCCGCAGCGCAGGCTCCGACAACGTGGTCTTTTCATTGCCCACTCCGGGATGCGACAGATGCCACTTTCCAATGAAGCCGGTCGCGTAACCCGCCGCCTTCAATCGCTCAGCAATGGTGACCTGTTTGAGTGGAAGATGATTAGATTTCACCGCGCCGGCCTGGTCGCGCCCCTTGGGAACGTGGCCCGGCTTATGTCCGGGCGCGTGATTGGTGATTCCCAGTCGCGCGGGAGCCTGCCCGGTCATCATCGCTGCCCGCGTCGGCGTGCAGACCGGCGCCGCCGCATACGCGTCGGTAAAGCGCATTCCCTGCGACGCGAGGCGATCGAGATGCGGCGTGGTCAAATGGGGATTGCCCTGAACGTGAAGATCCATCCACCCCAGATCATCCGCCATGATCACCA
>JBLHKZ010000449.1:0-3300 GCA_047618185.1 Limisphaerales bacterium
TTGAAATCGATCAGCAACCCATCGTCGAGTTGGCGGATTACGTGGTGACCGGCGAGGCGGATCTGAAATTCGCCGAGGTCTGCGCCAGTTTGATGGCAGGGGAGAAGCCCGATCGAAAGATTATTTCCTCAGAGATTCCCGATCCCGCATCGATCCTTTCTCCCTACGATCTTTATGACGAGGATGACGCGGCTCATCGCGTCATCTACGTGGAAGCCTCACGGGGGTGTCCCTTCACCTGTGAGTTTTGCCTGTCGTCGCTGGAGATCCCCGTGCGGCAGTTTCCGCTCGAACCTTTCCTGGCGGCGATGGATCGACTGCTGGATCGGGGCGTCACGCAATTCAAGTTTGTCGACCGGACGTTTAATCTGAATCTCAAGGTCGGCAAGGCGATCTTGCAGTTCTTCCTCGACCGGATGCGGCCAGGGCTGTTCGTGCACTTTGAGATGATCCCGGATCGGCTGCCCCAGGGACTGCGGGACCTAGTCACTCAATTTCCTCCGGGCGCGTTGCAATTTGAAGTCGGTGTGCAGACATTCAATCCCGAGGTCGCCGCGTTGATCAGTCGCCGCCAGAAATACGACCAGTTGGAGGACAACTTTCAATTCCTGCGCCGATCGACCGGCGTTCACATTCACGCCGATCTGATAGTGGGCCTGCCTGGTGAATCGCTGGACAGCTTCGGGGAGGGGTTCGATCGGTTGGTGGCGTTGGCTCCGCAGGAGATTCAAGTGGGTATTTTGAAACGGCTGCGGGGAACGCCTATCGTGCGTCACGACAGCCAATGGGAAATGATCTACAATCCCAATCCCCCGTACGAGATTCTTCAAAACAAGCTACTGTCCTTCGGCGACCTGCAGCGCATGCGCAGCTTTGCGCGCTTCTGGGATCTGGTCGGCAATAGCGGCAATTTCGTGGAAACGACGCCGATGATTTGGCGTCGATCCGGAACCCCATTCCAGAGTTTTTTACAGTTCAGTGACTGGCTTTTCGAACGCACGGAGGCTCGCCACGGCATCGCATTGACGCGGCTGATTCAGCTGTTGCATGAATTCCTGAACTCGGAACAGGGCGAGAGTCCGGCCGCCGCAGCGGAGGCATTGTGGAACGATTGCCTGAGCGCGGGGCGAACAGAGATTCCTCCCTTCCTGCGGGAACAACTTCCAGATCGCGCGCCGCCGCCGCGGGCATCGATGCGAGCCGGCGGCCTCAAGCGGCAGGCTAGACGGGCGGCGTAGTGATCCGGGACGAACCCCCTCCGGCTCTGGCGGAGAGACTCGCAGAGTTTGACTAATCCGGCGGTCAACCGTCGTTGTTTCTTTACGGGGAGCGCGCGCGCCTCGCGTGCTTTCATTGGCGCCCCGCCGATGAGCCACGGCGCACAGCGCCTTGGCCGGGCCCCGGCGCAAGCCGGGTTTCCCAGGAATCCGGCGAGGGCGCCGAATCCGGCACGCGAGGCGCGCGCGCTCCCCGGAAGATATTGACGCGGATTGGATGGTCGGCGTCGCGTTCGACGGATCGTATCCGCGGCGATCCTGATTGACCGCGGATTGTACTTTTCGCACGGTTCCGTTCATGGATTCCAAGATTGTTTCTCCCGCTTCCCGCCGCCAATTCCTGCGTTCCTCAGCTCTCGCCGCCGCTGGTGCGACTCTTGGCTTTAATATTCGTCCGACTCATGCCGCCGCGCCCTTGGCAAAGGTCGCGGACACGCGAGTGATCAGCCGGCAGCCGGATCTCTATTGCGGTTGGCCGACGCTCGCGAGGCGGGCTGGAGGAGAATTGTTGGTCGTCTGGTCCGGCGGTCGGGAACATCATGTCTGCCCGTTCGGGCGCGTCGATCTGATGCGCTCAGGCGACGGCGGCGAGACCTGGTCATGGCCTCGCACACTGCTCGACGGCCCGATTGACGATCGCGATGCGGGCGTCGTCGAAACCGCCAATGGCAGTCTGCTGGTCACGACGTTTACTTCGTTGGCCTATGAATCCTACGAGTTGAACAAGGCGTTGGCGAAGAAGCCCGGCGATGCGGGCGCGTGGTCGGCGGAGAAGATCGAACGCTGGTTGTCCGTTCATAATCGTATCTCGGCGGAACAGCGCCAGGCAGAGCTGGGCGAGTGGATGATTCGTTCGACCGACGGCGGCGTCACCTGGTCGAGCCGTTACCCGACCCTCGTGAACAGTCCCCATGGGCCAATCCAACTTTCCGACGGGCGTCTGCTGTATGCGGGCAAGGTCCTGTGGACGGGAGACAAGGAAGTCGGTGTCTGCGAATCAAAGGACGACGGCGCCACCTGGCAATGGTTGGCCGACATCCCGACTCGCGAGGGGGACGACGCGAAGAACAACTATCACGAATTGCACGCGGCAGAAGCGGGCGACGGCCGGCTGATCGTGCAGATTCGCAATCACAACAAAACGAATGCGGGGGAGACGCTTCAATGTGAGTCCAGCGACGGGGGCAGGACCTGGACCACTCCGCATTCAATCGGCGTTTGGGGATTGCCGTCCTATCTGACGAATCTCAAGGACGACCGCTTGCTGATGACCTATGGCCACCGCCGCAAGCCCTATGGCAATCAGGCGCGGGTGAGCGAGGATGGCGGGAAGAGTTGGTCGGCGCCAGTGACGATATCCGGCGACGGGCCGGGGGGCGATCTCGGGTATCCCAGCACGGCGCAGTTGGACGACGGGTCTTTGGTCACTGTCTGGTATGAGAGAATGAAAGGCTCGCCGCGGGCGGTCCTTCGACAGGCGCGGTGGACATTGGGCGCGTAGGGCAGGCGGCAAGTGTCGGAGCCAAACCTGGAGGCTCGCCACGTTGAGCCTGAGAAATCCTGCCAGCTTCTGGTCCGCGCGCTCGCCGTCCGGGAGTTGAAGAAGGTGGTGATAGAGGGGCGGGTGAGACGCTGCGAACACAAACCAGTCGCCGCGCCACAGGGCCCGCGCGCTTGCTTGTCGCGACAAGTCGCGATGTATCAAAGCGGTGACAAGTCCCCGCACTCCAAAATGACCACCCACGTTCAATTGCACCCCTTTTCGCCATGCCAAGGCTGATCGAACGTTTGAGTGATGAGGATGGCGCGGTTCGCTATTGGGCGGCGACGGGATTGGCTAATCTTGGAGCTCCCGCCGGTTCCGCCGAGCCGTTCCTGCGTGCGCGATTGACCGATGAATCGCCCGACGTCCGCATCGCGGTCGCGCAGGCGCTTTGCCAAATGGGCCGAATCGACCTTGGGTTGCCGACGTTGATCGAAGAGCTGAAGCATGATGATCCATGGTTGAGACTCGCTGCGGCGA
>JBLHKZ010000450.1:0-3279 GCA_047618185.1 Limisphaerales bacterium
AAATATGGCGCAAAAAACATGCTTCTGAAAAGGCAGCAATAGTTGACTTGTTCGCCGCTCGACCAGGCCGGTTGCGAAGCGGGTCGGCTCTGAACAAACCTACGCTGACGAAGACCGTGGGATGTCAACGAGAGCTCCAGATAGACCGGGCATGGCTTGGTATTCCCCCATCCCAAACTCGACCGATCGGTCTTTGGTTAGGCTTTCCGGCGAGTCGGAATTGAGCGGAGGAATCCTCGGAAACGATACTACACGCGGTCCGTGCTTTTCCGTTGCGAAGTGACGCGAAGCGCGTCGTTTTAACGGAGCAGAAGCGACTCGAGGTAGTTGACCTTCTGGCGGACGTTGTCGTCGACTTCCATGCGGTCTTTCACGAGTTTGCAGGCGTGCATGACAGTGCCGTGGTCGCGGCCGCCAAAGGCTTCGCCGATCGAATTTAACGAATGATCGGTCAGGTGGCGGGAAAGGTACATCGCGATCTGACGCGGGAAGGCAATGTTTTCGGGCCGACGCCGGCTGCTCATGTCGGCCAGACGGAGATCGAAATGATCGGCCACTTTCTTCTGGATGATGTCCATGGTGACAGTGTCCCGGCTTTCCTCATGCAGCACCGCGTGCAGGAGTTTTTCGACGCCTTCCAAGGTCAGAGGCTTGCCGTCCATCTCCAGCAGCTTGGCGTGGGCGACCACTCGTGTGAGCGCGCCTTCGAGGCGGCGGATGTTGGCGCGGATATGGTAGGCGAGAAAATCGAGAATCTCATCGGGCAGATTCGCGTTCATGAGCTCGGCCTTCCGACGAAGGATCGCCAGACGCACTTCGATGTCGGGCGGCTGAAGATCGGCGACCATGCCCCACTCGAAGCGGGAGAGCAGTCGGTTCTCAAGATTCTGAATCTCGTTCGACGGCCGGTCGCAAGTGAGCACGATCTGTTTTTGCCCTTCGTGGAGCGCGTTAAAGGTGTGGAAGAACTCTTCCTGAGTGCGCTCCTTGCCGGCCAGGAATTGGATGTCGTCGATCAACAGGACATCCGTCTGGCGATAGCGTTTGCGGAATTGCGTAAGCTTGTTGTCCTTCAGGGCCTCAACAAACTCATTCATGAAGCGCTCGCACGAGAGGTAGGTGACGCGGGCGCGCTTGCGGTGGGCCACGACGTATTGGCCGATGGCGTGCAGCAGGTGGGTCTTGCCCAATCCGACTCCGCTGTAGAGGAAAAGCGGATTGTAGGCCTTGCCCGGCGATTGCGCGACGGCGACTGACGCGGCGTGCGCCATCTTGTTGTTCTCGCCGATAATAAACGAATCAAAGGTGTTGTTGGGATTGAAGCTCGGATCGCCGTTGAGCGGGCTGCGGGCGGTGGAACGAACGGTCACTGGAGCGGGTTGCTCGGGCGACGGTTTTGGCGCGGATTCGGCAACTTCCGGCGCGATGCTCTCCAGTGTCTCCGGCAACTCGGCAACGGCAAACACCACTTTCAGCTGGCGGCCAGTGACAAACGCCAGCACGTCCTGAATCAGGCTGAGGTAATTGTCCTTCAGCCAAAATCCGCAGAAGTCATTGGCGACGCCCAATGTGAACGTCTTATCGGTAACCGAAACCGCGCGAATGGGAGCAAACCACAGCTCATAAAGATCCTTCTTGAGCATGGTGCGCAGCTTCTCCTGCGCCGATTCCCAAATGTTTTTCGCCGATTCGTCCATCTTGTGGTCGTCTTTCACCATTTGCCCCAATTCACAATTTTATTCACTCGCGGTTGTTTCGTGTTTGTAACTTTTGTTTTTTAGCCGTTTACAACTCTAACGCGTCTTGGATCGACCATCATTCCGTTACACGACAACCGTTTTCGCTGTTCCATCAAAACGATATTAACTATTGATTTTCAGATACTTACGCAAGAATATTTCAAATTCATCCCGAACTTTGCGCCAAAGCCAAACAACCCCTGGTCAAGTGCGACAGTTCTCGTTTTATGCCACTGCCAACCCTCAATCCACATAAAGCTTTCAGAAGTTATCCCCAACTTATTAGCATAGGTGTTTTGCCCTTTAAAATCGGACGTTTTCGTAATCTTGACGCATTAAGAGGCGTCTTGTGGGAGGCGTTGATCGCTGGACCGACAGCCTCACAAAGATGAAACGGATGCCGATCGGTTGACCAATCAATCGCGGGTCTGTATTTCGCCCGATTCATGGACCCCGAATAATGGAAATCGGCGACCGCGTGTGAGCCGCGCGCCTCGGTGGATTGGGCAAGTTGGACGGGCCTGTTCATTGAAAAGCGAAGCTCTTATTGCCAGATTGATTCCGTCGTGGCGTCGGAGGCGTCGTTTCAAAAACAGGCATTTCAGAAGCGCGGAGGAATCAGACGGCCTGTTCGTCCTTTTCCTCAGTGCGAATTCGTAACGCTCCTTCAACCGGGATGACGAAAATCTTGCCGTCACCGATCTTGCCCGTCTTCGCCGCTTCAGTGATCGCCTTGATGGCGTCGTCCACCTGCGAATCCGCGACGACGGTTTCGATCTTCACCTTCGGCAGAAAGTCGACCGTGTATTCGCTGCCACGATAAATCTCCGTGTGGCCCTTCTGCCGGCCGAATCCCTTGACCTCGGTGGTGGTCATTCCTTCAACGCCGATCTTGCGCAACGATTCCTTCACGTCGTCGAGTTTGAAAGGCTTGATAATGGCTTCGATTTTCTTCATGGAATGGTTGAGCGGGCGCGAATAGTAGCATTCGCCAAAGGGGTGTAAACCCATAACTGTTCGACGTTTTCACATTTGGCGCAAAGGCGCGCTGTTCCCCTTTTGGGAGGGGATATTTCACCCCGCCGACGAAGGAGGAGTTAAGGGGGGAAAATCGGGGTGGGTTCGCTCAATTTATCCTCTGGCGCCCGTTGCCGACGCCAACCGCATCCAATCGCACGCTCAGGAGCCGGCGGTCGTGATTCAACATTGACGCTTGGCGCGCCAACGCGGAAAAGAGAACGGATGACCGCCCTAGCAAGACAACCCCGAAGATGATTGCCCCTTTGGCAGGTCTGGTGGCGGGAATCGCGCACGCTGTGTCCGGTCCCGATCATCTCGCCGCCGTGGCGCCGTTGTCCTTGTCCGGCGGCAAGCGGAGTTGGCGCGTTGGCGTTCAATGGGGGCTGGGCCATGCCCTGTCGGTGGCGGTTGTGGGCTCCGTTGCGCTGGTCACGCGTGAGGCGCTTCCCTGGGACTTAATCTCCACGGTCTCTGAACGGTTGGTGGGTCTCCTGCTAATCGGGTTGGGAATCTGGGGCAT
>JBLHKZ010000451.1:0-3246 GCA_047618185.1 Limisphaerales bacterium
TCCGCCTTCACCTGATCGGTTCCGGACACAATCAACGGAACGCGAATGGAGGGTTCAAAAAAGGTGCGTTTAAACCACATGCCCTGCTCGCCCAGCATCTCGCCATGATCGCTGGTGACGATGATGATCGTGTCGTCAGCCAATCCGAGACGTTCCAGCTCCTTCGTCAATTCCCCGATCTTGCTGTCGAAATAGCTAATCGCGCCATAATAGGCGTGCCGGGCATTGCGAACGTGCTCATCCTCGATCGGGAACACGTCGACCATGTGATGAATCTGAAGCCATTGATTGTAAGGATGCATCTCCTCAATCGGCATGCCGGCCGCCTTGGGCATGTCGATTTCATCGTGGTCGTAGAGATCCCACCAAGGCTGGTTGATGATAAAGGGCTCGTGCGGGTGGGTAAAACTTGAGCAGAGAAAAAACGGTCGCCCATCGTCCTTGCGGCGCGCATAACCGCGCAGGTATTCCAGTGAACGAAACTGAACTTCCTCATCGTAATCCAGCTGCATACTCCACTCGCAAAGGCCGGATTCCCGAATCTGATCCACCGCCGTGCCTTTGTTGTGAACCGCTCCTTGCGTCCAGTCCGGCGTCCAATCGAAGCCCGAGGGATAAATCTCCGGCGTCAGCCGCTGCTCAAAACCGTGCATCTGATCCGGCCCGATAAAGTGCGCCTTGCCTGAAAGCGCAACCTCGTAATTCGCCCGCCGCAAGTGGTGCATAAACGTCGGCACGCCCGCGGGAAAATCCGACCCATTGTCGAACGCGCCCAAGCGGCTCACGTGCAGACCCGTGGCCAGGCTCGCTCGTGACGGAGCGCAAATCGGACTGTTACAATAGGCGTTGCGGAAGATCGTCCCCTTCGCAGCCAGCGCGTCGATATTCGGCGTCTTGACCAGCGGATGGCCATACGCGCCGAGATATTGAGCGGAGAGCTGGTCGGCCATGACCATCAGAATGTTGGGACGCGAGGATTTCATAGGCTTACCACTTCCTTCACCCGCTCCAGCCCCAGCTTCAGCGCCTCCAGCGGGTCCTGCTTCCACAGATCCGGATTGAACAGCTCCAGGCTGATGCAGCCCTGATAGTTCTTCTCCTTGAGCAGCTCGATCTCGGCCTTCAAGTCGCACACGCCGTCGCCGACCATCACGCGATCCGCGTCGATCTGCTGCATCTGCGGACGGCCTTTGGCGGCGTCATTGATGTGATAATGCGCGATCTTGTCGCCGGGAATGGCGCGCATGTCCTCCAGCGTCGAGGCGCTGTTCCAGTTGTGGAAGGCGTCGAGAATGATGGTCGCGTCCGGGTCGTTCGCATTCTGCACGACTTGCCACGCCTGCTTGGTCCGGAAAACAGATTTAAAAAAGCTAATGTATTCGAAAGTCGGCTTCACGCCGGCCTCGCGGCCGATCTCCAGGAGATCGCGATAACGCGAGGTGATCTGATCAATGCTGCAGGGCATGAACGGCGGCGTCGCCACGATGTAGGGCGAGCCAATTCGAGCGGCGAGTTCCATGCGCCGCTTCACCTCATCCAGCTGGATCATGTATTCGAAGCCCTCGGCCTCGCCCCACAGCCGCAGCGCGATCGTGCAGGGCACGAAGAGCCCGGTGGCGTCCAGCTCCTTCTCAATGTCCGACACCTCGCCGCCCTTTCCGATGTAATCGTAAATATCGTTAATCCACAGCTCGACCCCATCGTAGCCCGCCTCGGCAGTCAGACGAATTTTATCCATCAGCGGCTGCGGTTTGATCGTGCTGGTGTTGAGCGTGATTTTGAATGACATCGGTTTCGGAGAATTTCAGATTTCGAATTTCAGATTGCAGATCGCGCCTCGCGAGCAGCGACGATAGGAGGCGTGGTTCGAAAAATCAAACCCTACGCTTTCCCCGGCGCCCCAACCGATTCACCTGAGACGGACGCCGTCCTCGGTGTCCCATTTCATGCGAACAGGCCGAATCGCCTTGAACCCGAGATCGCCCTTCCGCATTCTCGCTCGACCCATGTCCGAAACGCGGATCACCGACGAACTCAACCAGCCCGACGACGTGCTGGAGGTGTCGCTGCGCCCGTCGCTGTTTGCCGATTTCACCGGCCAGGCCAAGGTCAAGGAACGCGTGGAAATCGCCGTCACGGCCGCCAAGCAACGCGGCGAAGCGCTGGATCACATTCTCCTGAGCGGCCCGCCCGGCCTCGGCAAAACCACGCTTTCCGGCATCATCGCCAAGAGCATGGGCGCGAATATCCACAACACCTCGGGCCCTGTCATTGAAAAACCCGGCGACCTCGCGGGATTGCTCACAAATCTGGAAAAGGGCGATGTGTTGTTCATCGATGAAATCCACCGCCTGCAAAAAACCATCGAGGAATATCTCTATTCCGCGATGGAGGACTACAAGCTGGATATCATCATCGACCAGGGCCCCAACGCCCGCAGCGTCCGCCTGAATCTACCCCGCTTCACGCTCATCGGCGCCACCACTCGCAGCGGAATGTTGAGTTCGCCTCTGCTCACGCGTTTCCCGATTCATGAGCGCGTCGATTATTATTCCGCCCAGCACCTGCACACAATTGTCGTTCGATCCGCCCGTCTTCTCAGCGTCGAGATTGACGATCAAGGCGCCATGGAAATCGCGCGCCGCAGCCGTGGCACGCCGCGCATCGCCAACAACCTCCTCCGCCGCGTGCGCGACTTCGCCCAGGTCCGGGCCGACGGCGCCATCACGAGCGAAGTAGCCGACAAGGCGCTAGTCATGCTGGAGATCGACGAGCACGGGCTCGACGAAATGGACAAGCGCATCCTGCAAACGATCATCGTGAAATTCGGAGGCGGCCCGGTCGGCATCGGGTCGCTGGCCGTTTCCGTGGGCGAAGAGCGCGACACGCTGGAGGAGGTCTACGAGCCCTATTTGATCATGGAGGGTTACCTGAATCGCACCCCCCAGGGCCGCGTCGCCACGGAATTGGGCTATTCCCGGTTGGGCCTGAAGCCGGGCGGGTAAGACGAGTAGCGAGCGTTTGCCCTTTTTCCACGAATACTGAGCAAGATTTTGAAGCATGGGACACCGAGGACGGCATCCCACTCATTATTGGAGACGGACGCCGTCCTCGGTGTCCCAATTTCACCATTCTCCCGATTGATCGTTGCATTTTTCCGATTTCTGAATTCTCATCTCGGCCGCTGAAATCCGACCCATGCCCAAACGCACCGACATCCATTCCGTCCTGATCATCGGGGCCGGA
>JBLHKZ010000452.1:0-3223 GCA_047618185.1 Limisphaerales bacterium
CGGGGATCGAGAATTTTACGCGATGAATTGTGAATTGGGAAAATCGGGAATCATAAACGCGGGAGTGTCTCAAAAGCCGGCGGGGCAAGAGTCCCTCGATCCCTGATCAGTATCCCGAAAGAATCACAGATGAGGTCTACTTCGGTTCAACGGCGACCACTGTTTGACCGCTCGCAGGAATATCCATGCGGGCTGAAACCACCGAGAAACGGCCGTCGTCGCTGGTGACATTGGACTCCAATCGTCCGCCTTTGACGGCGTAGTCGCCCTGCGGCAAAACCCAGGTCACGCGTCCGTTGGGCCAGGAATCCAGCAGCGAGTTGCTGACAGTCGTGGAAATCCGGCTCTGGGTCCCATCGTTCGACGCGGAATGCGCGAGCTTCAGCGGCGGTTCGGCGTCGCGGGCAAAAGGAATCGGCTTCGTCGCATGACCGTTGTAGGTCGCGGAAACGACACGGTTGTCCTTGAAGCGCACGACGCGAAAGCTGACCGAGTTGACCTTGCCCACGCGCAAGGTCGGGGCGCCGCCAAGTTCATCGACCTTCTGGCCGAGACCATGGCCGTCGTGGATCAGCCGAACCCGATGCCGATCCAGGAACTCAATTGGCGCATTGGATTCGAAGGCGTTGATGATCTTCATCTTCGAATCTTGCCGCGCAGCCAGCAGCTTATCAGCCTTGGCAACCGAGCCTTTATCGAACCAAAGGCGACCGAAGTTCAGAATCGCAAGGTCCGGCCCGAAGTCGATGCGCCCGACCGGATCGCCATACCACTCTTCATGACCATAAAACTGGTGATTGCCGAAATTGACGATGTGAGGGATCTCAAGCCGCGCCAGGGCGCCCGAGATGTAGGCGGGATTCACCGCCGTGCTCTGCAACACGAAATCCGCGCCGGACAAATTCGCCATCTCCGCGATGCGCCCGAGATACTCGGCCTGATACTGCGCGGAGGTGTCAAGATGCCCAAAGGTGATCAGAACCGGATCGCGCGGCCATTCGCGCACGACGTGGACACTGCGCGGGGATCGACAAATCCCTGATCTCCCGCCGCCGGCAATACTCACGCTGAGGTCGTAGAGTCCGGCGGGCATGTCGGGCGGAAGCCGGGCGACAACCTCGCGGTCGTAGTAGTAGCCGGCGGATTTGTCCTCCTCAAAGGCCAGCTTTCGCGAAATCACCGCCGGCCCCACGCGTCGAATCAGCGTCACTTCCTCAATCGTCGTTTTGAAGCCAAGAAACCTCGCACGAAACGACTGGCCGGGCTTCCGGATGGCCTGTCGGTTGAGCGCCGGAAAACGAAAGCTGGAAATCACGGTCGCCGCGGCGCGGCGCAGAAATAGCGGCGGCGCCTCCGTCGTTTTGCCGGCGCGGATAACGATGTCCTCGGCCATCGCGGTTTGCCAGCCCGCCGCGATGATCTCCAATGTGTATTTGCCAGGTTTGAGCCCGGTCATCGAACAACAGCCCGTGAGCCAGTTCCTCACCAACGAATCTCGGACAACCGTGCCGTCCCGACGCAGGACAGCGCGCGCGTCCACGAGAAACGCGTTTGCTTCGCCGTTGAGCTGAAATTCCAAAGCCCCTCGCTCGTCGCTCCAGGTTCGAAAGCCTTCGACCCGACACGCGGACGCCCCGTCCTTGCCCACGCGATGCACGATCCGTAGCCGATGGGCTCCCGGTTTCAATCCATCGGCAAGAACGACCTCGCGCGGCGAGACGCGCGGGTGAAGGATCACTGGCTTTCCGCCGTCGACCGTCGCGACCAAATCGCCGAGATTGGGCGGTCCGTAGGCCGGCACATTGTGGGCGCCCAGCCGGACCGCGATTCCTGTTCCTTTGAATTCAAGGTCCAGAGCCGCGCCATCCTCGCGGGTCGTTAATGCCGAGGCGGCGGCGTAACGAAAACGGTATTCGTTCCATTGACCGTGTTGGCGAACGGCATCCGCATCGAGCGCGGGAATCCAAAGAAGTAAAAGCAGGGCGTTCATTCTCCCGCATCGCAGCGAATCGTCGCGTTCACGTCAAGGATCGATGAGGGCTACTCCCGCGGCAGTGTGAAAAAGATGCGGAGGTTCTTGGTCTGCCGGGCGGCGGCGACAATGTCCGGCCGCCCGTCGCCATTGAGATCGCCGACCTTGATATCCTCCACCGCGATTTCGCCATTCGAAAGCACAGTCTCCCGCCATTTCATTCCAGCGTTATCCAGCGGCGTAAACAGCTTGATGCCCGGCCTGCCTCTCGGGTGCATCGCCCGCCAGCCGACGACAATCTGATCCGATCCAACGCCCAGATAGTCCGCCACAGCGATCGCATGACCGTCGATCAACTTGTCGTCCAGGACAGCGCTCCGGGCCCAGGCTTGCCCCGCCGTGTCAGGCTGCGTGTAAACGGCGGACTTCACCCCGTGCATCGGCTCGACCGTGGCGAAGAAGCGGCGACCGCCCGGCAAGCGCCCGTCGCGAATCTCACCGGCCCACTCGCGCGTCAGCTGCTCACCCAGCCACTGACCGCCTTTGCGATCGAAATGCCAGACCCCCTCCTTCGCCGCGACGATCAGCTCCTCTTCCGGATCGTTGTCCCAGTTGACGGGATGAAAGTTGTGGGACAGATGCAGGAAATTGCTGATCTCCCGCGTCGTCCATTCCCCCTTTGGGTCGGCGGGCATGATGTATTCGAGCATGCGAAACCCGGGGCCAACGCCTTCCACCGAGCCCCGTCCGCGAAGCGGCTTCACGATCAGTGAGAACTTGCCGTCCGGCCCTGCGAGCCAATGCATGCGGTGCGTGTTGGGTTCATTGTAGAGTTTCACCGGCGTCCACAGCTTCGTGCGATCCTTTGGCGGGATGAGGTAATGAACCGCGCCGTCCTTGATCGTTTCGCGGAAATTCCATTGCCCGCCCACCGCAATCTCGCATTTCCCGTCGCCGTCAAGGTCCCGGGCGGCGATACAGACGTTGTCCTTCTCTGTGAGACCGTTCGCGATGATGTGTTTTTTCCAGGAAGAGTTTTGATACCACTGGAGGGTCGACTTGTCGGCGAGCACGATGTCTTTGCGACCATCGCCGTCGACATCGACGATCTGCAAACCGTAGCCGATTTCGATCTTATCGATCTCCACTTCGCGCCACTTGAACTCCGGCGGAGCGGCCGTGAGGGAAAGTGAGAAAAGCAGGGAGCAAAGCGTAAGTGAATTAAAGATGAGACGTTTCATGATTATGCCG
>JBLHKZ010000453.1:0-3222 GCA_047618185.1 Limisphaerales bacterium
ATGCGCGGGTCGTTCTGCTGCTTTAGCTCGCGCAGCATTTGCTTACGCAGGCCCGCCTTGAGCTCGGCGTAGGATTCATCCTTCGCCAGATTCTCAACGCAATCCGGGTCGCTCTTTACTCGGAACATCTCCTCCTTTGGACGCTTGCCGAAATTTTGCGCCCAGTAGGTCCTGTTCGAGCCGTCGCGGCGCTTGTTCAATATCTCGGTCTTGGTCGGGCTGCCGTCGGTGTTGAGGTAGCCCGTCTCGGGATTGCCGGCCGGCCAGCGCGTTGGCTCGAAGTTCTGCAGATAGAGCACGTCGTTCTTGATGATTCCGCGGATGGGATAGCCCCAGTCGTTCGGGCGGCCAATGTCGTGTCGCTCCTTGCCGATGAGCACGTGATCGCGCTTCGGATTCACGACGCCGGAAGCGTCGGATTTGAAGATGTCCGTCAGGCTGCGGCCCGGCGAGGGATGCATGCCCGTCTTGCCCCAGTTCAATTCGGCGACTTCGATAAAGGTCGGCGCAAAGTCGATAAAACTCACGTAATCGTCGATCGTGCGGCCGGGTTTTCTGATGCCGTTCTTCCACATGATCGCGAGCGGGAGGTGATTCGACAGCTCGTATTCCTGTCCCTTGATGCGCGGAAAGGGCATGCCGTTGTCGGCGGTGACGACGATGAGGGTGTTGTCCAATTCGCCGCTCTTTTCCAGCGTGTTCAATATTCGAACGAGGTGATTATCGAAGTGCTCGATCTCAAAGGCGTAGTCGAGCATATCGTTGCGGGTGACTTCGTTGTCGGGCCAGAAGGCGGGAACCTTGTCGATATCGGAGAGCTTCTTTCCGCCCTTCTTCACGCCGGCGCCGTATTCGTAGGCGCGGTGCGGCTCGGTCGCGCCATACCAGAAGGCCCAGGGTTTACCGGCGGGCTTGTCTTCCATGAATTCGATGAAGTTAGAGGCGTAATCGTTGTTCGAGATGGATCGCGCTGGCGGTTTGGCCTTCCGGCTTTCGTAAGGCTTGCCGGCAAGTTGGCGCGGCTTGCGATAAACCGTTTCCGCGATGCCGGGCGACCAGGTCTTACCGGTTTCGCCGACAAAGTAACCGTTCTTGGAAAGGACTTCGCAATAGCTGGCGAACTTGTGCGGGAAGATCGGCATGTGATTGCCGGCCGCTTCGAGCTGCCACGAATTGCGGCCGGTGAGAATACAGGCCCGCGAGGGCGCGCACTTGGCGTTGGGCGTGTAGGCGCGAGTGAAGAGCAGCCCCTCACGCGCAACCCGATCGAAGCCCGGCGTCTTCACCCATGCCGTTCCGTAGGCGCCGGCGTGGGGAAAGGACTGATCGTCCGAGATGCAAAAAAGAATGTTGGGCCTGCCCTGAGCTTGTCGAATGGGCCTATCGGCGGCATGTGCGGTCGCGGCGAAGACAGCTAGGGAAAGAAGAACGAAAAGGGCGTTTCGTGACATGTCATTTTTGTAGCGGCCGCGTGAGCCAGCCGCAAGCCCGACCTCTTGATTCTAGACACGGTATTAGCTCCCCCCGTTAAATCCAAATAACTCGAAAGACGCCAATAAAACCTCACAACGCTCCCGAAAATATACGAACCTCCCGCCGCAGATCCCTCGGCCAGGACCACTCGCCAACTGGCCCATCGACCAACCCAACCGATCAAGCTCTTCAACGGCCGTAACCTGGACGGACTCTACAGCTGGCTGGTCGATTCAAAATTTCAGGATCCGAAAAAAGTCTTCACCGTGCGCGATGGCGCCCTGCGTATTTCCGGCGAGGAATTTGGCTGCATCGCGACGAAGAAAGCGTATCGCGATTACCATTTGATCGCGGAATTCAAATGGGGCGAAAAGATCTTCGGCAATCCCCGGACCGTGCGCAATTCCGGCATTCTCATGCATGCCACTGGTCCGGACGGCAATCGGCCGCCCTGGATGGCGTCCATCGAATGCCAGCTCGCCCAGCGCTGCGTCGGCGACTTCATCGTCATTCCCGACAAGCAAACAAAGACGCCCTCCATCCCGGTCGACATCACCAGCGACACCACGATCGGCGAGGACGGTCGCACGCGTTGGAAGCAAGGCGGGACGCCAACGAACTATTCCGGCCGACAGTTCTGGTGGTCGAAGCATGACCCGGAATTCAAGGAGCGCATCGACACCCATGGACGTTGGGACGTTGAAAGCCCGCTCAATGAATGGACGCGCGTCGAGTGCGTCTGCGCGGGCGGGCGCATCACGGTGATTGTGAATGGCGTCACCGTGAATGAATGCTACGATGTCTGGCCATTCGCGGGAAAGATTCTGCTCGAAGTCGAGGGCTATGAGATCTTGTTGCGAAAATTTGAACTGCATCCGTTGAAACAGGAATCCAAATGAAACCCGACTCGAATCTCCCCTCAGCCCATCCCGTGAATCGGCGGCGTTTTCTGAAAGCCTCGGGCGTCGCCGTCGCCGCCGGCGCCGTCTCACAGTCCAGCTTCATCCCGCGCGCGAATGCCGCCGATAACGACCTGCTGCGCATTGGCCTGGTCGGTTGCGGCGGGCGCGGAACCGGAGCTGCGGCGCAGGCCCTTGCCGCAGACTCCAACGTGCGTCTGATCGCGATGGGCGACGCCTTTCCCGATCGACTGGAGAAAAGCCTCGCAACCGTAACCGCGGGCGTGAAGGACGCCGCAAAGATCGACGTGCCGCCCGAGCGCCGATTCATTGGCTTCGACGCTTATGAGAAAGTCATTGAGAACGTCGATGTCGTTCTGCTTGCAACACCGCCGGGATTTCGACCGATCCATCTCAAGGCGGCCATCGACGCGGGCAAGCATGTCTTCGCCGAAAAACCCGTCGCCGTCGACGCACCGGGCATTCGGTCGGTGATCGAATCTTGCAAGGAAGCGCGACGCAAGAAACTGGCCGTCGTGTCCGGGCTTTGCCTGCGTTACAACCACGGCTGGCAGGAAACGATCAAGCGACTCCACGACGGCGCCGCCGGGGAGATTCGCGGCCTGCAGGCCAACGACTTCCGGGGACCGATCTGGGTCAAGCCCCGCGAGCCCGGTCAGACCGACATGGAATACCAAATGCGCAACTGGTACTACTTTTCCTGGCTTTCCGGCGACTTCAACGTGGAGCAGCACGTGCACCTGCTCGACGCCTGCTCGTGGATCATGAAGGGCGAATATCCCGAGGCCGCCTACGGCATCGGCGGACGGCAAGTCCGCACCGGTCCGGA
>JBLHKZ010000454.1:0-3203 GCA_047618185.1 Limisphaerales bacterium
TTCCAAAAATGCCCGGGGCGGGAGCTGGATTCCGAAACATGCAGGGTTCCCGACCGTCTCTTTCTCGTGCCGATCGGACAAAATTACAACAAGAGGAAACAGAGGCAACGGAGGATTCAGCGCTCTGTTTTCTGGGTTTCCTCCTGTTCAAATGCCTTGAGAAATGCTCCGCGCATTTCCTATCCTCGCGTTGCTGCGACTGGTCGGGACGACACAGTCGCGCTCCGTGGAGTGTCCCGCTTCGCGGACAGGGCGAGGCGCGATCGTCGCTTCCTTCGCTCACTCGATTCCAACGATCGAATTCCAGACTGGAGTCGTGTCACGGACGCGATACCATCGCCGCCTCGTTATGACCATCCGCATCAAATCCGTGAACACGTGGCTGTCCTTCACGCTGGCTTGCGCTTTCCACTCCGCGTTCACACAGGAAACTCACGCCTCGCCATCACCCGGCCTGCGCGTCGGCGCGGCCGCCATTCCGCTCAAGGCCTCGGACGATATGGTGATTGGCGGCAGCATCTTTGGCGGCAAGGTGAAGGGTCAGGAGGGCGAACTGCGCGCGACCGCCGTAGTGCTCGAACAGGAGCCATTCGGCCGTTTCGCCATCGTCGCGTGCGACATTCTCATGATCAATCGGGACTTGCTCGATCCCGTGCTGATGGACATCGAGATCAAGCTGGGCATTCCCAACAGCCGCGTGCTCATCAATTGCACCCACACGCACCACGCGCCCAGCACGGTCAAGGTCCACGGCTACGATCGCGACCCGATTTTCTGCAAGGAGGTTCAACGCGGCATTTTTGCGGCGGTAAAACAGGCGGTTGAAAATCTGTCGAAGGACGATTGCGAATTTCGTTTCCACCTTGGCCGCGAGGACACGGTCGGACGCAACAGCCGATTCATGATGCCCGATGGGCAAATTCGCTGGAGCGGCAGCTGGATGAACGCGGTCCGGCCCACCGGACCATTCGATCCCGAACTGCCGTCGCTCTCATTCCACGATTCCAAAGGCGACATGATCGCCTCCCTGTTCAATCACTCAACCCACACCATCGGTTTCCGCAGGGGACGCCACCGTTCGCCGGCCTTCTACGGACTTGCCGCCCAGGAACTGGAGCAGGAAAAGGGCGGCGTCTTCTGCTTCCTCGAAGGCGCGTCGGGATCGACCCATCGCCTGAGCATCACCGCCGAACTAGCGACCGAGCGAATCAAGAATGCCGTCGCCGACAACCTGGAAAAAGCGCTTCCGCGCGAGGTTGCCCGCATCGCTTCCGCCAAGCGGCTGTTCAGCTTTCGGGTTCGCTTCTTCGATGAAGAGGCCGAGGAGCGCGCCGTGACCGCCTACTGTCGAAAATCCCACGGCCGCATGGCGGAATCGGTCATCAAGGTGTTTCGGGATCAGCGAAAGGAACTCGAATCCAAGCAGGGCGAAACGCGGCAGACCTGGCTGCAGGTCATGGCGATTGGGGACGTCGCGATCGTCGGCGTCCCGGGCGAGTTCTTCACCAAGCTCGGCCTCGACATCAAGAATCGCTCTCCCTTCCGGCACACCTACATCGCCGAGCTGGCCAACGACTGGATCGGCTACCTGCCCGATCGCGACGCGCATAAGCTCGGCGGCTACCAATGCTGGACCGGGCTGCACAGCTACGCGGAGCCCGGAACCGGCGAACGCATCGTCGACGAAGCCATCGACATGCTGCTCGAACTCGCCGCCCCGGGAGCCGCTTCAACTCCCGCCGAAGCCGGAGCGTCGGCCTCACGACCCTGATTCCGGCTTGCAACTCGCGAGTTTCACGAGGCCGTAGGGCGCTCCAAGATGCCTTAAAAAGGGGACACCGAGGACGGCGTCCCTCTCCATGATTGAGCCGCGCGCGGCGTCGACTACTGCCGGCCGAAGTGTCGATCGGCGAAGGTCAGGTATTGCTCCCAGTCGTAATCGGTCACGTCGTGTTTGCCCGTGCGATGATGGTAGCCGACGAAATCTCCGACCGGTTTGTTCAGGCCAGGTTTGATCGCAACTCCCACCCCGCCCCTGTCAAACAAGGCGTAGACCGGCCCTGCCAGCTTGCCAGAGGTGAATTCGCCGTTGGGATCCGCCCATTGATCGAGCTCTGCGCTGGCGATGTAAACCGGCCGAGGAGCCATCAGCGCGATCAACATGTGCTGGTCAACCGGGAGCTCATTCTCCTTTTCGTTGAACTTGACGTGGTTGTCATTGAACCAATGCGGGAAGGAAGTGTTGATGCGCTGGACGGTCTCGCCAAAATGCCGCCGCGCCAACGCTGCTCCGCCACAACCCGAGTTGTTCGAAATCACGATCGCGAACCGCTGGTCCGTCGCGCCCGCCCAGAGCGAGGTCTTGCCGAGCCTTGAATGCCCCATCACCGCGACTCTGTCATGATCGATGTCTCCGTCCGTCTCGAAATAGTCCATCGCCCGACTCAATCCCCAGGACCAGGCCGCGATCGTCCCCCACTCGTCCGGCGCGGGTTTGGTCTGCCCTGGCTTCAGGAAAAGCGGGTGGATTCCGTTCTGAAACTCGTCGTCGAAGTCCGGATCGATATCGCCGCAGTACATGGTCGCCAGGCCGTAGCCACGATCCAGGATCTTCTCAATCGCCCAGCGACTGGCCGACGTGCCGCGCGACGCATCCGTCGCGCGATGGTCCACTATTCCGTTCTTGGAGCTGCTCCGCATCCAGTTCTCATTGAGGCGAATCGAAGGGTCGGAGCTGACCGTATGGTTGCCATAGAAACTCAGCCCCACGAAAAGCGGAACAGGTCCGCTGGTCACATTGGGCAGATAGATCAGGATATCCATGTGGGCGCGCTTGCCATTGCCGGTGAAATGCGCCCGCACTTCCTTCCTCGTCGCCTTGCCGCCGAAGGCGTTTCGATAGCGCGACAAAACCTCGAACCTTACGTTCCCATCCCCCTTGGGCGCGCGCCCGTAAACATACTGCTCGAACAGACGGAGTATTTCCTCGCGTCGTTGGCCCTGCCATGCGCCCGCGTCCTTGACCGACTTTCCGTCGCCGTTGATCAACGGATCCGGCAGGGAGTATTTCGGGACCTTCGCCTCGTCGTAATTGTAGCCCTTGGGCTGGGCCGCGACCGGGAGAATCGTGGCGCCAAACACCAGGGCGGACACCGCCGACGCGCGAACCGAAAGAAATCTTCTAAGCATGGGGAGCAATCTAG
>JBLHKZ010000455.1:0-3194 GCA_047618185.1 Limisphaerales bacterium
TTGGCGCCTTTGCGGTTTCCGTCGCCGAGATCCTGGCGCGATTCTTCGAGGAGGGCTTTCAGGCGCTTCACGACTTTCGGATTCTGGGCGGCGACGTTCTTCTTTTCGCCGATGTCTTTGTCGAGATTGTAGAGCTGGCCTTTGTTCCAGAGTTTCCAGGGGCCGGAGCGCACGGCGGCCAGGGCGCTGGCGCGGTAGTAGTAGAAGGCTTTGTGCGGCGACTTCGCCCCGGGTTTGCCGTGGAGGAGATCGGCGATGTCTTTGCCGTCGATGATGCGGTCGGTCGGGGCCTTGCCTCCGCCGAGTTTTGCGAAGGTGGGGAGCAGGTCGATGGTGGAGGCGATTTCGTCGCAGGTGGAGCCGGCGGGGATCGTCCCTGGACGCCAGGCGATGGTGGGTTCGCGCATGCCGCCCTCAAACTGGCTGCCCTTGCCGCCTTTTAACGGTTTGTTCACGCAGCCGGAGGCGCCGCCGTTGTCGGAGGTGAAAATGACGTAGGTGTTCTCGGCGATGCCAAGTTCGCGAATCGTGTCTAGGATCTGTCCGGCGCTCCAGTCGACTTCTTCGATGGTCGCCTTGGTTCGCGCGCGGAGTTCATGATTGTGCGTGGTGGACGCGGGATCGGAATTAAAGGTCTCATCGAGTCCGGCCTTCTCGAGGAATGAATCCGAGGCGCTGCGGGGGTGATGCACAAATGCGTGGGGCAGATAGACGAAGAAGGGCTCGTCCTTTTTCTCGCGGATGAATTTGACGGCTTCTTCGGTGAACTGTTTGCAGAGTTGGCCCTGCGCTTTCATGTCCTTGACGATGCCCACGACTTTTTCGTCGCGTAGGATGGGGAGCTCGGGGAATTGCCAGCGTTTCAATCCGGGCCACATGTCGTTGGAGTAGGGAATGCCGTAGTAGGTGTCGAAGCCCTGGTTGGTTGGGAGGAACTCCGGCTGATCGCCGAGGTGCCACTTGCCGAAGCAGCCGGTCGCATAGCCGGCGTCTTTGAGGACTTCCGCGATGGTGATCTCGTCGGGGTTGAGGCCGTGATGATCGCCGGGGAAAAGCACGGCGTGGTCCGAGCCGCGCGGCAATCCGACGCGCAGGGGGTAGCAGCCCGTCATCAGCGAAGAGCGTGAGGGTGTACAGACTCCGGAGGTCACGTAGAAGGAAGTGAGCTTCATGCCTTCCTTCGCCATGCGATCGAGGTGAGGCGTGTCGTTGATGGTCGATCCGAAGGGGCCGATGTCGCCATAGCCCATGTCGTCGATGAAGATGATGACGAAGTTGGGTTTTGCGGCGGCGGCCTGGGTGGAGAGAAGGCAGCTGGCGAGTAGGGCGAGGGCAACGAGGAGATGGAGTCTGTGTTTCATGGGGGAATTTTGAATGTCGGACTTTATGGCATGGGATGGTCGAATGGCAACGGGTTTGAAATGTCGGAGAGAAAAGCGGCGGAGGACAGCCGCACTCCAGGACGCTGTCGCGGGTTTGTGCGCTCAGGGAGTCGCGGCAGCGTCATGGAGTGCGCGTGTCCTCTCGCGCTTTTTGGATGGGACACCGGGGACGGCGTCCGTCTTACGCCCAGTATTCTTCGATGTTCTCCGGAGACCCAATGCGCTTTGACGCCTTGGCTGACAGGGGCACGGTTGGGTTCTTAAAATCGACTCCGGCGAGCGCCATGTAGTTATGGAAGACGTCGGTGTTGTCGATGAAGCCACGAAATTTTTCGGCGCCGGGGCCGATGGCGGTAAGCGGCACGTAGTCGCTGGTGTGGGCGCTGCCGGCCCAGCCGACGGCCCAGTGATTGGCCATGAGCTGGCCGAGCTGGCCGACCGGTGAATTCATCAGGCCGTAGAGCGCCTTCCCTTTCTTGTTCAGGAAGGGCGCGAGCATTTCCGCTCGTTGTTTCGAGGCCTGGTAGCCGGTGGATTCGCGAACGATCTGCTGGATCTGCGCAATGGTCGGCGTCTTGCCCATGCGGCCGAGCATGACGGAGAAGGAGGCGGTGGCGTCCTTGATGTTGCCGAACAGGGGCGTGCTGGCGACGTAGTTGCCGCCGGTTCCATTCAGGCCTGGATTGCCGTTGCCGTGATCGGTGGTGATGACGATCAGGGTTTCGGGATTCTGCTTTTGAAAATCGAGACACGCCTCGACCGCCTCGTCGAAGGAGATCAAATCGCGAAAGGCGGCGGCGGAGTCGCAACTGTGGCAACCATGATCAACGCGTCCGCCCTCGATCTGGAGGATGAACTTGTCGGCGCGGTTCAATTTCTTGAGCGCGGCGCGGGCCATGGTCGCGAGGGTGGGAACTTCCTTCTTCAATGCGGCGTCGTTCTCGCGATCGACTGTGTAGGGGTGGTGGCTTTCCGAAAAAGTTCCGAGCCAGGATTTGCCGACGGGCGCCTTTGCCAGGTCCGCCGCAGTGTTGAGCACGGCATAGCCTTGCTTGCGAAAACTTCCGTAAAGGTCCTTCTTGTCCTTGCGCTTCTTGCCGTCGAAATGCTTGCGGCCGCCGCCGAGGAGGACCTCGATTTTATGCCCCAAGTATTGTTCGGCGATCTTCTCGGCCATCTTGCGCTGGGGCACATTGGCGGCGAAGCCGGCGGGCGTGGCGTGGGTCATCTCGGTGGTGGTGACGAGGCCGCGCTTCCAGCCTTCCGCGCCGAGGACTTCGCAGAGGGTCTTGAGCTTGCGTCCGTCGGGCAGGATGCCCAGCGCGCCGTTGGCGATGCGCGAGCCGGTGCCCCAGCTACTGGCGGCGGCGGCGGAATCCGTCACCAGAGAATTGAGCGGGCGCATGTTGACCAGGGCGCTGACAGTCTTGGGGCGGTTGAGCAGCTCGGTCCACGCGAGCGGCCGTTTGCGCATGATCTGGGAAAGATGATCGGCGCAGGTCAAGGTGCCCATGCTCATGCCGTCGGCGACGAGGTGAATGATCTTCGGCGCTTTGGGGCCGTCGTTGGCGGCGCGGGCCTTGCTGCCTTCGGCGAGGGCGAGGCCGGTGGTCGCGGCGGCGAGGCTGGCTCGGTTTATGAAATTTCTTCGTGATAACATCGGTCGGGGAACTTAGGCGGCGCTTACGGGTCAGGCAATTAACGATTTTCGACGTTGGCGGTCATCAGAGGGAGAATGTCGCGCCCGTCGATGATGCGATCTTGCGGCGGCGCGCCGTTGTCGTTGGTCCAGATCACGAGGGTGTTTTCATT
>JBLHKZ010000456.1:0-3179 GCA_047618185.1 Limisphaerales bacterium
GCTACTCCGTGGGCCGATTTGAAGTGGAAGTCGGCGAAGATCAGGTCGTTCGTCAACCGGGTCAGACCAACTTCGCGGGATCCGCATTGACGCCCATCGAAGGCATTCGTCGCTCGGCCGAGATGCTCGATCGTCCCTGGCAGAAAGTCTGGGACTTCTTCTCCGCCCAACCGGCGCGACTGATGGGCCGGGACTTTTCGTTGAAAGTTGGATCGCCTGCAGATTTCTGCGTGATTAATGCCGACCCGGCGAATCTAATTGAAAGCATCGGGGTTTATCAGGGAGGAACAGACAGCCAGTCGCAGGACACACATTGAACCATTTGGTCTGTTTTACTTTTTCATACTTTCAAATACTTGCGAAGAATTGAAAGCGAACTACTTTGTCCTGTGAGCGAAATCACTCTCACGGCCACCCCCCCCGCGCCACCAACTCAACCAGGACCTCACCATGAGCGAGCCAACACCACGGGAGACGTACGTCCGCATCGCGGACAACATCGAAACTGTCATGAAGGGGCAACGGCCGGCGATCCGCCGCTTGTTGGCCGCCTTCGCCAGCGGCGGCCACGTGCTGCTTGAGGACTTTCCGGGCACCGGCAAGACCACCATGGCCAAGGCATTGGCCCTGTCGATCAGCGCCGAATTTAAACGAATTCAATTCACGCCCGATCTGTTGCCGTCGGATATTCTGGGCGTCTCGGTGTTTAATCAAAAGGACCAGACCTTCGGGTTTCATCCGGGACCGGTGTTCACCAACATTCTGCTAGCCGACGAGATCAATCGCGCCTCGCCGCGCACCCAATCCGCGCTGCTTGAAGCCATGGGCGAAGGCCAGGTCAGCGTCGAGGGAGAGCGTCGGGCGCTCAACGATCTGTTCTTCGTGATTGCGACGCAGAACCCCGTCGAATTCCGCGGAACGTATCCTCTGCCCGAGGCGCAGATGGATCGCTTCGCGTTGGAATTCAGCCTCGGCTATGTCACGCCCGAGCAGGAGGTTGCGATCATGTCCGAGCAGGAATTGGCGCATCCCATCGACTCGGTCAAGCCCTGCGTTTCCACCGAGGACGTCATGCGTCTCAAAGCCGCCGTAAGATCAATCCGGATCAGCGAGGAATTGAAGCGGTATATCGTCGATCTTGTCGGGGCCACGCGATCGGCCACCGGCGTACAGCTCGGAGCCAGTCCGCGAGCGTCATTGGCGCTGATGAAAGCCGCCCAGGCGCTCTCGCTCTTTGACGACATGGAATTCGTCACGCCCGAACACATTTGCGAAATCGCATCCGCGGTCATCGCCCATCGCATCGGAATCGATCCGCAGGCGAGCTTTTCCGGAACTTCCGCCGAGGGCATCGTGGACGAGATTCTGGAAACCGTGCCCGTGCCAAAATAGCAGGCGACAACAGCTCCTGATTCGGCCATTCGCCGTGAAAGCGTCACCCGAAAAATACCCGCTGTTTCTCCGAAGGCTGCATCGGAATTACCGGGGATACACCCGCATGAAGCGCTGGTTCGTCCGCCGCTTCACGGCTGCGGGAAAACTGGTTTTCATCGGCGTAATCGTCGCGGCCTGCATGGGCGTGGACACGAACCGGGCGGTCGCCTATCAAGCCTTCGCCTTTCTGGCGTTGCTGATGTTGCTTTCGATGGTCGCCAGCCGTTACTCGAAACCGTGCTTCTCCCTTCGCCGGTCACTTCCCAGACATGGCTCCGTCGGCGATGTCGTGAACTACACGGTTACGCTCCTAAATCTGGAGAGTCGCCTGCAGCGTTCGCTCAGCTACATCGAGGAACTCAAGGACCCGCGCCCAACGCTGGACGAATTTGCCACGACCGTTGAACCCAAAGAAAAGGAGCGCAACGCCGTCGATCGCTTTTTTAAGTTCTACCGATGGTCCTGGATTCTCGATCGAAACCTCCGAGGCGTGGTCGAGGAACAGGAGGCTCCGGCCATTCCTGCGGGTGGACGCGCCGAGCTCAAGCTAAGCCTGAATCCCATCCGACGCGGAATCCTGCAACTCGAAGGCGGAACCATTGCCTGCCCCGATCCCTTCGGCCTCTACCGCTCGATGGTGACCTCGTCCCATCCCGACAAGATCCTGATCCTGCCCAGGCGATACCCCCTGCCGCCCTTCGACCTCCCGGGCTCGATGCGTTATCAGCAGGGCGGCGTCGCGTTGGCCTCCTCCGTCGGCGAATCCGAAGAGTTCGCCTCGCTGCGCGACTATCGGCATGGCGATCCCATTCGCCGCATCCACTGGAAAAGCTGGGCCAAAGTCGGCCGCCCAATCGTGAAAGAATTTCAGAATGAATTCTTTGTGAGGCACGCGCTGATTCTCGACACCTTCTGCGAGGCGGCCCATAGCGAGACCTTCGAAGAGGCTGTTTCCATCGCCGCCTCGCTCGCCTGCACGATCGACACCCAGGACTCGCTGCTCGATCTGCTATTCGTCGGTCCGCAGGCCTACTGTTTCACCGCCGGCCGGGGCCTCGCCCACAGCCAACAAATGCTGGAGATTCTCGCCTCGGTCGAGACCTGCTCGAACAAAGTCTTTGAATCGCTCGATCATCTGGTCATCCAGCACGCCGCATCGGTCAGCGGCTGCATCTGCATTTTCATCGCCTGGGACGAGGAGCGCCAGCAGTTGCTGAAAAAGCTGCAGGGGCTGGACATACCGACGAAGATTTTCCTGATTACGGAATCCAGCGCGCCGCGCATCGATCCCGCGGAGCTGAATCTTTCGCGAGACGATTCGTTTCACCAACTCGACGTCGGCGCCATTGAGGAGGGGCTGGCCCGCCTATGAACACGCCCCGCCTGCTCATTCCCGCAGCCCTGATATTCTGGGGCTGGCAGGCCGGCGCCATGCTCTTTGCGTTGTTGATGGCGTTCGCGCTTGAGCTGCCGCGATACGTGTCCACACGCTGGGAGTTCTCCGCCAAAGAATACAATCGAATGTGGGACCTGTGCGGTCTGCTGTTTCTCGGCGCGGCGCTCTATTGCTACGCCAGCCGCGGCCAGAACAACGTGGTCATCGGGCTGCTGGATTCGCTCAACTGGACTGAGCGAAATCGCCATATGAAGATCACCGCGTTTTTCTCGCTCTACTTCTTTCAGTGGTGGCCGATGATCTTCTTTCCCTTCGCGCTCGCGCAGGCCTGGGGTTCGCGCGACCGACA
>JBLHKZ010000457.1:0-3174 GCA_047618185.1 Limisphaerales bacterium
TTGAACGAAATGCTTACGTGGCTCTCCAAGCCAGCATAAACTCCAAATGGAAGGCACGGTCTCGGTTTCTCTCAACTCACACCAACTCTCAACTATCCAAGCCTAAGCGAGGATCCCATCCACTACTTTGCCGGCGACGTCGGTGAGGCGGAAGTCGCGTCCCTGGAAACGAATTGTCAGGCGTTCGTGATCGACGCCGAGGAGGTGGAGCATGGTGGCGTGCAGATCGTGAACGGGGACCACGTTTTCAACCGCGTTGTAGCCCAGTTCGTCGGTGGCGCCGTAGTTCACTCCGCCCTTGATGCCGCCGCCCGCCATCCACATGGAAAAGCCTTTGATGTGATGGTCGCGGCCGGCGTCCTTGCCCTTGCCCTGAAACATGGGCGTGCGTCCGAATTCGCCGCCCCAAACGATCAGCGTGTCTTCGAGCATGCCCCGCTGTTTGAGATCGGTCACGAGCGCGGCGGTGGCCTGGTCGGTCGCGCCGCAGCACATTTTCATGTACTTATCGAGATCGCCATGGTGATCCCAGCCGCGATGGTAAAGGTGGATGAAGCGCACGCCCCGTTCGGCCAGTCGGCGGGCGAGCAGGCAATTCGCGGCGAAGCTGCCGTCGCCGCTCTTGGCGCCGTACATGTCGAGGATGTGTTTGGGCTCGTTGGAAACGTCCATCAGCTCCGGCACGCTGGCCTGCATGCGAAAGGCCATTTCGTATTGCGCAATGCGGGTGGCGATTTCGGGATTGTTGACGGTTTCGTTGCGCAGGCGGTTGAGCGAATTGACGGCGTCAACCACGTCCCGCTGGCGCTTGCGAGTGTAGCCTTCGGGATTGCCGAGGTAGTGGACCGGATCGCCCGCGGAAAAGAATGGCATGCCCTGAAAGCGACCGGGGAGCAATCCGTTGTTCCACTGCCGGGAGGAAATGGGCTGGGGACTGCGTCCGTAGGCGGAGGTGAGCACGACGAATCCGGGAAGGGACTGGGTTTCGCTGCCCAGTCCATAAAGCATCCAGGAACCCATGCTGGGCCGGCCCGAGATGGATGTCCCGGTGTTCATCACTGTGTGGGCGGGATCGTGATTGATCTGAGTGGTTTTCAGCGAACGGATGATGGCGATCTCGTCGGCGATGCGCGCAGTGTGCGGGAGATAATCCGAAATCATCTGGCCGGACTGGCCGTGCTTGCGGAAGCCGATCAAGGGTCCCTGGCAGACCAGTTCCTTGCCCTGCAATTGCGCGATCGGTTGCCCTTGCGTGAATGACTCGGGCATGGGTTTGCCGTTCATCTTCGCCAATTCGGGCTTGTAGTCGAAGGTCTCCAGGTGCGAGGGGCCTCCGGCCATGCAGAGAAAGATGACGCGTTTGGCTTTGGGCGCGAAATGCAGCGGATTGACGGCTCCCGGCCAGGCCTCGGCGGCGCTGGGCTGTGGCGTCGTGCCGGCTCCGAAGAGGTCCCGATTGAGCAGCGAGGTCAGCGCGGCCGATCCGAGACCGACGCCGGTCTGGCTCAGGAAGGTTCGTCGATGAATTTGTCTAAGTTGTTCGTTCATGGCGACGAGGGTTGACGTTCAATTCCGAGTGATCGTTTCATTCAGGTTGAGCAAGGTTCGCGCGACGGAGAGCCAGGCGGCAAGTTCCGCGGGATCCGCCTTTGCCGGCCGCTTCGAGAGCCCGATGGAAAGCGCGGCTTGCGCGTCGCCCTGTTGGCTCTTGAATTCCGCACGGTGTGATTTGAGCAGTTCGCGCAGCACGGCGCTTTCATCGGCGTTCGGTTCGCGGGAAAGGGATTGGCGAAAGGCCCAACGCAGACGCGCTTCGTCGTTGTCGCCGCCCTGTGTGAGAATGTTCTGAGCAAGAGTTCGCGCGGCCTCGACGTAGGACGGGTCGTTGAGCAGAGCCAGAGCAGCGGAGGGGGTGTTTGAGATCGCTCGTTGGGCGACGCATTCCTCGCGACTCGGCGCGTCGAAGGCCAGCATGCTCGGGTGCAGGAAAGTGCGCTGCCAGTGGGTGTAGACACCGCGACGATATTGATTCTCGTTCTTGTCGGAATTGTATTTTCGCGTGGGGAAATTCAGGTGCTTGTAATAGCCGGCGGGTTGGTAGGGTTTGGCGCTGAGACCGCCTATCTTGTTGACCAGCAGGTCGCTGATCGCCAGCGCGTTGTCACGGATGAATTCAGCCTCCAGTCGCCAGCGTGACTGGCGGGCATAAAGGCGATTGTCGGGATCGCGCTCGCGCAAATCGGCTGCCGCCGCGGACGACTGCCGATAGGTCGAGGACATGACCATGAGTTTGACCATGCGCTTCATGTCCCAGTCGCTTTCCATGAATTCAACGGCGAGCCAGTCGAGCAATTCTGGATGGGTGGGCCATTCTCCCTGGGAGCCGATGTCGTCGAGGATCTTGGAAAGCCCGTTTCCGTGGAAGAGTTTCCAAAGGCGGTTTACGAAGGCGCGTGAGGTCTGTGGATTCTCGCGCGAGACAAACCAACGGGCGAGATCGAGCCGCGTGAGCCGGGTTTCGTCCGAGCGAGGTTGAGGTAGAAACGCGGGCGGCCCGGGCTGAACGATTTCCCCGCTCTTGTCCATCCACTCGCCGCGATGCAGCACGCGGGTGTCGCGCGGCTTGACGGAGACGGAGATCAATGTCTTGCGGGCGCGCGCCTCCAGCGCTTTTTTCTCGTTGAGACATCGATCGAGCTCGCGCTGCGTCCGGCCCAATTCGGGCATATGTTTGGTATAGAACTCCGTGACGAGCCGCTGGTCTTCCTTGTTGCGCTTCTCGGGCTTGATGCGAAGCGCGAGTTTCACTTCGTCGTTTCGAGACGCGCCAAGCACTCTCTTTTTCAGAGTCGCGACGCGTTTGCTCAGGTCCGGGATCCTGGATTCGAGGTTCTCCAGTTGTTTGGCTGCCTGGGGCGTGGGGACGACCATCTCGGGCGGCCGGCCCATGCGTCCCGTATATTTCCCGACTTCTTCAATGTCGGCGAAGAAGGCGGCGAAACGGTAGAAATCCTTCTGGGTGTAGGGGTCGAATTTGTGGTCGTGGCATTCGGCGCAGCCCATGGTCGCGGCGAGCCAGACGGTGGCGGTGGAGCGGACGCGGTCGGCGGCGTATTTGATCAGGTATTCGCCCGGTTGGGCGCCGCCTTCCTCGGTGGTCATGTTGAGCCGGTT
>JBLHKZ010000458.1:0-3169 GCA_047618185.1 Limisphaerales bacterium
CCGCGCTCGCCCTACGCGTTTTGCCACCGGCCAATTATCGTGCGGAACCCCGACACCGAGCTGGGCGATGTAATCAGCAAACTGAAAATCAATCCGGCGCACGCCGAGGACGACGTGATCGACAACGACATCATCCTGGTCTGGGCCGACGAGAAGCGAATTATCACGGGCGCGGATATTCTGGGCCGGCTGATGCGGGGAATCGCCCGGCGGGAGAAGAAGCGCGCTCCGGCGAAGGAGGCGGCCTCGCCATGAACCCGCACACACCCAAACCGATTATTGGTTGGACTGAATACATCGATTTTCCCCAATGGGAGATCGTCGGTCTGGAGGCCAAAGTCGACACCGGCGCGCGCACCAGCGCGATCCACGTGGAGAATCTTGAAGCCATCTCGCACGACCGCGTCCGCTTTGAAATCATGACCGGGCGCAAGCGGCCGTTCCGGCGCAAGTCAGTGGAAAGCAAGATTCTCAAGTGGGCCCGCGTGCGTTCCAGCACGGGAGTCTACACCGAACGTTGTTTCGTTCGCGCGCAGGTGAAAATCGGCCCCATCGTCAAGAACATCGAGGTGTCTCTCGTTTGCCGGGGGACGATGCAGTTTCGCATGCTGCTGGGCCGAACTGCGATCGAGCATGACTTCCTCGTTGATGTCAGCAAACGCAAGGCAATCACCAGCCGACCGAAGAAAAAGGCCGCCTCGGCCTTAAAGCCAATCACAAAACCAAAACACCCGCCACACAGCGCCCATTAGACACCATTATGAAAATAGCCATCCTTTCACGCAGCCCCAAATGCTACAGCACCCGCCGTCTCAAGGAAGCCGCCGAACAACGCGGACACAAGGCCGTCGTATTGAACACGCTTAGTTTCTCTCTGGAAGTGGAACAGGACGAACCCGGGCTTGTTTATCGAGGCAAGCCACTTTCGGAATACGACGCTGTTATTCCCCGCATTGGCGCCTCCATCACATTTTTTGGCCTGGCAGTGCTACGGCAATTCGAGCAGATGGGTGTCTACACAATCAACCCCGCACGAGCCATCGCGCGTTCGCGCGACAAGCTCCACAGCATGCAGATTCTCAGTCGGCGCAATATCGGCATCCCGCACACGGCTTTCGTCAAGCGCAAGGATGACGTGATGCCAGCCATCGAACGCATGGGCGGCGCTCCGGTCATAATTAAACTTCTTGAGGGCACGCAGGGCGTTGGTGTGATTCTGGCCGACACCGTCAAGATTGCCCAGGCGATTATCGAAACGCTGCAAAGCACCAAGCAAAACGTGCTGCTTCAGAAGTTCGTCAAAGAAAGCAAAGGCAAGGACATTCGAGCGTTCGTGGTCGGCGACAAAGTCGTCGCGGCCATGCGGCGCACGGCGGTCGGAGACGAATTTAGAAGCAATGTTCATCGGGGAGGTTCTGCGGTAGTCGTCGAGTTGACCAAGGAATATGAGACCACTGCAGTGCGCGCCGCTCAGATCATGGGGTTGGACATGGCGGGCGTCGATATGCTCGAAGGCAAGGACGGCCCGCAGATCATGGAAGTCAACTCTTCGCCCGGCCTCGAAGGCATCGAAGGCGCGAGCAAGGTCGATGTCGCCGGAGCGATCATAGACGAACTCCAGCAGCAGGTGCTGTTTCCCGAGGTGGATCTCCATCAGCGGCTTTCACTCTCTGCCGGTTTTGGCATCTCTGATCTGCTCGTTCACAACGTCCCGGAACTGGAGAACAAGGCGCTTCGCGACGCAAATTTGACCGAACGCAACATCCAGGTCATCAGCATCACCCGCAATCAAACGGTCATCCCCAATCCCAAGGGCGACATAGTGATTGAAACCGGCGACAAACTCCTGTGCTACGGTGAACTGCGAGAACTGCGCGCCCTGATTCGCGAAGTCCCGAAGCCGAAAAAGAAGAAAAAGACGGGCGTCTCCAAAAAGGCTTCCGCCGCGTGATTCCCGGGATTATTGACCACAATCAGGAAAGGAATCTCCCTATGTCCAACGACTCTGAAAAGCCGAAACGAAAGCCGCCGCTGCGCGTCGCAGGCCAGCGAATCAAACGCGGCCAGTCCTACGATCTGCGATTGCACTTCAGCGAGAGCTACACCGGCGTGAGCGTCTCCGTGCCGGTGCGCGTGATTGCGGCCCCTAAACCCGGCCCGGTGGTCTGCTTCACTGCGCTGGTGCATGGAGACGAACTGAACGGGCTGGGAATCATTCGCGAACTGTTCCTGGACAATCCGTTGGAGCTCCAGTGCGGCACTGTGATCGCCGTGCCGGTGGTTAACGTCTTCGGACTGGAAAACCACAGCCGCTACCTGCCTGACCGGCGGGACCTCAACCGCTGTTTTCCTGGCACTGCGGCCGGCAGCCTGACGTCGCGGCTGGCCCATAAACTGTTCAACGAGGTTATTAGCAAGGCCGATTATCTGGTCGACTATCACACCGCCGCAGCCGGTCGGACAAACTTCCCCAACATCCGGGGCGATCTCTCCAATCCTGACGTCACCGAGCTGGCGCGAGCCTTTGGCTCGTCGTTCATCCTCGATGGCGCGGGGCCCGACGGTTCGCTTAGGGGCGAAGCCGTGAAAGCGGGAATTCCCGCAATCATTCTCGAAGCGGGAGAGATCTGGAAAATAGAGCCCGGAGTTGTCGAACTGGGCGTGCGCGGCGGGATCAATGTTCTCAAGCATTACGGACTGCTGGACGGCGACCCCCAGACTCCCGAATTTCAATCGGTGATTCGCAAGACCACCTGGACGCGAGCGGAACGCGGCGGACTGTTGAAATTCTTTGTGGCGCCCGGCGACCTGGTTCAGAAAGACCAGCTGCTGGCCGTCAGTTTAGATATGTTCGGCGGCGAGCAAAATCGATTACTCGCGCCAGAAGACGGCGTTATTCTCGGCATGTCGACCATGCCCGTCGTTCGTCCGGGAGATCCCGTTTTTCACATCGCGATCGCGCCTGAATCCTTCGGCCGACTTGAGCGAAGAATGGCCAGACGCAAGGGACGGGGGTCGGGTCTTCACCGCCGAATCCAGCGGCAGCTGGCCACAAATATTCTAGTCAACGACGCGGGGCCAACTGACAATTCCGAGCTGCCAAAGTCTTGATGGCGGTGCGTTTCTGAATCAATGACCTCAGTGGGGGATTGATTACACTACAAGGCGT
>JBLHKZ010000459.1:0-3164 GCA_047618185.1 Limisphaerales bacterium
GTCGTTTAGGTGGCCGCGCAGATATGTGAGGCCGGACGATAGACAATCTGGCCTGTGCCAGACTAGACGCAATCCCCATCGGAAAATGCCAGCCTCACCGGCAGGCTAACTGGATACTCCAAGCTCAAAAAAACGCAGAATCCGCCCTTTTGAACTTTTTTGTCCGGCCCCCCTAATCAGGCCATCTCAAAATTATTAGTTCGCGCCCCGCCGGTATTCGTGCGAGGACTGCACCCGAGGGCGTACCTCATCCCGGCCCCGATGCCCCAAAACTGAAAGCCAATCGGCAATAATGAACACCTACCTCCCTCTTCTTGGGGCTCTCCCCGCACCCGTCACGCTCGCGATCTACGGTATTCTCTCCTTGTTCGCGCTGGTGGTGATCGTCATCGCGCTCAACTTCGGCATGATCTATGTCCGCGCGCTTCTCTCGGGGGCCAAAGTGACGTTCATGGAACTCATCGCGCTGAGACTGCGCCGCATCCCCCTCGCTCTAATCGTTGACGGTCGAATCACCGCCGTGAAATCCGGTTTACCGGTGTCCATCGACGAGCTTTCCACGCACCACCTCGCCGGTGGCAATGTAAACATGGTCGTCCTCGCGCTGATCGCGGCTCGCAAGGCCGGCATCGAACTCGTCTTTGACCGAGCCTGCGCCATCGACCTCGCCACCAAAGGAACGGCCAAGACCGTGCTCGAAGCCGTGCAAACCTCGGTCAGCCCCAAAGTCATCGATTGCCCGGCGCAGGGCACGATTGAAGCCGTGGCCAAGGACGGCATTGTCATCATGGCCAAGGCGCGCGTGACCGTCCGCACCAATTTGAACAGCTTCGTCGGCGGCGCCCTCGAGGAAACGATCGTCGCCCGTGTCGGCGAGGGCGTGGTCTCCACCATCGGCTCCTCGGAAAGCTACAAGGATGTCCTCGCGAATCCTGACAGCATTTCCAAAACCGTCTTGTCCAAGGCGCTCGACAGCAACACTGCCTTCGAAATTCTTTCCATCGACATCGCCGATGTCAGCGTGGGCGGCAACATTGGAGCGAAACTCCAGGCCGAGCAGGCCGAGGCCAACAAACTGATCGCTCAGGCGCAGGCCGAAGTTCGCAGAGCCGCCGCCGTCGCCACCGAGCAGGAAATGATCGCGCGCATCTCCGAAATGCGCGCCCGGGTCGTTGAGGCCGAGGCGCAAATCCCGATGGCGATGGCCGAGGCCTTCAGAATGGGGAACATGACCGCGACCCGCCGCGCTCCCATAGAGACCGCCTCGCCCGACGGCGCCAATGGCGGAGGAGAACCGGCGTAACCAACCGCGCCCGCTCATCATTCTCGCCACCCGCTCGCGCACGACTCAACGCGCGACGGAAGTTTTATCCATTTCGGATGGTCAAACCATTTCGAAGATCCAGCGCATGGAAAAAATAACGCAAGCCCTCAAGTCCGCCGGGTTGGCGATCGTCCAATTCATCATTTGGATCTGCACCCTCCCGCTGAGGATCGCAAGCGCGTCACGTGTTCGACGGGAACAGGACGAGGTCGATCATGCGGAAGCCGAGCGTCTCGATCGCCTGCGCAACCCGTCGAACTACATCGGCAAGTGACCCGCCCCGCGGCGGCCAGGAGCAGGGCGGTCGTCACAGGCTCAAAGTGCGTAGGAATCATCCTAGGTCCGATGAGCCGGAAAGGACGTGAATCATCGATTCAACGCAGGCCAAATACCGTTGCCATTCCGTCGGGAAGCCGCAAAGATCCGCGACCATTCGTCATAATGACTTTGCCCGATCACAATTCTCCAACCGCCTCGTCATGAAACATCGTTTCCTTGCTCTCATCATTGCGTTCGTCGCATCCGTCCAATTCCTCTTCGCCGCGGGCGACACCTCCTCCAAAGACTGGCCGGCCTACCGCCACGATGCCAATCGCACCGCCGTCAGCGCCACGCCCCTGCCCGGCAAGCTTCATTCACAATGGACCTGGCAATCACCGCACGCGCCCATCCCCGCCTGGCCCATGCCCGGCGAGGAACAGCCGCGCATGCACACCGACCGCGCATTCCATGTCAGCGTCGTGGGCGAGACCGCTTTCTTCGGCTCTTCCGCCGACAACAAACTGCGGGCGATCGACACGCGCACCGGAGCCGAGCGTTGGAGCTTTTTCGCCGAAGGCGCGATTCGCTTCGCCCCGCATGTCGCCAACGGCAAAGTCTACTTCGGCTCCGACGACGGCTACGCCTACTGCCTGAACGCCGCCGACGGCAAACAGGTCTGGCGCTACCAGCCCAACCCAGCCACCGAGCGCGTCATCGGCAACGGCCGCATGATCTCGCTCTGGCCGCTCCGCACCGGTTTACTCGTTGATAAAGACATCGTCTACCTGGCGGCTGGCATCTTCCCCTACGAGGGACTTTACGTCTGCGCCATCGACGCCAACACCGGCCGCGAAATTTGGAAGAACGACACCGCCGGCGATCTCTCATGGGAATTGCAGTACGGCGGAATGGCGCCCCAGGGCTACCTGCTCGTTTCGGACAACACGCTCTACGTCCCCTCAGGCCGCGCCATGCCCGCCGCCTTCGATCGAAAGACCGGCAAGTTTCAAAGTTTCCTCTCCGGCGGCGGCAAAGCCGGCGGCACCTGGGCGCTGATCGACCAGGGCCGACTCGTCGCCGGCGACAACAATCGCGGCGCTCCGGCAAAGATCGTTTTCGACGACAAGACCAAACGGTCAAAGGGCGACATCTTCGCCAGCTTCCCCGGCATCGACATGGCCCTGACCACGGAGACCGCCTACACCCTCACCGAGACCGCCATCGTCGCCATCAACCGCAAGGCCTACCAGGCCGCCGCAGGCGAACTCCCCAAGATCGCGGCCAAGCGAAAAACCGTGACCAAGCAAATCGCCGACACCCGCGCCGCGATGAAGGCCGCGTCCAAGAAAGGCGAGGACACGAAGGCCGCCACCACAAAACTTTCCGCGCTGACAAAGGAAATTTCCGATCTCAGCAAGCGTGAAAAGGAGCTCGCCGCATCGCGCATCAAGTGGAAGTTTGCCCACTCGGGATTGACCACGATCGCATTGGCCGGCAACACCGTCATCTCCGGCGGCAAAGGCGTTATTCAATCGATCGACGCAACGACCGGCAAATCCGAGTGGCAGGCGAAGATCGA
>JBLHKZ010000460.1:0-3137 GCA_047618185.1 Limisphaerales bacterium
CGGCCCAGCGCGAAGCCGAGCAGCTTGCGGCAGAATGTCCGGACGAATCGGTCGTGACGTTCGGTGAGCAAATAGTCGCGCAGGCCAGCCAGGCCTTCGATCTGTTTTCCATCCGGCAAGATTGTCGCGACATTGCGTTTGTCGGCGCGGCGGCGGCCAATCGCGTCGAACTGCTCAAGCGCGAAACCGAAGGGATCGATGCGTTTGTGGCATTTGGCGCAGGCCGGATCGCGGGTGTGGCGCTCGGTGACTTCGCGCATGTTGAGCGCCGGGCCGGCGGGATCGTCCGGCAGGACGGGCACGTCGGCAGGCGGTCGCGGGAGGCGTTCACCGAGGAGTGTCTCGACGATCCAGTTGCCGCGCAGGATGGGGCTAGTGCGGGATGCGCCGGACTGGCGGGCGAGAGTCGACGCCTGAGCGAGGATGCCGCCGCGACCTTTGTCGCGGAGTCCGCCTACGCGCCGCCATTTCGAATTGGGTTCGTCAGTTACGACGAAACCATAGTGCGCGGCCAGCGTGTCATTCACGAAGGTGTGATCGGCATCCAGGATCGAAAGCAGGGAGCGGTCGTTTTGAATCAAGTCCGTGAAGAAACGGATCGTTTCCTCATACATCGGGCCCTTGAGTTTCGCGAACTCGGGGAACTTGCGCTCGCTCTTCTCATCGAGCTCGTCGAAGCCGCGCAGGTGCAGCCATTGGCAGACGAATTCGATCGCCAGGCGACGCGCGCGCGGGTCGCGGAGCAGGCGGCGGGTCTGGACGATCAGCTCATCGTCCTTCAGCAAAGCGCCGGAAGCGGCCGCTTCGCGCAGCGCCGCGTCGGGCGTGGAGGACCAGAGAAAGTAGCTGAGTCGTGTGGCCAGCTCGTGAGCGTTCACCGGCGCAGCCTTGGTTCCAGGCGCGGGCGTCTCGGCTTTGAACAGAAATGCCGGCGATGTCAGGATGCGAGCCAGAGTCAAACGAAACGCCTCCCCATGCGGCATGTCGTCGCTCCTCAGTTTGCGGTAAAGCGTGCGTAGTCCGTGAGACTCAGCGGGCTTCAACGGTCGTCGCCAGGCTTTGTCCGCAAAAGCGATCAGCGCGTCCAGATGAACGGGCTCCGTCTCGATCAATCGAGATTCATATTTTGCGGCGTCGGCGCGGATGCCCGCCTCGAAGGGCTCGAACTTCTTCGGATCGCCGCCCTGTGTCGCAAATTGCCAAAGCTGTTCATAGGCGGTGACCAGACGTCGAGGCTCGCCGCTGACGAACTCGAGCTCGTCCCACAGGCGATCGAGCTCAGCCTTCTCCTCGTCGGTGAGCATCAACCGCGCAAGCTGCGCGTCCTCCCGATAGAACATCAGCATCGTCACCACTTCGTCCGCCGGAACAATTCGTGTGAAGCAGAGCGCCGCGGGGAACAGTTCGCGAAACGCCGCGAACGAATCTTCCAAGCGCTTCGCAGCGCCGCCGCCCTTGCGCGCAATGACCGGCAGTCGGGCGCGCAGACTGTCGGGGTCGCCAGGCGCCGACGTGGCGACGTCCAACTGAACGCTTCCGTCCAGGCCATCCTTGTCATGCAGAGCGCCGGTTGTCCGAAAGGCGCCGGAGACAAAGAGGCCGGCTGGCAGCTTGAATGACACCACTTGTGGCGCTTGAACCTGGAGATTTCCCTGCGCGTCGAACAGCGCCGGATCGAGTCCGAACTCCGATCGCTTGACCTGCTCCGGCGTTGCCTGAGCCGCCATCTCGGCCAGATCGATTCGGGAAAAGAGCGGGCCGTGAAGTGAAACGATGCGGGCGCGAACCGTTTTGTCCGCTTCGGAGAATTCCGGATTTGCCGCCATGAATTCCTTGAGGCTCAACGGCGAAGGCGCGAGCAGGCGCGCCACGTTCCTGGCGATTCCCGCTGCTTGTCCGGCGTCCTTTGCGTTCATCCACTTGTCCAGTTGCGAACCTGCGGGGATGATCGAAGCAGCAGCGGATCCTGCGTCATCCAGCCCGGTGTAGAAATGCCATACGCCCTGGTTCCCAAAACGATCGGCGTGCGGATTGCCGGCGTGGATATCGGCGGCGCAATCCCGGGATAGGGACCATGCACGGTCGGCCTCCCCGAGGGGTTCGATCGCGAGGTCGATTTCCGTGAGATCGCATGCGTGGCTTCGATCACGCGCGTAGATCACGAGCGAAACGAGGTCGCCCTTTCGAAGGCTGAGTTGGGCGATTGGCTCGATGGTCGCGATCTTGCCCAGATCGACATTGCCTTCGGCCAGGATGCGCCGGCTCGCGCCGCGCCGATGTTCAAGCTTCCAGCTCACTCCGTTGCCGCAGGCATTGTGGGCGTCCCTGACCGAAGGAACGATGCGCGCCTCGCCATCGATCGGGCTTAGCCACCCGGCCGCGACCCAACGCTCGGGCCGCGGATGCACGGCGATCGTTCCCGGTCGAATGTCGCCGGGAACTTTGCGCAATTGGTCCGACGAGTTGGCGACTAGGGACAGGGCGGATTGACCGGGGACATCCCAGCCTTTCACCTCGCTGTATCCCCCGACGCCATTGAGTCGGGAGTGCAGGTATTCGGAAATCATCGGACTGCCGTCGCTAACGATGCCGAATGTTTCAAGCCACGCGCGGAGAAACGCCGGCTCGACCTCCCGCTTCCCGGCGACTTCGGCGAAGGACGCGTCGGCATTCGCGCGCAGCTCGAACATAGCGGCCAGATACCGTTCCGTGTCGGCCATGACTCGGGGCGCCTTGGCTCTGAGAACGGCTACTCCGCCGCGCACATCGCGCAACATGACATCAGGTTTGCCCTGGCGAGCGATCCGGGGTTGGCGCCAGACCACGACATCGGAGTCAGAACCGTCGCCCGCCGATCCTGCGAAAAGATGGAGAATCGGATCGTCACCGCTCGAAGGCGCCTTGAGCGCGATGTTGAAATCGCGGGATTCGACCAGAGGAGTCGTTGGCGCTTGCCACGGGCGAACGCGTCCAAGCTGTCCGATTGTGTCGAAGCGCCACAATTGATCCAGCCAGCCGCGAATCTCGGAAGCCAACGTAGCCGTTTCGTCGGCTCCGATTTCGCGCCAGCGTTTCCGCACATTGTTGAGAAGGACATCCTTCGGGCCGGCTGTGGAAAGGGCGGTTGCCAGTCGGAC
>JBLHKZ010000461.1:0-3135 GCA_047618185.1 Limisphaerales bacterium
GAAGAACGACCCTGGGCGGTTGAAAGGATTTCTGGCGATGCAGGTGCACGGCGGGCAGGATGTGGACGTCTGGTTCAAGGATATCGAAATTTTGCAAAAGGCCAGTAAATAGAAGAATGGCAATTTTTCAGAAACCCCGCCATCCGGCATGACTTTTGCCCTGATGACAGGAGTTGGTCGGCTAGCGCCCATTCAATTCACGTGACACACGCCGACCAGAACATTAACTTCCGATCCATGAAGAAAAAAACTGACTCCGATTCGTTCGATTGTTGCCCGCCAGTTTCCCGTCGCAACTTTCTGAAAAAATCTTCGGTGGCCGCCGCCGCGACCGCTGTGCTTCCATTCGGGGCAGTGACTTACTCCTCGGCCGCAAAAGAAGCCAAAACGCCCCAGGCCGAAACGCTCGTCAAAACGCTTTATGGCAGTCTAAGCGAGGAAAAGCGGGGAGAGGTTTGTTTCCCTTACAATCACAAGCTCCAATCCGATATCAATAACAACTGGTACATTCTGAAGAACCATCGCGTGCGGGACTTCAACAAAGACCAGCAGGCGATGATTCGCGAGATCTTCATGAAGATCCACAGTGAGGAATACGCGGACAAAGTCATGGGCCAGGTCGAGCATGACGCTGGCCAGGGCGGGTTTGGCAGCTGCTCCGTCGCGCTGTTCGGCAAGCCGGACACCGGGAAGTTTGAGTTTGTCTTCACTGGCCGGCATGTGACACGTCGATGCGATGGCGATTCGGAAAAGGGCACAGCCTTCGGCGGGCCGATCTTCTACGGGCATGCCGCTGGCGATTTCAATGAATCCCCCAAACACGAAGGCAATGTTTATTGGTTCCAGGCCAAACGCGCCAACGAGGTTTACCAGATGATGGACGGCAAACAGCGCAAGGCTGCCTTGCTCGGGAAATCACGCGGCGAACACAAGGCGAAGACCGTGGAATTGACCGGCAAGACTGAGGGCCTGGCGGGCATCCGTATGACCGATCTCAGCTCCGACCAGAAGGATCACGTCCGCAAAGTGATGCGCGATATGGTCAAGCCATTCCGCAAGGAAGACCGCGACGAATCCCTGAAACTCATCGACAAGAGCGGATTCGATAATCTCCACCTTTCCTTTTACAAAGACGAGAACATGGGTAAGGACGAGATCTGGGACGTGTTTCAAATCGAAGGGCCGAACATGGTCTGGTATTTCCGCGGCAAGCCCCACGTGCACACCTGGCTCCACATCAAGGACCACGTTTAGCCGAGGGCGCATTATTCCGTTCGAACGCCGGAAAGTCTCTCAACCAAATTAGTGGCATGAAACTCGCCGTTTCAATTCTCTGTCTCGCAGCCCTGAGCGGCATACGGAGATGGCTGGGGATTCGAGCCGAAGGTTGCCGAGAAGCTGAGCTTGGGCCGACTGGAAATTTGAAACGAGCTTTGGATGCCCCACCTTTCTGAACTTAGGCAATAACTACGAAGGCGCGCGCGATGGGTTCGTCTACATCTATTCGCAGGAATCGGATTCCGCCTGCGACGCAGCCGATTTCATGGTTCTCGCTCGGTTCGTGAAGAAGCGGATTCGTGAACGGAACGCCTATCAGTTCTTCGGGGGGCTGGATGCCGGAGGCGCGGCAAACTGGATGAATGACATAGCGGCGCGTAAACCAGTCTTCGAGCACAAGGGAATGTGTTATCGCGGCGGGGTGACGTATAGCTCCGGACTCGAACGTTACCTCTGGTGCCAGATTCACCCCGACAGTCCGCACAAGCAGGGGCCGCTTTTTCCGCGCCATTCTATTTCGAACGTCTTTTGACATGCGCCCAACCAATTTGAGTCCTGCGACTGCCGTTTGCGGAAACGTTGAATGCGTGGAACAGTCCCAATCTCTTGAAAACGATATTACGCAAAGACCTGATTGATCTGCTCCTCGACACGCCGATGTCGCTGAATGACGTGCGCCGACACGTGAAGGCGCCGACCAAGACGATTGAAGACGATCTAGTTCATCTTTTCAAAAGTCTGAAGTATACGGAGTACGAAGAGGCCGTCATCCCCGCCAAATGCCGGAAATGCGATTTCGTCTTTTCGCCCGAAAAACTCAGCAAACCCTCGCGTTGCCCGGAATGCAAAGGGACCTGGCTCTTCGAGCCGCGCATCTCAATCCGCGTGCGCGAGTCGAGGCGCTGAGAATCGAAAGGCGAACATGATCAGCGACGCGGTTGAGGAGGATCTGGATGCGATTGTCGAATTGTATGGGCATTTGCACGAGGACGATGAGATGCCGTCGGACGATCGTGTCACGAGGGTTTGGCGGGCAGGAAGGATGACGGCGTCTATGAGTTCTACTGGCGGGCCGGGTTCGGGGACGACGTGGCGGCGGCCGATCATGCCGGATAACGTTTACCCCAACGTCGCCCGCCACTACTGGATCCTGCTGTATTTCTATCCGTGTTCATCTGTGTCTATCTGTGGTGAATAGTTCTTCGGATCAATACTCATCCGCACGGTAGCGCTGGATCTCGATGTTGTCGGACCAGTAGTCCTCAGGCAGGCCGGCTTTGCGCTTGAGTTGGGCAATAAATTCGAGGGGCGTGGAAAGCATTTCCCAGACCGCCGGGAGAAACGTCGCTTTCCGGCTTCCGGATTTGAGGATGATGCCGTCGACTCCCGGTCGAATTCTTTCCAACAGCTCCGCTTCAGACTCGACAGGAAACGGCTCGGGTTTCGAAAGAACTGAGAGTTTCAGATCGAGGCCGTCGATCTCCTCCGGGTGAACGGGATCAAAGCGCGGGTCGTGAAACGCGGCGTTGTTTGCGTTTCGGGCAACGTCTTCGATGAGGCTCGTTTCCGCTTCAAGTCGGCCCATACAGCCTCGCAGGGCGGCGCCCGCCCGAAGGGTCACAAAGCTGGAGGCGCGCTCTTGGAGCGCTGGCGAGTATTTGGTCGGGTCGACGCTGATGACGCTGCGCCCATTGCTGACGCCGTAGTGGATCGATTCCCAGGCCACGTCGCGCAATTGCTGGATGTCAGTTTCGGTGAGCACTCGCGTCGAGCGTAGCGCCAAGGACCGTGGTCGCCGACGATTTACTCCTCGTTGCTGAAGATTGCCTGAAGGGTGTTCAGATCGTTGCGATTGCA
>JBLHKZ010000462.1:0-3113 GCA_047618185.1 Limisphaerales bacterium
AGATTCCGGGCCACGGTCGCATAGCGTTCGGGCGCCGATGGCCAGGAATACTCAGTGATCGTGGGCAGCAGGATCGCGTTGGACAATCCGTGTGGGAGATGAAAGACGGCGCCGATCGGACGGCTCATTCCATGGACGAGACAGACGCTGCTGTTCGAGAAGGCCATGCCGCCCTGGCAGGCCGCGAGCAGCATGCCTGCGCGGGCCTTCTTGTCATTGGGCGTTTCCCAGGCGCGTTGGAGATTCTGTCCGACCAGACTGACACAGGACAGCGCCAGGGGGTCGGACATGGCGTTGCTCTTCTGCGAGACGAAGGCCTCCATGCCATGCGTGAGTGTGTCGACGCCGACGGCCGCGGTCAGTCCTTTGGGCATGGAGAGCGAAAGTTCATAGTCGACGATCGCCGCTCGCGGCAGCAACGGCGCGCTCAGCATCATCATTTTAATTTCCCGTTCGGTGTCGGTGATGACCGCAACCTTGGTCGCTTCGCTGCCTGTCCCGGCGGTGGTGGGAATTGCGACCAACGGAATGCCCGGGCGACCGATCTTGTGCAGGCCCATGAATTCAGAGAGCGGCTCGGGATTTGCCGGTCGGATCGCGATCACTTTGGCGGTGTCGATCGGTGAGCCCCCGCCGAGGGCGACGACAAGATCGGCGTCCACCTCCTGAAGCGCCTTTACGCCAGCGGCGACATTCAGGTCAGTCGGATCGGGCTGAACATCGTCGAAGACTTTCACTTCACATCCGGCTTCGATCAGAATGGATTCGATTTCGCTGACGAATCCCAATTCAACGACGCCAGGATCGGTGACGAGCAGGACGCGAGAGGCTCCGAGTTCCTGGGCGATCTCGCCGATCTTCCCCCGTGATCCCCCGCCGGTGACAATGATTGAAGGAACGTCGAACCGATGAGATCTGGCGGTCATTTTGTTTTCGTTTGATTCACCAGCCCTGGTGTCGGGCGTAGGCGTCGTCCCAGCGGGAGAAGACGACTTTCTGTCGAGTGTAGAATTTGATTCCCTCCATGCCCTGGACGTGCAGGTCGCCGTAGAAGGAGTCGTTCCAGCCGGAGAAGGCAAAGATCGACATGGGCGCCGGAATGCCGACGTTCACGCCGATCATACCGCAGTTGACGCCTCGGGAAAATTGTCGAGCGGCGGCTCCGTTTCCGGTGAAGATGACGGCGCCGTTGCCGTAGCCCGTGCTGTTGATCCATTCAATGGCTTCGTCCAACGAGCCGGGCCGGGTCAGGGAAAGCACGGGGCCAAAGAGTTCGGAGCGCGAAATCTTCATGTCCATGCCGACGTTGTCGAGCAGGGTTGGGCCGACAAAGTAACCGTCGGAACCGGGCAGGTTTTCACGGCCGTCGCGCACCAGGGCGGCGCCCTCTTCGGCCGCGTCGCCGATGGCGGCGAACAGGCGATCTCTGGCCGACGCGTCGATAACCGGCCCCATGTCGCTCTCATCGTGTTCGTGAGTCGCGAGCAGCTTCATCCCGTCGATGGCGCCGGCGATCTTGTCGCGCACGCCGTCAGCGGCTTCGCCGACGCCCATGACCACCGAACCGGCCATGCAGCGTTGCCCTGCGCATCCGTAGGCGGCGCCCATGATTGCGCGCAGAGTCGAGTCAGGCGCGGCGTCCGGCATGACGAGGAGAACATTCTTGGCGCCGCCGGCCGCCTGAACTCGCTTTCCGTGCGCCGAGGCCAGCGTGTGGACGTGCTTTGCCACCGGCGACGAACCGACGAAGCTGACCGCGGCGATGCCCGGATGAACGCACAGGGCGTCCACGACCTCCCGACCGCCGTGCACGATATTCAGAACGCCGCCGGGCAGCCCGGCCTCCGTGAAAAGTTCGGCGAGGCGAATCGCGGTCAAGGGAACCTTCTCGCTGGGCTTGAGAATGAAGGTGTTGCCGCAGGCGATGGCGAGCGGATACATCCACATCGGAACCATGGCGGGAAAATTGAATGGAGTGATCCCGGCGCAGACACCGAGGGGTTCCAGCGAAGTGACGCCATCCATGCCCTCGGCCAATTGAGGAAGTGATTCGCCCTTGAGCAAATGATTGCGACCGCAGGCGAATTCCACGACCTCGATGCCGCGTCGAACATCGCCCTGTGCCTCGGGAAAGGTCTTCCCATTCTCGCGAACAAGCAACCGCGCCAGTTCTTCGAAATGGGCTTCGAGAAGTTCCTTGTATCGGAACAGAATCTCCGTGCGCCGCGCTGCTGTGGATTGGCTCCAGGACGAGAACGCCTCGCGGGCGGCCTCGACCGCCTGGTCGACATCCGCCGCATTCGAAAGCGGGGTCTCCGCGAGAATTTCACCGGTTGACGGATTGCGCACGGGTGAAGAGGCGGTGGACGAGGAATCGATCCGTTCGCCGCCGATCAAGTTGGAAAGGAGCGCCGCCATTACGTTGCTCCAAGGAAGAGAATAGGTTGGGCCATCACGGAGGAAAGCCTGTCAGATTTCCGGCCAAACGCAATCCAACGGACGGGGCAGCGCCCGAAAAGAAACACCAATAAAAACTGGTGGACGTGGCGGGAGTCGAAATCAAACGCCGTCGATCAAATTTGTTCCGGATCGTGCGCGATGATGTCGGATCAGTTTACGTTGTGCGGACGCGGCGCGCCGGAAGCCAGCCGGCTTTTACTGAGCCGTCACGAGGTGTTGATTGTCGGTCGCGAAGTCGCAGAAACGAACCTGCTCCGAGTGCGGCAGGGGCTCGGTCAACAAGGATCCGTCGGCCGGCGTAACTCGATTGCTGGCTTCCGGGCAGTCAGACTTGGGGTCCGTTGTGCCCGCCTACGGCGAGATGTCGCCGATGGTGACAAGGCTGCGGACGAGATCGAAGAATTGCGGCGCTGAGTATTGGCTGGGGGCATGGGGGACCGGATCGAAGAGCGGTTTGTCGTCGGTTTCACCCGGGCCCACCCGGAACACCTGTGCCTTGCCCGCTTCGGTGGCAGTCGCGAGGCGATTGCCCTGGCGTTTGAAGACGAGCGAATGCACGGGGGACGGGTGCGCGTAGGTCAGCTTCAGAAACTCCCGTGTTTCAGTGTTCCAAATGCGGACCAGGTCGGAGCCGATGGCGAGGTATCGATTGT
>JBLHKZ010000463.1:0-3094 GCA_047618185.1 Limisphaerales bacterium
CCTGATTTTTCCAACACAGATTGAATTGGAGGCTGTTTCACGCCTTCCAGTCACGCCCAACTAATGAAAGCAACTCACCTCAGAATCTGCCAAATCCTCGCGCTTTGCGGCGTTTTTCCGACTCTGGCTCTGGCTGGCGATTGGCCGCAATGGCGCGGTCCGACGCGAGACGGCATTGCATCCTCGGAAACATCCGAGCTAAGGGCTCTTCCACGCGATCCTGAGATCCTTTGGCGCATGCGCGTTGGGGAGGGTCACTCTGGGCCGCTGATCGTGGGCGGAAAGCTCGTTTACACCGATCAGGTCGAGGGCAAGGAGATCGCCCACCAGGTCGATCTCAAGACCCGCAAGGAAATCTGGCGCAAGACTTACGATCCCAATCCCGCGGAGTATGGCAACTTCGGTCAGGGTCCGCGATCGACCGCGACCGTCGACGGCGATCGCCTTTATGTGCAGTCGGGTCGGGGCAAGTTGGCCTGTCTGTCGATGAAGGACGGGAGCGTGCTATGGGCGGTCGATTTCGAGAAGGATTTTGGGGCGACCTGGTTTGGCAACAAGAAGGGTAATCCGGCGTCGAAAGGAACCGCGGCGCAGCGTCACGGAAATAACGGCGCTCCAGCGATTCTCGGCGATCGGATTTTCGCGGGAGTGGGCGATCCCCAAGGAGCCACGCTGGTCGCGTTTAACAAGTTCACGGGCAAAAAGCTCTGGCAGGCGGGGAACGATCGTTCCGCCTATTCGTCATTGATGGCCGGCAAGCTCGGCGGCGTCGATCATGTGATTCATTACAATGCCGATGCGCTGGTCGGCGCCGATGCCGCGAGTGGCGATATTCTATTTCGCTTTCCGATTAAGACGGGCGCGAAACGACATACGGTGACGCCGATATTGACCGACGATTCGGTCTGGGTCTCGTCTCATAATCAGGGGCAGATCAAGACGCGCGTCAACGGTCGCGGGAAAGCAGAGAACGCCTGGACCAATGCCAAGGTCAAAACCATGCTCGCGACTCCGGTACTGGTCGGCGGACATCTCTACGGCCTGGGCACGACTGCCGGGAAGAGCACGGATTTCGTTTGTGTGGATTTTGAAACCGGCGAGGAAAAATGGAATCAGTCGCGGGCCTTTCCGGATTACGCGTCAATCATCGTGGTGGGCGACAAGTTGCTGGCGTTGAACTCGACGGGCGAGTTGCTGCTGATCAAGGCCAACCCGGAGAAATACGAGGAGCTTGGGCGTATTCAGGCTTGCGGGAAGACTCACAGCCATCCCGCCTATGTCGATGGCGTGCTTTACGCACGTGACGCGCGGCAAATCGTGGCGCTGAAGCTGCGATGACTTACTCAGGCAACCGGTGGGTCGGTGTCGATGGCGGAGGCAGTTCCGCCTGGGTTCTACTGCTGTTCACCGCAGTGGCGTCGTTTGGTTTTTTTGTCCCACTCCTTTCTGCCCAAGACCCCGACGTTCTGATCGAGCATAATGTCGCCGTGCCGATGCGCGACGGCACGATTTTGCGCGCGGATGTTTTCCGACCGACTGAAGGGGGGCCTTACCCCGTTCTGGTCCTGCGCACGCCGTACGGCAAATCCAACGGATCGCGCTACGCGAAAGCCGGATACATTGTGGTGACGCAGGATGCCCGGGGCCGCTACGCGTCGGACGGAGTTTATGAGTCGTTTGTGAGGCTGAAGACGCACGATGCCGCAGATGGCTATGACACGGTCGAGTGGGCGGCGAAGTTGCCCGGATCCACGGGCAAGGTGGGAACCTACGGCGCGTCCTACAACGCCTTTCTGCAATGGCGACTGGCAGCCTTGCGGCCGCCGTCGCTCGCGGTCATGTCCGCGCAATCCATCCCCGCGCGAATGACCGATCTGGAAGGGCCGGGCACGATCCGTCCCGGCAGGCGCTTGAACTGGTGGTATCGCACGATGTCGCCGGATATGCGAAAACGCGCCAATACGGAGAAGCCGCATTCACGCGCTGAGGCGGTTAAGCTTTGGATGGCCGGCAAGGAGGATGAATTGCTTTCGTTCCTGCCGTGGAACGAGCTTCCGGACAGCCTGTTTGGAACGGAAGCCGGGGCGGTCAAGCAGTGGCTGCGCAATCCGCACGTCGATCCCTGGCGACTGTTGGATGGCTGCCCCGAAACCGAAGTCGCGAACTTCGATGTCGTTGGCTGGTTCGATCACTGCAACGGCTCGATCGATCTGCATCGGCGCATGGTCGTGGAGGGGAAGACGAAGATTGCGCGGGAGCGTCAACGGCTGATTATCGGACCTTGGAGCCACACCGGGCGCGGCGGGCGAAAGGTGGGCGATGTCGATTTTGGCAAGACGGCTCCGTTCAATGTCTTCAGGGAGGAGATTCGTTGGTTCGATCATTGGCTCAAAGGCGCGGACAACGGCATCGAGAAAGAGCCTCCGGTCCGAATCTTTGTCATGGGCGCGAATGTCTGGCGCGCGGAGCAGGAGTGGCCGTTGAACCGGGCGGTGAAAACGGAGCTCTACCTCTCGAGCGGCGGGAACGCCAACACACCCGCGGGCGACGGCCGATTGCTTCGTCAGGCTTCCGGGGCCGGCGCCTTCGATCGTTACCATTACGACCCGCGTGATCCAGTCCCCACGCTTTGGACCAAGGCGCAATTCACGGTGCCGGCGGATCAGGCGCCGCTGGCGAAGCGCCGGGATATCCTAGTTTATCAGACGGAGCCTTTGAAGGAAGGAGTCGAGGTGACCGGATACCCGGAAGTGACGCTGCATGCGTCGTCGTCCACGCCGGACACCGATTTCTTTGCGAGATTGATTGATGTGGCGCCCGATGGCGTCGCGCGGGACGTCGCGTCGGGAATGGTCCGGGCGCGATTTCGTCATTCGTTGGCGAAGGCGGAACTCTTAAAACCGGGCGCGCCCTATGAGTTCGTCATCAAGCTGCGGCCGACGTCGAATTTTTTCAAACCCGGCCATCGCATTCGACTGGACGTCACGAGTTCGGATTTTCCGAACTACGATCGCAACCACAACACCGCGGCGGATCAAAACGCCGATGGCGAGTTGGCGGTCGCTGAGCAAACCGTCCTTCACGGTCCGGAATT
>JBLHKZ010000464.1:0-3089 GCA_047618185.1 Limisphaerales bacterium
GCGGTTCCTCGCTGGGCCACGGGATTAAAATGCTCCGGCTCGGTCAGGTCTTCGATTGCAAAGCCGGCATGACACAGGTCTCCGATCAATTGGCTCCAGCGATGAATGAATTCCATCGTTCCCGATTCGCGGTGCGACAGTCCGGGGCCGGCATCGGGGAGCGCCTCGGTCCGGTAATAGGATTCCGAGATTGTGTAGCCCTCGGGTGAGGGGAGGGCCGCAGTTTGTAGACTGATGGGCTGTTTGTGCTGACTGATATAGAGGCCGCCGGTTTCCATCAATCGGGCAATCTCCAGATACACTAGGGACACGTGCGGCACGTAGCAGGTGCTGACCGGCTGGATGACGATGTCGAAAATAGCGTCGCCCAGCGCGGAAAGATCGTCCATCGAGGCGCGCACCGGCGTGACTTGAACGCCGCGTTCGGCGGCGACCTGGCGATCCAGTTCCAGCATTTCCTCGCTCAGGTCGACGACCGTCACGCACCCGCCCGCGGCGGCGTAGAGAATGCTTTGCAGACCGCCTCCGGCGGCGAGGCACAACACGCGCTTGCCGGTGATGTCGCCGCCGAGCCAGCCGTCGGAATCGACCGCGCGCAAGGGATCGGCCAGTTCCTTGTCGGTGACGATGCGGGTGTGGCGCCGGCGTTGGCGCACGCGTTCGTCCCAGGCGCGGCGGTTGTGCTCAAGAATCGGATGCATGCGCGCATCAAATGAATTTTGCCGCGTTATCGCAAGATCGATCGGGCGGCCGCTGGCTGGAAGCAGGAAGGAATTGTTGAGGATTCGCGCTTTGTGAAATCGAAGCGATTGGTTAGCCTTTAGAAATGGCTTCGCTGGAACCACCCGATTCCCACGTTTTATCGGCGGCCTTGGGGTGGCTTGGGCTGGGCAACCTCGAGGAGGCCGAGATCGAGATCAAGCGACTCACCCGTCCCGCCACCCGACATCCCGATGTGCTTGAATTTGTCTGGGTGTTGCTATCGAGGAGGGAGGATTGGATCGCCGCCGCCGCGACGGCGAAATCGTTGAAAAAGATCGCGCCGGATCGGCCGCAGGCTTGGATTCATTATTCTTACGCGTTGCGGCGGGCTGAAGGCGGCGGCCTGGAAGCTTCCTGGAAAGCGCTCCTGCCGGCGTATGAGAAATTTCCCGAGGAGCCGGTCATTCCCTACAATCTTGCCTGCTACGCCAGCCAGATGAATCGGCTTGAAGATGCGCGCGAATGGTTGGGAAAGGCGTTGAAGATTGAAGAGACGCAGGCGATACGGACGGAGAATCTCAGACCCGAGTTGTTCAAGAATCAAGCCAACAGCATCAAGAACATGGCGCTGCGGGATGAGGATTTGAAGCCGTTGTGGAAGGAGATCAAGAAACTGTGAATGCCGCTGTCGGCTTTCTCAGCGAGCGTCCGGAGGGAACGCGTCTTTTTCTCAAGGTTCAACCTCGGGCGCGGGGCAACGAGATCGGGCCAGCGACGGGCGATGTGTTGAAGATCCGGGTCACCGCGCCGCCTGTCGATTCGGCGGCCAACGAGGCGGTAATCAAGCTGCTCGCCAAACAACTTGGTTGCGCGAAAGGCTCGATCCGTCTGGTGGGCGGGCGGACTTCGCGCGGCAAGGTGGTCGCAGTTCGCGGCATGACGGCCGCGGAGATTCTGGAACGCCTGCCGGGTTGATCATTCAGGAGGGGGGTTATCTTCAGGGCTGGAAGTCGTTTCGGCGGCGGTTGGATTCGCGCCTGCGGCGGCTTTCTTGCGCGCGGCTTCGCGAAACATGGAGATGCTGGTGATTAATGTCCAAAACCACGAAATCGCGAAGGTAATAACTCCGATTTTTCCCAGGGTTCCGTATCGGCCAAAGTCATCAGGAATCTCGCCGAGCTTCCAAAGATCGGCCATGAATCCGAAGAAGAACAGGCAGATGAAGAGAGTGCCCGTCGTCGCCAGCGCCAGTTGCGGATAGCCGACCCAGCGGCCGGCGATCAGTGAGCCGGCGCCGGGGGTGACGAGCTGGTTCACCAGAATCAGCGCCGTGACCTTCGACTTGTCGAGTTTCCTGAAACCGGGAACGAGTGAGAATTTCATCGGGCTCAGGGCGCGAGCAGGGAAAAGGGCTCCATCGGGAGATTGCGAATAATGCCAAACACGATCACGGCGACGACCACGGTCAACGTCATGATGGGCTTCTGAGGCTGAGTCAGTTGCGGTGGAACCTTCTTGATTCGCCACCAGAGTTTTCTTCCGAAACGCCAGCCGAAGAAGGGGAGAGCCGCCATGATAAAGAAGTTGTGGCCGAAGGCGCGAGGGACATCGCCATTGACCAGCGCATGGAGCGCGCGTTGTCCGCCGCAACCGGGGCAATGGAAGCCAGTCGATTTGTGCAGCCAGCAGCGCGGAAAGAAGTTGTGCTGCGTGGGATCAAAAACGAAGAAGATCGTGAGAAATGCCGCCGCGCCGACCGTGAACACCGCTATCCAAATCCGACGTCGACGGGGGGCGGCGACTAGGTCCGGGTCCGGGGTTGGGGGCGCGTCACTCATCGGGCGGCGTCTTGCGAGAGGCTATTTCTCCGAAATCACGGAGAGCAGGAAGAAAATCAGCCATGCCGTGATTCCGAGTCCCAATGCCACCCAGATCCAATACTGCGCCCGTTTCGTCAGGAGGACCGCCTCGCGGTTGTCGCCGAGTTCCCATTTGGCGTCGGCCAGCGCGGCCAGGGTGACGGCCACCGGTCCAAAAATCGGACAACAAAACAAACTGACCAACACTGCGGGAATGAGCAGGGCGCGCTTTGTGCCGGCCGGGGCGGGCGAAGGCGGCGCGCCCGTGGACGGAGAGTCGGAGAGGGGGCCGAAGTGGCAGTCGAAGGCTTCGGCGAATTCCGGGAAGTCGCTTAGGGGGAGCCAGGAATCCGAACCGACGAGCAGCGCCAGGGTCTGACGGTTCGCCCGCTTTTCGGCGATCCACTCGACAACTTCATCGGCAGACACGGGACCGTATTCCTTCTGATTGCCGCCGACGATTTTGTACATGCTGAAACTCTGCTATGGATGGACATCGACCGTCAAGGTGGGAGGCGCGGGCATGCG
>JBLHKZ010000465.1:0-3086 GCA_047618185.1 Limisphaerales bacterium
AAGGGAACGCCGGCATTGTTCAGAGCCTCCTTGTTCAAGGGCGCGGTTGACACGGCGTCAATCTCGCCGGCCAGCGCCGCGCGGATCGACTCTTCCACGTAGACGAATCCTGCGCGGCCGGTGACCGCGGAAACGACACCCGCCTCAACCTCGTCCATCCCCTCGGTCGGAATGTCGTAAACCGCGGGCGCGTCAATATCCGCCCATACGCCTTGCCAATCACCGGCGGAAATTATCTTTTCGGGCGCGGGCAAATCGCAGGCGGCGGCCACTCGCTTCATGATCGAAGCGTCGCCGAAAATGATGGGGACGCACACTTCTCGCATCGCCGCGTTGGCGAGCAGGCGAAGACAAATTTCAGGACCGACACCGGCCGGGTCTCCCATGGTAACCGCGATGCGCGGCAAGGCTTTTTGAGATGCGTTCTGATTCATTGGGATCGTTGAGAAACTGAGGCGACCGCGGCCGTTCCCCGATCAAGGCGCGCCGAGTCGAAACCGATAAAATCGCCGGCCGATCTTGGAAATCAATTGCTGCGAATAACTGGCCATGCCGCTTCCATCGGTCATCACGTTCTCGAAAGTCGCCCAGGTGATAAGATCATCTGAAAACTGAAGGTTATACATCACATTGGGCAGGCCCATGTGGGTGATGGTGATGCCGCCGGACATGTCCGGCTGACCGATGCCGTCAATCTCATCGTCGTTGGCGATCCGGCCGGACACGGTTGATCCGACGACATCGAACAATCCGGGCTGACCTGGCAACGGGGCCATCCGTAGATCGAACGTCTGAGGGACAGATGCCGAAGGAATCAGCTGCCCCCAATAGGTTTCTCCCACAACGCGCGCGTCCAGCGAAACCTGATCGTCGGCGGTCGCTGGCATGAACCAACTTTCGATCCGGCCAAAAATGCCGCCCGCCGTCGCGTCCGCCGGCATCGGCGCGTTGAAGGCGAAGAGAAAAACCCGTTCCAGAATTGCCGACGGCGTCACGCTGGAGGTCCCGTTAAAGGCGCCGGCATGACCCGAGGTTGAATCGACCGAGAATTGCGACCGTTCCACAAGCTGGCCGCTCGCGATCATGCTTTGGTAATTCATCAGCGCCGAGCCGTCCTGCAACTGTCGAAGCGTCAACGCATGATCGGCCAACACGCCGATGGTCACCAGGGTGATCGCGAAGCCGTCGGTCGCCGCTAAACCATCGGGCAACAAGATCCGGCCGGAGCCATCCAGGCCGCCCGACGCGCCGAGAGTCGCCGTGGCTCCCGGACCCTGCAGAGCGATCCGACGAGAACTCGCGCCGCCTCCCCCTCCACTCGATTGAGTCGCAGGCGCAGGCGGAACGCCCACCGTCAAATCAAACGATTCCAACGGTTCCAGATTAAAATCCGCAGACACCGGGACAATGAGCGGGGCGGACAATGTGTCCGCCGGAATCGTCACCATGCCCGACACCGCGCTAAAATCCGAAGCGTCGGTCTTGTTCGCTCCCGTCCCGACGATCGACCAATTCAATTCGGTCGGCGACGATTGCATCGCCGTCAGCGAAACCGTGTAAGCGAATGCCAAGGACGACATTCCGCTGCCCTCGCTCAATTCAATCGGTCCGCCCGAAATGTTCACGCCAAGGTCGTCGTCCACAATGGATATCGCCGTAATCGACTGAGCGAGGGAAACGGACCGCGAACCCGCATCAATTGCGTCCACGCGCACCTGAAAGACTTCAAATTCGCTTTCGGCCATTCGGTCGCCGTTGACCGCGATCGCTACTGGCAGGAACGTTTCATTCGCCGCGAAAGTCACGACCTGACTCAAGCGGGGAACGTAGTCGTTGTCAGCGACCGTTGCCGTAAAATCCCCGGTTGAAATCGTGACCGAAACCGGGAGGTCCACCGGGGCGCTGAGCTGCAGGACCGTCACCGCCGTGCGAATGCCATCGCGACCTTCCAGGACCTGTAGCGCGTTGGCGCCAAAACCCAGATCCAGATTCGCGGAATCGTCATTCTGGATCAATCCACCCGCCGTTCCCTCGAGGATCATCGCCCGACTCGTCGCGCCCGACAACGTAAGCTGAAACGATTCATCAAGCTCCACGACCTGATCGCCGGCCACGGAGATCGAAATCGGCGCGCTGGTTTGACCACTGGCAAAGGTGACCGTGCCCGACGGCAATCCGCCGACAAAATCACTCACGTCGGCAACGCCCGCCCCGCCGGCTCCCACCGCCCAATCAACGCTTAGCGTGACATCGACAGCGCCGCCTCGCGTCACTTCAAAGTCATAAACGGTCGATCCGCCCGCGCCCTCCGGTTGACTGACAGTGTCCGTCCCCACCGCCAACAGCGGCGGAATGACGGCGGAGGCGAGAAAATTATCAAACGTCACATCCACCGCGCTTCCTCGATTTGAGGGATGCGCTGTCACATAAACGCCCGAACTGCCGCCCAGATAACGATTGTCCGTCGCGTTGACGGTTACGAGCGGCGTCCCCAGATCGTCTTTTTGAAATATCTTCCCCTCCAAGCTGTCGCCGGTTCCCGAGAACGAAAACCAATAATCCAATGCCGGATTCAGTGTCACATCCGCCACTTCCAGCGGGGTCATAAGTTCTCTATCCAACCTAACGATCTGCGCCTGAGCCAGACCTGGAAAATAGAGAAATGCATACCCACTGAAATCAACGATGCGAAATGGCCCGGTGCGTCCCATCAATCCAAATCCCTGATTTAGGCCTGCCGCCCAGGATGCCACCTCAACACCCAGCGCAAAGTCGAGTTCATTGCCCAGATCCTGGTGCCCGGAAGCCGCGCGCACAGGTTTTGCCGGAAGCGGACTCACTGCCCCGGACTGAATTCGATAGCCTCCGCTCACCGCGCTAAAACTCGCCGTGCCCAACGGATTGTAGTGAGTCCACCCGTTGTCATTGCCGTCGTTGAAATCATCGAACAGCGCGGAATCGTCGTCTGAGATCGTGCCCGTCGCGGTCGTGTCATCGAGAATCAGCCGCTCCGGCATGGGCGTCGAGAGCGAGATCGTGAAGGTCTCGTCGTCCTCCACCAATTGGTCGCCCGTGATGTCCACCGT
>JBLHKZ010000466.1:0-3062 GCA_047618185.1 Limisphaerales bacterium
CGAAGGGGCGCCAATGACCGCCGATGAATTCGGTGATGCCGATGCGGGCCTGGTTCTGCCCGGATTGCAACGCGCAGCGCGTCGCCGAACAGCTCGCGCCGGCCGCGTAGAAATCGGTAAAACGCACACCATCCTTCGCGAGTTGATCGATATGCGGCGTATCGATGAACTTGTTGCCGTAGCAGCCCACGTCCCCCCACCCCATATCGTCAATGAAGATCAGGATGACATTCGGGCGATCGGCGGCGCGCGTTTCGAACGGCAGCGCGATGGCGAAGAGCGCCAGACAGGCGAACAGAAAACGAAGGCATTTCATTGCGGCGAACGATATACAGCCGAGCCGATCTCTCAACTCTCAACTCACTCCCACTCTCAACTGTTGAGACGGACGCCGTCCTCGGGGTCCCATATTCGAATTCAACGAATAGCCAGCTCTCCCCATCCCCCGTGACACAATTCTCGACAAACCCTAATTCCAAAACAAAACTCCCGTCATGCAGAAGAAAGACACTTCCTCCTCGAAAGCTATTTCCCGTCGCAGCTTTGGCAAACTGGCCGGCGTCTCCGCCGCCGCGACCTTCGGTTTCCAATTCATTCCCAGCCACGCCTGGGGCCAGCTCACCAAGCCGACCCTCGCGGGCATCGGCTCCGGCGGCAAAGGCAAGGCCGACATCGGCGGCTCCGATTATGCGGGCTTTCATATCGTCGCGTTGGCGGACGTCGTGGTCGGCAAGAAGATCGACAAGCCGACCAGGAAGCTGAAATCCGTGGCCGAGATGCAGGAGCGCTACAACGAGGCCAACCTGTATTCCGACTACCGCGAGATGCTCGACGCCATGGGCGACAAGATCGACGCCGTCACGGTCTCGACTCCGGACCACCATCACTTTCACGCCTCCGTTCTCGCGATGCAGGCGGGCAAACACGTCTACTGTCAGAAGCCGCTTTGCCATGGCATTTGGGAGGCGCGCACCATGACCCGCATCGCCAAGGAAACCGGGATCAAGACCCAGATGGGAAACCAGGCTCATGCGAACGATCACATGCGCCGCTGCATCGAGCTGATTCGCTCCGGCATCATCGGCAAGGTGAAGGAAGTTCACGCCTGGACCAATCGCCCCGTCTGGCCGCAAGGATTCGCCAAGGCGCCCGAGAAACAGCCCGTGCCCGAGTGGCTCGACTGGGAGCAATGGATCGGCCCCGCGCCCTGGGTGGACTACAACGAAGTCATCGCGCCCTTCGCCTGGCGCGGCTGGCACAACTACGGCACTGGCGCCCTCGGCGATATGGCCTGCCACATCATGGACATGGGCTACTGGGCGCTCATGCCCGGCGCGCCCAAGAGCGTCAAGGCAGAGCAAAACGGCGGCACCGAACTTTCACCGCCCATCAATTCCATCATCGAATGGGAATTCGGCCCCAGCCAATACGTCGCAAAAGACGGCCTCAAATATGTCTGGTACGACGGCTACGTTGACGCGAAGTTCGACCGCAAAAGCTGGACCCTCAAAAAGGCCAGCAACGAATACAACCACCCCGGTCCCGAGGTGCTTGAAGGCAAGAGCTTCAAGGATTTCGGCAGCGTGATCATCGGCGAGGAGGGCAAGCTCTTCTTCCACCGCCAGCGCAACAACTGGATCGTCGAGACCTCCTCCAAGATCGACAACTTCGAATGGCCGAAGCCGAGCATCCACCGCGCCGGCGGACCTTCCGACAAGAACGCCAACTACGTCGAGTGGATGGACGCGATCAAAGGCAAGGTCGACGACGGCCTCTCCGGCTTCCACCACGCCGGCCCCTTCACCGAAGTCGTGCTGCTAGGCGTCATCGCCCAACGCAACAGCGGCAAGAAGCTCGAATGGAATTCCAAGAAAATGGAAATCAAAGGCCGCCCCGACCTGAAGAAACTCATCCAGCGCGATTACCGCAAGGGCTGGGAAATCAAGGTTTAGAGGCCGGTATGGCAGCGTCGTATTTTGTCCCGGAGGGATATCAAGATGGTAGCCGGCGGCTGCATTCGCGGGGCTCATTTACCGCCGGCTAACTTCTTCCGTCCCTCCGGGACAAGGTGCGAGAACTGGGCAGCGAATCGGCGCGCTTAGCATGACGCGACTCCAGGCAAGTCCAAAGCTCGAGACGCTCATAGAACGACGCTACAGACCACCGCTCAATCGCGACTTTCCAGATGTTTTAGGTCTCGTTTCCCGTGGAATACGGCAAGCACAACGATGCGATTGAAGCGTCTCGTCAACCGCTTCCAGAAACTCATGCCCCAGCCCCGCCTGCTTCCCCTCATACCACAAGGCAGCCTCGTCAAATTCGAGTCGAGCAATGAAGCGAAAGACGACTTCGCGAATCATCTTTTCTCGCGAAGTTTAGCCTCCATCTCGGTCTTCAACGTTTCCCACGGGACAACCGATTCGGGATCGGCCTTGTGGGCCGCCAATCTGCGTTGAACTTCCGCAATCTGAGCGTCGGTGGATTTGGGTTCGTAGCCACCAGCGGTGATGCTTTCCCAGAGAGCCTCCGCCAGCTCGACCCTTTCGGCGAGCGGAAGGGATTTGGCAGTTTCGATCAGTTCCGGCGGCATGAACTAATATTTAGGCGCCACATCGCCAAATGCAACGGATTGATTCTGGCAGCGGCTGAATTCATTGAAATATGGGACACCGAGGACGGCGTCCCTCTCATCGATGGAAACAGCCTCCGCGCGGCTGGACAATTCGCACGTCGCTCCCCCATCATGCGCCTCATGTTCCGCCGCCTTTCTTTTTGTGTTTCTTTGTGTTTTTTGTGGCTGAATGCCTTGGCCGGCGCGGCAGAGCCGCGGCCCAATATCGTTGTCGTGCTGGCTGACGATCTGGGCTACGGCGATCTCGCGTGCTACGGCGAACCCAATGTCCACACCCCGCTTCTGGACCACTTCGCGAGCGAAGGTCTGCGCTTCACAGATTGTTATTCTGCATCGTCAAGCTGCTCGCCGGCGCGGACGGGCTTGATGACGGGGCGCACGCCGTATCGCGTCGGGACCTACGTCGCGATTCCTTTTCTGTCGCCGATTC
>JBLHKZ010000467.1:0-3044 GCA_047618185.1 Limisphaerales bacterium
GCCCCGGATGGAACGCTGTATTCGATCGATCTTGCGCGCGAGATTCTCGAGGCCGTGCATATTCCGTTTGATGTCGCGAACGTCCTCGATCTCACACGCGGCCGCGATCGAGGCCGCGTCTTCCGCATCGCGCCCGAAGGCTTCAAGACACGCTCTGTCCCCAAGATGTCAGACGCGACTTCCATGGAATTGGTCAAACTGCTCGGTCACGCAAATGCCTGGCATCATGAAACCGCCCATCGCCTCCTCTTCGAACGGCAGGACAAATCAATCGTCTCCAAACTGCGTTCCATTCTGACCGACAGCGCGCGTATATCGGAAGAATCCGCGCGGCGGCGCCTTAACGCGCTTTGGTCGCTCGACGGCCTTGATTCACTGACAGACAACGACCTCATTCAGGCGCTCATCACGCCGCACGCCGCCATTCGTGAAAACGCGCTGCGCATCGCCCGCTCGCGAGAACCGCTTTCGAAAAGCGTATTGGACGCCGTCATCTCATTGACCGACGACAACAACCCTCGCGTCCGGCTGCATTGCGCCTTCGCCCTTGGCTCCCAGAATACCGGCCCCGCAACCGACGCCCTCGCGAGAATGGCCCGACGCGACACCGGCGACCGGTGGATTCGCGCCGCCGTGCTTTCAGCTCCGCGCCGCCACGCCCCCGGCATGACGAAGCGTCTCCTTCAAGATTCAACGTTCAGTTCGTTTTCGTCGTCCTCCCTCGTCCTCGCTCCTCTGACCGAAGCAATTGGAGCGCGAAACAAAGCAACGGAACTTGCTGAAATCTCCCAGACTATCGTAAACCTGAAATCGGATTCGCTTCAGGAGATCCTGTTCCTCTCGCTCGACAAGGGGCTTCGCCGCGCCGGAACCAGTCTCCCGAAGATAGATCTGGCGCGCGCAGCAGATCTACGATTGGCCACAATGCGGGAAAACGCCGGACAACGTCTTAAATCAAAACCGGAATACTCCAGCGCCAATCTCCGCGCGATACGTCTCGCAGCCATGAACGACACGCCCGTTGCTCGCGAACGCCTGATGGCGGTGTTCGGACCTACGGTGGATTCGAGAATCCAGGTCGCGTCCGTTCGGGCGTTACTCCAGTTCACCGGAGGTGGCATTGAGCGCGAACTGCTGAAGATCTGCGCATTCTCCGCGCGGGCTGCGCGTCGCGAAATAATCGAGGGCATGGCCTCCCGTAAGAATGGAGTCCCCGCCCTGCTGGACGCCATCGAGGCCGGCGCGATCGCCCCCTTCGAGATTCCCGGGATTCACCGCAAGCGACTCCTCAAACACAATTCCCCGGACGTCAGCCGACGCGCGATCAAACTGTTCGCTCGACCCGGCGCTCAATCACTTGCTGAAATCTTCGACTCCTATAAGAAATCCCTCGACCTGGCAGGCAATGAAAACTCCGGCCAAAAATCCTACCAGACGCTTTGCATGACCTGCCATCGCCTGAACAACGAAGGCAAGGAAGTCGGCCCCAACCTCGCCTTTCTCAAAAACAGAACGCCCGAGGAGATTCTGAGCCAAATCGTCGATCCCAACCGCGAGGTCGATCCTGCTTATCTGCAATACACAATCACACGAAAGAACGGCGAAACGGCGACCGGCATCATTAAATCCGAGAACGCCGCGAGTATCACCCTCCTGAGAACCGACGCCGAGGAGACTGTTTCGCGAGAAGACATCGGAAGCATTCAGGCATCCGGTTTGTCGCTAATGCCCGAGGGCCTCCATCAGGCGTTGGACGTCCAGGGAATGGCCGACCTCCTCGCCTACCTCCGCAGCTCGCAATACGACCTCGGCACGGAATCCGACGGCTTCTCGCCCGCACGGTAGCACAGCGATTAGTCCGACACCTTCGGAGCGTGACGGGCGCGCACCTGCTCCATCCATTCCGCCAACTCCTCGGCGGCCATGCCGTAATCGTTCGGCAGTTCGTCCTCAAATCCATCAGCGTCGCGGGACGTCATCGGCAGCAAATTCCAGCCAACTCTCTTGCCCAGTCCGGGTTTCGTGACACCAAATTCCGCAACCTGGCTCCAGGAGACCCTGATCTTGCGAAAGTAAAAACAGTACTGGAAACCGCTTTCGCCGAGTGTGAGATAGCCGGCGCGGGGATGGAGCAGGCAACAAAGCGCCAACGAGCAAAAGAGGAAGAATCCACCGACGTAATAGCCGCGTGCGTCGCCGTCACGAACCATCATGAAGCTGCCCGCGGCAAACGCGAGCGACGTCAACAGGAAGATCACCGTCTGCGTTTTGCTCGCGCGAAGCGTAAAGGGGAGATCTGGAACGGGGCGACTCATCTGCAAGTGTGACTGAACATTCTAATCGGAAAAAGTCTCGTTGTCCTAGCGTATCCTGGGCGCCAACGCCTCCACCACAAAATCCACCAGCCCCTGATCCTGGAAAAAGCCCGGCCACATGTTGTGCCACTGACCTTTGGCGACCTTCAACGTCATCTTCCCGCCCAGCTTTTTATAGCGCTCCGCCACCGTCCCCGAATTGGCGTCCAGCGGCACGACTTTGTCCACGTCACCGTGAATGTGGTAGATCGGCACGCCCGCGTCGGCCAGCGGCTTCAGTCGCTCAATCGGATTATGCGCCGGCAGCGCCGCCTTCAACTCCGCCTCCGTCATCCCGTAGGCGCCGCACGCGCGCTTCAGTCCGGGATAGCTCGCCAGATTGCAAACCGGATAAATGCCCGCGATGCCAGCGACTTTCCCCGCGTTCTCAGCTCCCCAGTTGTAGAGCATCAATCCGCCCCGACTCCGCGGCATCAGAACCGCCTTCTGGGTAAAACCATGTTCCTCCACCAGCCACTTGTGCAGCGCACTGTAGGTCGCCCGCCCTTCCGGATTGCCATAAGACTCGCCCACATCCACGCCCGCCATGGCGATGCCCTTGTCCAGAAACTGCTTCAGCATCCAACCCTCCGCGCTGCCGGGTAGTCGCTCGGCAAAGGTCGGCGCATACAGGATCCATGGCGTCGGACCTTCGCGCCGCTTCGTCGGCCAAATAATAAACGCCGGACG
>JBLHKZ010000468.1:0-3029 GCA_047618185.1 Limisphaerales bacterium
GCGGAAATGGAATCCTCGTCCTCCGTTCCTCTCACGACGCCTGAGAAGTAGATCGCCGCGCCCATGCCGTTCGACATGGCGCGGCTGGCGATCAAGGCCGCTTCGTCGATCGAATCGTGAGAGATGGTCAATTCGCGATTCATATGCCGTGGAAATCAGCCTCCCTGCACGGGGGGGAACAAGGAAACCTCGTCGCCCGCCCTCAGTTCATAGTCGCGCAGTTGGTATTCGACGCCGACAGCGACCAGGATTGAATTGGGCATTTCCGCCAGTCGTGGAAAGTGTTCGAAAAGCCGTTCCATCAGGGTTTGAATCGTCGCGCCGTCGTCGAGCGATTCGGTTGCTGACTCGCAACCGGTGAGGTCCTTGAAGTAGGAATAGAATTGAACGGGGATTTGCATTTTTGAATAGGGCGAAAGCGAGCGTCAGGACGCGGCTTGCTGATAGATCTCGGGCTTGAGCACGCCGATGAAGGGGAGGTTGCGATAGCGCTCGGCAAAATCGAGGCCGTAGCCGACCACGAATTCATCGGGCACTTCGAAGCCGACGTAGTGGGCCTTGATCTTCTTCACGCGGCGGGCTGATTTGCTGAGCAGGACACAGGTGCGGATACGGCGCGGTTTCAGTTGTCGCAGCTTGCCGATGACGCGATGCAGGGTTTGCCCGGTGTCGAGAATGTCGTCGATCAGCAGAACGTCGCGGCCCTGAACATCGATGCCGAGTTCTTTGGTGAAGACGAGTTGGCCGGGCTTGGTGGCGTTTCGATAGCTGGAGACGCCGATGAAATCCAGGCGCATGGGCAAGGAGATGTGACGGATTAGATCAGCGAGAAAGAGGACTGTGCCAGTGAGGACGGAGACGACGACCAGGTCCCGTTTCTGATGGTCGGCTTCGATGGCGGCGGCCATTTCCTTGAGTCGATCACGGATCTCGTTTCGGGAGATGAGTATCGATTTGAGATCGCCGCGCCATGCAGTCGGCACGGGTTTCGCGCGCTGTCTGACTGCGGGAGGAGCTGGGGGCTTCATGAATGGAAGTTGAGATTTGAAATTTCAGATCTCAGATCTCCAGGAGTCGGGGCGTTTCAGATATGCTTCGAATCGTCTTCGTCCTTTTCGGTGTAGCCGGAATCCTGGCGCTTGAAATTGACTTCGTTCTTTTTGACGTAGGCTTCGAAGACATCGTCGGCGCTCATTCCGAGCACCTGGGCAAGGCTGATGAGAAAGTGGAAAAGGTCGACGACTTCCACGCGGGCGTTCTGTTCGTCGAATTTCTGATACTTGGCCCACCATTTCCACGGAACGCTGTCGGTGAGTTCGGCCATCTCCTGGCTCATGGCGCGGCAATAGTTCAGCACCCACTCGGTTTTCTGCTTTTCGTCCATTTCGTAGGTGTGGACGCCGATGCGCTTGTTGAGCGCGCGTTGCATGCGAAAGAGTTCCCGGAGTTGGTCAGGCGTTTCCATGCGCATTGGGATAACAAGCGCGGGCGGAAAGTTCAAAGTTTGTTTGGAACGGGCCTTTTGCGTTTTACCGCGGGTAGGCGGGCTGTTAGAAAGCACGCGTGCTGAAGTCCCCGAACAGTTTGTGGCCCCGCTTGCGATCTCGTCGCGCGTTTTTCGCGATCGCCGGGCCATGCGTGATTGAAAGCGAGGAATTGTGCCTTCTGGTGGCTCGAACCATGAAGCGGATCTGCGACCGGTTGGGCATCGTTTATGTTTTTAAGGCGAGTTACGACAAAGCCAACCGCACATCGGACAAGTCCTTCCGGGGCCCGGGCATAACCGAGGGGCTCGCTGTTTTGCAAAGGGTGAAGGAGAAGTTTCAGCTGCCTGTGCTGACGGACGTGCATACGGCGGAGGAAGCCATTCAGGCCGCCGAGGTGGCGGACGTGCTTCAGATCCCCGCTTTTCTCTGCCGGCAGACGGATTTGATCCGGACGGCCGTGGAAACCGGGCGGATTGTGAACCTCAAAAAGGGGCAATTTCTCTCGCCTGCGGAGATGAACCAGGTGGTTCTGAAGGCCGAGCGTATGGGTGGGAAAAAGCTGCTGCTCACGGAGCGGGGGACGACTTTCGGCTACAATAATCTGGTCGCGGACATGCGCTCCATTCCGCAAATGCGCGAAATGGGCTATCCGGTCGTTTTTGATGCGACGCACTCGGTGCAGCAGCCGGGCGCAGGCGGCGATAAATCCAGCGGTCAACGGGAGTTTGCGCCCGTCCTAGCGAAGGCCGCAGTGGCGGTCGGCGCCGATGGCGTGTTTATTGAAACACATCCGGACCCGGACCAGGCCATGAGCGACGGTCCCAACATGGTTCCGCTGTCGGAGATGGGAGATTTGCTCAAGCGATTGCTCAAGGTGCGCCAGGCGGTCCGTTAAAATCATGGCCGCTCGAATCAGTAAATCCTTGAACGCAAAATTGGCCCGAGTCCGGCTTTTTCTCTGTGATGTCGACGGCGTGCTCACTGATGGAACGGTGTTGATCGGGAAGGACGCCGAGCACAAACGCTTTCACATTCGCGATGGATTGGGGCTGCGCCTGCTACAGCAAAACGGCGTCAAGGTCGGCTGGGTCTCGCACCGGCCTTCGCCCGCGACAACCCGACGGGCGAGGGAACTAAAGATTGATTTTTTGCACCAGAAATCCGTCGCAAAAGTGGGCGCGATTGAGAAGATATTGAACCAGGCTGGCGTCAGTTGGTCTGAGCTCTGTTACGTTGGCGACGATCTCTTCGATCTGGGGGCGTTGCGGCGCGCGGGAGTTGGCGTGTCGGTCGCCGACGGGCTTACTGAGGCCCGGGAACTGGCCGACTACGTGACGAAACTGCCGGGCGGGCAGGGGGCGATTCGGGAAATCGCGGAAATGATCTTGAAGGCGCACGGTAAATGGGATGGCGTGATAAAGGAGCAACTGACCTGATGAGAGAAAAGAGACAAATGAGACGGCTGGTTTGGGGCGTCGCCACGACGTTAGTCGTTTCGATGACGTTGTGGGGGGCGGCTTACGCACAGCCCAAGGCCAAGAG